>NZ_JAMYSZ010000012.1:0-191001 GCF_040322215.1 Mesorhizobium sp. M0184
TCTTAATTTTTTTTGCGGTAGGTGGTCATGGTTTGAATTTGGGCGGGTGTTGTATTTCTGATTTCGGGGCCACTTTCTAAAATTTCCGGGGGGGGCCGGGGGGTGTAAGCGGGGCCCCCTTCGTGTATCGGAACGCCCAGTGTTTCGGGGCGCACCGAAACGCGTCACACGCACGATGACGAGGACCAGATGACGGTGAAGCCCCTCTACCGACGTGTCTTGCTGAAAGCGTCGGGCGAAGCGTTGATGGGCGAGCAGCATTTCGGCATCGACGTATCGGTGGTCGACCGCATCGCCGCCGACATCGCCGAGGCCCGCGCATTGGGCATCGAAGTCGGTGTCGTCATAGGCGGCGGCAACATCTTCCGTGGCGTCGCGGTTGCGTCAAAAGGCGGAGACCGCGTCACCGGCGACCATATGGGTATGCTTGCCACGGTTATCAATTCGCTGGCGCTGCGCACCTCGCTCAACAAGATCGGCGTCGACGCCGTGGTGCTGTCGGCGATCGCCATGCCCGAGCTTTGCGAAAGTTTTTCGCAGCGTCAGGCGACCGCCTACATGAACCAGGGCAAGGTCGTCATCTTCGCCGGCGGCACCGGCAATCCGTTCTTCACCACCGATTCGGCTGCAGCCCTTCGCGCCGCCGAGATCGGCGCCGATGCTCTGTTCAAGGGCACCCAGGTCGATGGTGTCTATTCGGCTGATCCCAAGAAGGACCCGCATGCGACACGTTTCGAGCGGATCAGCCATGACGAAGTCATCAAACGCGGGCTTTCGATCATGGATACGGCGGCGATTGCACTTGCGCGCGAAAACAACATTCCGATAATCGTCTATTCGATCCACGAGAAGGGTGGCTTCGGCGATATCCTGAGGGGCGGCGGCCGTTGCACGGTTGTCGCAGATGATTGACCGGACCATGAACCCGAAAGGGACCGGTTGCGGATGAGGCTCGAACAGGGCCTAAGCAGTGAACCCGGGTTAACGGGTCGAGGAGACGATGATGAGTGGCGAGTACGACGATCTCAAACGGCGCATGGACGGGGCGATCGCCGCGTTCAAGCATGATCTGGCTTCGCTGCGCACCGGCCGCGCGTCGAGCAACCTGCTCGATGCCGTCCAGGTGCAGGCCTATGGCACCACCATGCCGATCAACCAGGTGGCAACGGTGTCGGTGCCGGAACCGCGCATGATTTCGGTTTCGGTCTGGGACAAGTCGATGGTCAGCGCCGTCGACCGCGCCATCCGTGAAGCCAATCTCGGCTTCAATCCTATCGTCGACGGTACCAATCTCAGGATTCCGCTGCCCGAGCTCAACGAACAGCGCCGCAAGGAGCTGGTCAAGATCTCGCACGGTTATGCCGAGAATGCCCGCGTCGCCGCACGCCACGTTCGCCGGGACGGCATGGACTTTCTGAAAAAGGCGGAAAAGGACGGCGACATCAGTGAGGACGACCATCGCAAACGGGCCGACCAGGTTCAGAAACTGACCGACGAGACAATCAGCACCATCGACCACCTGCTTTCCGACAAGGAAGCGGAAATCATGCAGGTCTAGGGTCTGGCCACGCCTGGCCCGGAAGCGAGAATATGGCAACGCCCGCGCATGTCGCGATCATCATGGACGGAAACGGACGCTGGGCCAAGGCGCGCGGCTTACCGCGGCTGGCCGGTCACCGCGCCGGCGTCGAGGCGCTGCGCAAGACAGTTCGCGCCGCCCCCGGCCTCGGCATCTCCTTCCTGACCGTCTACGCTTTTTCGTCGGAAAACTGGTCACGGCCGAAATCCGAAGTCAGCGACCTCATGGGCCTGCTGAAGCTTTTCATCCGACGTGACCTCGCCGAGCTGCACCAGAGTGGGGTGCGGATCAGGGTCATCGGTGACAGGGCAGGGCTGCAGCCCGACATAAGGGGGCTGCTCGAGGAAGCCGAAACGCTCACTCTCAGCAACGAGGCGCTGACACTGGTCATTGCCTTCAATTACGGCGGGCGCGACGAGATCGTGCGCACCGCGCGCAAGCTCGCAGCGGCGGCGGCGCGCGGTGAGATCGAGAGCGAGGCGATCACGGCCGATTCCTTTGCCAGCTCGCTCGATACAGAGGGCATTCCGGACCCGGAACTGGTCATCCGCACCAGCGGCGAGCTTCGGCTGTCCAACTTCCTGTTATGGCAGGCCGCCTATAGCGAACTCGTTTTCCTGCCTTGCTACTGGCCCGACTTCAGTCGCGAGCACCTGTCCGATGCACTGCGCGATTTCGCCGGCCGCGAGCGCCGCTTCGGCGGACTTGCCGCCCAAGATGTCGCCTCAGGCTGAGGAATGAGCAACCTCCAACTCCGGGTCATTTCGGCCGTCGTGCTTGCCATCGTCACGCTTGCCCTGACCTGGCTCGGCGGACTGTCCTTCCGGTTGCTTTGCGCCGCCATGGCGGCGGTGATCTTCTACGAGTGGACGCGGATGAGCCGCCCCGTTGCCCCGGCAGGTGCTGGTGCCACGGCAGGTCTCGGCTTTCTGCCCGAGGCGCTGATCGTGGTCTTTATTGGTGCCCTCGTCGCCGGCCTGCCTGCGTCTTTGCTGCTGCCGCTCGTCGCGGCTCTGGTTGCTGTCACTGCCGTCGCTTCTTCCATGCGCAGGGCAGGACCGTGGGAAGCATCCGGCCTTGCCTATGCGGCCGTGTCCGGCTTGTCGCTGGCCTTCTTGCGTAACGGCGACCATTCAGGGCTGCTGGCCATTCTGTTCCTATTCGCCGTGGTTTGGGCGACCGATATCTTTGCCTATTTCGTCGGCCGCTCCATCGGTGGTCCAAGGCTGGCGCCGTCGATCTCGCCGGGCAAGACGCGGAGCGGGGCGCTCGGTGGGGTGGTCGGCGGCGTAGTGGCCGGGCTGCTTCTGGCCGCCGTAGCCGGAACGGGCAACCTCGTCGTGCTTGGCGTGGTCGCACTGGTGCTTTCGATTGTCGCGCAGGCCGGCGACCTGTTCGAATCATGGGTCAAGCGACGCCACGGCCGTAAAGATTCCGGCACGCTGATACCCGGCCATGGCGGCATCATGGATCGGGTAGATGGGCTTGTCGCGGCGGCTTTCGCCCTATACGTCATCGGCTGGATTTCCGCGACCGCCGACCATCCGGCACAGGGGCTGTTTCCGGTTTGAACGGCATCGTCGGTGGGCCGGCGCGGGGCTGCGTCATGGATTCGCCTGGATTGATGTCACAGTCGCGGCGTGATCTGTGCCGTGGATGAATTTGAGGGCATGAATTGAACGAGATTTTTCACGCGATTTTCAGCACAGACGGCTTTGTCCTCGGCACGCTGGTGCCTTTCCTGTTCGTGCTGACCGTGGTCGTTTTTGTCCACGAAATGGGCCATTACCTCGTCGGGCGTTGGTGCGGTATCGGCGCAAAAGCCTTTTCGATCGGTTTCGGCCCAGAGATTATCGGCTTCAACGATAGCCGCGGCACGCGCTGGAAGCTTTGCGCCATACCGCTCGGCGGCTACGTCAAGTTCGTCGGCGACATGAACGCGACGTCGAGCCAGCCCAGCTCGGAGGAGATCGAGGCGCTGAGCGACGAAGAACGCAAGGTTGCCTTCCACACGCAGCCGATCTGGAAGCGCGCGGCGACCGTCGTGGCGGGGCCGCTGTTCAACTTCCTGCTGACGATCGCCGTCTTTGCCGTGCTGTTTTCCGTCCATGGCCGGCCCGTGCTGGAGCCGATGGTGGCTGAGGTCACCGTCGGCAGTCCGGCCGCCGCGGCCGGCATCATGCCCGGCGACCGATTCGTCAGCGTCGACGGCAGCAAGGTCGAGACCTTTGCCGACGTCCAGCGTCTGGTCTCTGGCCGCGCCGGCGACAGCATCACCTTCGTCATGCTACGCGCCGGCAAGGAAATCACCGTCACGGCGACGCCGCGCTTGATGGAACAACAAGACGCACTGGGCAACAAGGTCCAGGTGGCCGTGATCGGCGTCGTCAACAACAAGGAACTCGGCCAGCCACGGCTGATCACCTACAGTCCGGCCGGGGCGGTCGGGGCAGCGGTCCAGGAAACCGGACACGTCATCCAGCGTACCGGCCAGTTCCTGCAACGTTTCGTTGTCGGTCGCGAGGACAAGTGCCAGCTGGGCGGCCCCATCAAGATCGCCAAGATGTCGGGTCAGGCGGCAAAGCTCGGCTTTGAATGGCTCGTGCAGCTTGTTGCATTCCTGTCAGTCGGGATAGGGATTCTCAACCTTTTGCCGATTCCCCCCCTCGACGGAGGGCATCTTCTGTTCTACGGCGTGGAGGCTGTCATCCGGCGGCCGGTGTCCGAACGCATGATGGAAATGGCTTACCGAAGCGGCCTCATATTGGTGCTCGGGTTCATGGGCTTTGTTTTCTGGAACGATCTGTTTGGGTGCTGAAATCATGAAGGAATTTGGCTTCGGCACGAGCAATGTTGAGACGCCGTTTACCATGCGTGGGGATATGCGTGACGCGAAAGCCACGCCTCAGGGTTAAGTAAATACAAATTAACCAGAAGCCTTGCGTGTAGGGAAAATCCGGTTAATACGGTAGGGGAAATTACCGCACGTCCGGTTTTCTCGCCGTGGGGACTTCGAGAAAAGGTACAAAAGCCCGATGAAGGCAGCATCCAAGTTTCTGAGCGCCGCGTCCGCGGTGGCTATGTCCGCCGCTCTGGTTGTACCAGGCGCGCTCGCAGTGCAGTTCGTTGCCACATCGGCCGCCGAGGCGGCTGTCGTCTCCAGAGTCGAAGTCACCGGCAATCAGCGTGTCGACGCGGACACCATCCGCAATTACGTGACGATCAAGCCCGGCAAGGCGTTTTCCAGTTCGGATATCGACGATGCGGTCAAGGCGCTGTTTGGCACCGGGCTGTTTTCGGATGTGCAGATCAACCAGGTCGGATCGACGCTGGTCATCAAGGTGTCCGAATACCAGGTCGTCAACCAGGTGCTGTTCCAGGGCAACAAGAAGCTTAAGGACAACGCGCTTGAGGCCGCGGTGCAATTGAAGCCGCGCGGCACCTTCTCGCAACAGCAGCTCGATGCCGATGTCGAGGCGGTCAAGGCCGCATACCGGCGTATCGGCCGCGACGATGCCGCCGTGACCACCCAGATCATGGATCTCGGCGACAACCGGGTAAACGTGGTCTTCAACATCAACGAAGGCGGCCGCACCCAGATCGCAGCGATCAATTTCGTCGGCAACAGCGCCTATTCGAGCCGCCGGCTGTCGGACATCATCTCCACCAAGCGTTCGTCCTTCCTGTCGTTCGTGCTGCGCGACGACGTTTATGACGAGGACAAGCTGCGCGCCGACCAGGAGCTGCTGCGCCGCTTCTATTATAATCACGGCTATGCCGACTTCCAGGTCGTCTCGGCTGTCGGCGAACTCGACGACACCACCAACAAATACACCGTCACCATCACGGTACAGGAGGGCGAGCGTTATACGTTCGGGGATGTCAGCGTCGAAAGCACGATCCCCGAGGTCGACGCCAAGTCGCTTGAATCGGTGGTCGAGACCCACAAGGGCGATGTCTACAACGCCAAGAACGTCGAGGACACGATCATCGCCTTGACCGAAAAGGTCGCTGGATCCGGCTATGCCTTCGCCCAGGTGACGCCGCGCGGCGACCGCAACTTCGAGAACCACACGATCTCGGTCGTCTATACGGTCGATCAGGGGACCAAGGCCTATATCGAGCGCATCGAGATTCGCGGCAACGATCGGACGCGCGACTACGTCATTCGCCGCGAGTTCGATGTCAGCGAAGGCGATGCTTTCAATCAGGTGCTCATCCAGCGCGCGAAGAGGCGGCTGGAAGCGCTCGATTATTTTGAAAAAGTCGAAATTTCCACCGTTCCGGGTTCTGAGCCGGACCAGGTTGTGCTGGTGGTCGATGTGGTCGAGAAATCGACCGGTGAGTTCACGGTCGGCGCCGGTTATTCGAGCGGCGGTGAAACGTCAGGTCCGTCCGTCGAAGGTTCCGTCAGTGAGCGCAACTTCCTCGGTCGCGGCCAATTCATCAAGGTGGCGGCGGGCGGTGGCAAGAACTCGCGCGACTACAGCTTCTCTTTCACCGAACCCTATTTCCTCGGCCGCCGGATCGCGGCCGGCTTCGACATCTACAAGCAGAGCCGAAACTACGACCATTACGACAGCGACACGACAGGCGCGACCGTCCGCTTCGGTCTGCCGATCACCGACAACATCTCAACGCAGCTGGCTTATAATATTGCGCAAGAGAAGTACGAGTTCGACGAGGGCTGCGTTCCCGTTATCAATGGTGGCACCTGCGACGTCTCCCAGGCGATCGTAAACGGCGTTGAAGAGAGCCCATGGCTCAAGTCCTCGGTCAGCCTCGGCCTGATCTACAATACCATCGACGACATGAAGAACCCGCATGACGGTATTTATGCCAATGTCGGCACCGAAGTGGCCGGCGTCGGCGGCGATGCCAAGTTCATCAAGGTCACGGCGCGCGGCAGCATTTATCAGACGTTGTCCGAACAATTGGACCTGGTGGGCCTCGTTTCGGGCGGCGCTGGCCATGTCCAGGGATATGGCAACGGCGATCTGCGCGTCTTCGACCATTTCCAGAGCAGCGACCGTATGATCCGCGGTTTCGAATATGGCGGCATCGGCCCGGTTGCTTCGGACAACAGCAATGACCATCTCGGCGGCACTACCTACTTCAATGCCTCGGCGGAAGCTCAGTTCCCGCTGCCGGTCATCCCCGAAAGCTTCGGTTTGCGTGGCGCTGTGTTCGCCGATGCGGCAACGCTCTACGGCAGCAAAATCGCAAGTGGCCTTGTCAATTCTTCGACAACCGGCATGGAATGGCGCGCTTCCGTCGGTGTCGGTTTGATGTGGGCATCGCCTTTCGGCCCGATCCGCATCGACTATGCGATCCCGGTCAAGAAAGAAAAGACCGACGACGTGCAGGAATTCAACTTCGGCATATCGACCCGCTTCTGATGTAGCGGGCAATGATGCTTCCGGCTCGTTTGGATCCGGATGGCAGTGATCCGACACTACAGCGCAGCGCGTCCTATCGGACGCGCAAAGGACGTTGTAGCACTTTGATTTGCGCATGATCCTTTCCGAGGGTCGATTTCCGATTTTCGGGGTCATGCGCTAGCTGGATATTGCTTCTGGAATGACCGATCCGGTGTTCTTCGCGCCCTCACGCCGGTATACGGCCGGCGAAGTCGCGAATCTGACCGGTTCGACGCTTGTTGATTCCGGTCTCTCCGATGTATCGATCGAGGCTCTGGCGCCCGCCAACGAAGGCGGCGAGAACGCCCTTGTCTTCGTCGATGGCAGGCGCAATTTCGCCCTGATGCAGTCACTGCGGGCGGCGGCGGTTCTCTGCCCTGCCGAATTTGCCGGCAAGGCGCCGGCGGGCATCGCAGTGCTGGTGCATCCGCGCCCGCAGCAGGCCTTCGCAATGGTCGGACGTCTGCTTTTTCCGGCGGCTGCAACGCCTGGACCGATGACCGGCGAAACCGGTATCTCGCCGCACGCCCATATCGATGCGACTGCCCATGTCGAGGCCGGTGCGATCATCGAAGCGGGTGCGATCATCGGACCTCGCGCTGCCATCGGCAGCGGGACCGTCATTGCCCCGCATGCGGTCATCGGTCCGTCCTCGCAGATTGGCCGCGACGGCTATGTCGGTCCAGGTGCCAGCGTGCAATATGCGTTGATTGGCAATCGCGTCATCATCCATGGCGGTGCCAGGATCGGCCAGGATGGCTTCGGTTTCGTGGCCGGCGCCAAGGGTCCGGAGCGGGTTCCGCAGATCGGCCGCGTCATCATCCAGGACGACGTCGAGATCGGGTCGAATACGACCGTCGATCGCGGCGCCATGTCCGACACGATCATCGGCCAGGGCACCAAGATCGACAATCTGGTGCAGATCGCGCACAACGTTCGCATCGGCCGCAATTGCATAATAGCCGGGCTTTCGGGTATTTCCGGTTCCGTGACGGTAGGCGACAACGTCACCATGGGTGGCGGTGTCGGCCTTGCGGATCATTTGACCATCGGGTCCGGGGCCAAGCTTGCGGCAAGAAGCGGGTTTATGAGCAATGTGCCTGCCGGTGAGATTTGGGGAGGATATCCGGCGCAGCCGATGGCGGAAGCGATGCGCGAGATAGCGGCCTTGCGCAGACTTGCACGGACGCGCAAACAGGGTGAGGGGGGAAATGGCTGACATCGCAGCGGCGACACTCGAAGCGGTTGACATAATGCGGCTGATGAAGCTCCTGCCGCACCGCTATCCGTTCTTGATGATCGACCGTATTGTCGACATAGATGGCGACGAATCCGCCATCGGCATCAAGAACGTCACCATAAACGAGCCGCATTTCCAAGGTCATTTCCCCGACCAGCCGGTCATGCCCGGCGTGCTGATCATCGAGGCGATGGCGCAGACGGCCGGCGCCATCTGCATCCGCAGCCTTGGTACGGAAAAGCCGTCGCTGGTTTATTTCCTGACCATCGACAATGCCAAGTTCCGCAAGCCGGTCGTTCCAGGCGACCAGCTGAAAATTCATGTGAAGAAAATCAAGAAACGCGGCAATCTTCTCAAATTCGCTTGCGAGGCCCTCGTCGATGGCGCCAAGGCGGCGGAAGCCGAGATCTCGGCGATGATGGTCGCAAGCGGCTGACAAACGAATGCTAATGAAAATCCAGACAGTCATCGATCCATCCTCGGTCATCGAGGCAGGCGCCCAAATCGGCGAAGGCGCCCGCATCGGGCCCTTCTGTCACGTCGGCCCCGACGCCGTGATCGGCGACCGCGTCGAACTGGTCAGCCATGTCTCGGTGATTGGCGCGACCACCATCGGTGCATCGACTAAGGTCTATCCGATGGCGATACTGGGCGGGCCGCCGCAGAACACCAAGCACAAGGGCGGCCGTACCACGCTGGTGATCGGCGAGAACTGCACGATCCGCGAAGGTGTCACCATGCATGTCGGCACCGATTCCAGCCGCGGCGAGACGACGATCGGCGACAACGGCAATTTCCTTGCCTATGCCCATATTGCCCATGACTGCGTGGTCGGCAAGAACGCCACCTTCGCCAATCAAGCGACGTTAGGCGGGCATTGCGAAGTCGGTGACAATGTCTACATCGGCGGCCTTACCGCGGTTCATCAGTTTGTCCGCATCGGCGATAACGCCTTTCTCGGCGGTTGCTCGGCGATCGTCGGCGACGTCATTCCTTACGCCATCGCCGTTGGCAACCGTGCCAGCCTTCGCGGCCTCAACATCATTGGCCTGAAGCGCGCCGGCCTGCCGCGTTCGGAGATCCACTTGCTGCGCAAAGCCTACAAGACGATCTTCGATCGCTCCCGGACCGTCGGCGAGAACATCGAATTCGCCAAGGCGGAATTCGCCTCGTCGCCGACTGCCATGAAGATCGTCGACTTCATCGCCGGTCGCGGCAAGCGGCACTACGCCGTGCCGTCGCTCAAGGGTAGCGACGGCGACGATACCGATGATGAAGACTGAGGGCAGATGACGAAGATTGAGGCTGCCGGAAAGGGCCTTGATCTCGCGCCAGATGCCAAGGTCGGCATCATCGCCGGCGGCGGCAGTCTCCCGGTCGAAATTGCCCGAGCGCTCGCCCGGCAAGGCAAATTGCCCTTCGTCGTGATGGCGGCCGGCGAGGTCGATCGCATAGCCGATTTCGAGCCCTATGAGCAGGCAACCTTGAGGCTGGAAGACGTCGGGTCGCTGCTGCCGATCCTTAAGCGGCATCACGTTACGCATCTCGTAACCGCGGGTCATATCACGCGCCGCCCCAGGCTGAGCGCCATGCGCCTCAATTTGGGCCTGCTCGCGTGGCTACCCAGCCTCTTCGTCGGTGTAACCCGGGGGGACGATACGGTTCTGAAACTGTTCGTGCGCAGGATCGAGCGCAGCGGCATCAAGGTCGTCGGCGCTCACGAGATCGTGCCGGAGCTGGTCGCCGCCGAAGGCCTGCTGACCAAGGCGGCGCCACGCAAATCCGACTGGCGCGACATCGAGGCGGCGCACGCGGCGGCAAAAGCCATCGGCGCGCTGGATATCGGCCAAGCGGCTGTTGCGGTCGGCGGCCGCGCCATTGCGTTGGAAGGCGTCGAAGGCACCGACGGGCTGCTCGAGCGGACAAGGGAGTTGCGCGGGCACGGCAGGCTGGCCGGCGGGAGCCGCGGTGTTCTGGTCAAATGCGCCAAGCCCGGTCAGGAACTGCGTGCCGATCTGCCCTCCATCGGCCCGCTGACTGTCGAGGCGGCGCATGCCGCCGGACTGGCCGGCATTGCCGTCGAAGCCGGTCGCTCGCTAGTGCTCGAAGGTCCCGCCACCATCGGACGTGCCAATGCGCTCGGCCTGTTCGTAATCGGCCTGCCTGCTGCGGAGCCGGCGCATGGCGAATGAGCGGCCGTTGAAGATAGCCGTCGTCGCCGGCGAGGAGTCCGGCGACCTGCTTGGCGCCGACCTTGTGCAGGCGCTCAAGCGCATGACCGGGCGCGAAGTTCGGCTTGTCGGCATCGGCGGCCGCCATTTGCAGGCGCTCGGCCTGGCGCCATTGTTCGACGGCAGCGAGATCGCACTGATGGGGCTTAGCGCCATCCTGCGCGACCTGCCGCGCCTGATGCGGCGGATCGGACAGCCGGCAAACGGGATTGCCGGTGAAAAGCCCGATTGCCTTATCACCATCGACAGTCCGGATTTCTCGCTGCGCGTCGCCAAGAAGGTGCGTGCCGCCGATCCGACTATCCCGATCGTCCACTATGTCTGCCCGAGCGTGTGGGCTTGGCGGCCGGGCAGGGCGGCGGCGATGAAGCCATATGTCGATCACATTCTTTGCATCCTGCCGTTCGAGGTGAAGGAACTCGCTCGCCTGGGCGGGCCGCCCGGCACCTATGTCGGGCATCGCCTTGCACACGATCCGGGCATAATCAGTGCCGCCAGGGCGCAGGCGCAGCCGCGTGACCTGTCCGCAGATCACGTCAAAACGTTGCTTGTACTGCCTGGTTCGCGTCGTGGTGAGGTGCGACGCATGGTCGGGCCGTTCGGCGAGACGGTGTCGATCCTGCGGGCGCGCGGGCACCGCTTGCGCCTGCTGTTGCCGACGGTGCCGCACGTCGCCGATCTGGTCAGGACCTCGGTCGCGAGCTGGGACGAGAAGCCGGAGATCATACTCGATGCCGAACGCAAATGGCAGGCCTTCGGCAAGGCCGATGCGGCGCTGATCGCATCGGGGACAGTATCGCTGGAACTGGCACTGGCGAGTGTGCCGATGATCTCCTGCTACCGGCTCGATCCGGTCATGCGCATCGCGCAGCCGCTGATCAAAGTATGGAGCGCAGCCTTGCCCAATCTCATTGCCGACCGGCCCGTTGTGCCGGAACACTACAATCAATATGTGCGGCCGCATTATCTGGCGCGGCAGTTGGAAGCGCTGTTCTCCGATACCGCCTACCGCACCTGGCAGAAGCACGGTTTTGCCGACATTGCCGGGCGTATGGCAACCGCCAAGCCGTCAGGCGAGATTGCCGCGGGTGTGGTGATGGGGATGGTGAGGAAGTGAGTGAATTGTGAATAGTGAATTGTGAATAGTGGTTTCTATGGACAGGGAGCGACGCTTCGCTATTCACCATTCACCATTCACCATTCACCATTCACCATTCACCACCTTCACCGCTTCGCGATTGGCACGTAGTCCCGTTCCGGCGCGCCGGTATAGAGCTGGCGCGGGCGACCGATCTTCTGGTGCGGGTCCTCGATCATCTCCTTCCACTGCGCGATCCAGCCGACGGTGCGGGCGACCGCGAACAGCACGGTGAACATGGTGGTGGGAAAGCCCAGCGCCTTCAGCGTGATGCCGGAATAGAAATCGACGTTCGGATAGAGCTTCTTCTCGATGAAATAGGAATCGGTCAGTGCGATCCTTTCCAGCTCCATGGCGATGTCGAGCAGTGGATCGTCCTTGATGCCGAGCTCGCCCAGGACCTCGTGCGCGGTCTTCTGCATGATCTTGGCGCGCGGATCGTAATTCTTGTAAACGCGGTGGCCAAATCCCATCAATCGGAACGGATCGTTCTTATCCTTGGCGCGCGCAATGAATTCCGGGATGTGATCGACATGACCGATCTCGCCCAGCATGTTCAGGGCTGCCTCGTTGGCGCCGCCATGTGCGGGACCCCACAGGCAGGCGATGCCGGCAGCGATACAGGCAAAAGGATTGGCGCCCGACGAGCCGGCCAGGCGGACGGTCGAAGTCGAGGCGTTCTGTTCGTGATCGGCGTGCAGGATGAAGATGCGCTCCATCGCGCGGGCCAGCACCGGATTGATCTTGTATTCCTCGCAAGGCACGGCGAAGCACATATGCAGGAAATTGGCTGCGAAATTCAGCTCGTTCTTCGGGTAAATGAATGGCTGGCCGATGTGGTATTTATAGGCCATCGCCGCGATCGTCGGCATCTTGGCGATCAGCCGCATTGACGCGACCATGCGTTGATAGGGGTCCGAGATATCGGTGGAATCGTGATAGAAGGCCGACAGCGCGCCGACCACGCCGCACATCACCGCCATCGGATGCGCATCACGGCGGAAGCCGGTGAAAAAGCGCGACATCTGCTCATGCACCATGGTGTGGCGCGTCACCCGGTAGTCGAAATCGTCCTTCTGCGCCTTGGTCGGGAGTTCACCATAGAGCAAGAGATAGCAGACTTCGAGGAAGTCGCCGTGCTCGGCCAATTGGTCGATCGGGTAGCCGCGGTGCAAAAGAATGCCGGCATCGCCATCGATGAAGGTGATTTCCGATTCGCAGCTCGCCGTCGACGTAAAACCGGGATCGTAGGTAAAGACGCCGGCGGTGTTGTAGAGCGAACCGATGTCGATGACATCAGGTCCTACCGAACCACTTCGTATCTTGAATTCATGGGTTTTGCCGCCGAGTTCCAGCTTGGCCGTCGATGCCTGGGTTTTGCCGCCAAATTCCATTTTTGTCGCAGGTTCGGTCATAGCAAACTCCTTTTTGTTTCCTCAGGCCGGCAAAGGCAAAATATCTGAACCCAACACGTCAAAAGCATCGGAATACGCACATTTGCGCCCGCAATTGAATCTGCGCGGCAGATTAGGCCAAGACCCAATGTTGCACTGCGAAACACACCTTTCAATGCCAATCTTCTTGGGCCAGTTTGCTAATCGATTTGATCAGCGATCCGCGCCAGGCTTTCCTCGCGGCCAAGCACGGCCAGCACATCGAAGACACCTGGCGAGGTACTTTTGCCGGTGAGCGCGGCGCGCAAAGGTTGGGCCACGGCGCCGAGTTTATGGCCGGCGGCCTGCGCATAGTCGCGGATCGCGGCTTCGGCTGAGGCGGCAGACCACTCCGAAACCGTGGCTAGTGCCGCATGAGCGCCCCGCAGGATCGCGCGCGCCTCACCGCTGAGCAGCGCCGCCGCCTTCTCGTCGACCGGCAGCGGCCGCTCGACGAAAAGGAATGCAGCCCCTTCAGCAAGTTCGACCAGCGTCTTGGCGCGCTCCTTCAGGCCCGGCAAAGCGGCAAGCAGTTGCGCCCTGCGTCTGTCGTCGAGGCGCGCGGCGATTGACGGGCCGCCTTCAAGATAGGGCAGAGTGGCGATGAAGATGTCGAGCAGCGCCGCGTCGTTCATCCGGCGCATATGCACGCCGTTAAGCGCCTCGAGCTTGGCGAAGTCGAAACGGGCGGCGCCCTTGTTGACGTCGCCAATGTCGAACCATGCAATCATGTCGGCGATCGACATGATCTCATCGTCGCCGTGGCTCCAGCCAAGCCTCGCCAGATAGTTGAGCAGCGCCTCCGGCAGGTAGCCCATGGCGCGATAGGCTTCGACGCCAAGCGCACCGTGCCGCTTCGACAGCTTGGCGCCGTCGGCACCGTGGATCAGCGGGATATGCGACATCGACGGCACCTCCCAGCCCATGGCCTGATAGATTACGGTCTGGCGTGCGGCGTTGGTCAAATGATCGTCGCCGCGGATGATGTGGGTGATGCCCATGTCGTGATCGTCGACGACGACGGCATGCATGTAGGTGGGATTGCCGTCCGAGCGCAGAATAATGAAATCGTCGAGATCCTTGTTGGGAAAGCGCACGTCGCCCTGGACGCGGTCATGCACCACCGTCTCGCCGTCTGTCGGCGCCTTGATGCGGATCGCCCCCTTGGCGCCGGGCGGCGCCTCCGACGGGTCGCGGTCGCGCCAGCGTCCATCATAGCGGGGAGGCAGCCCCTTGGCGCGTGCGCTCTCGCGCATTGCCTCTAGTTCGGCAGGCGTCGCATAACAATAATAGGCCTTGCCCATACGAACGAGCTCCTCGGCCACCTCGCGATGGCGCGGCGCACGCTCGAATTGCGACACCGGCTCGCCGTCCCATGTCAGGCCAAGCCAGGAAAGCCCGTCGAGAATGGCCGCGCTTGCCGCATCGGTGGAGCGCTCGCGGTCGGTGTCCTCGATGCGCAGCAGCATCGTGCCGCCTGTGTGCTTGGCATACAGCCAGTTGAACAGCGCCGTGCGCGCGCCGCCAATGTGCAGATAGCCGGTGGGCGAGGGGGCAAAACGGGTGACGACCTTATCGGGCATGGAACTCTCAGGCGGGCGAAGGAAGTGGGTTTGCGGACTTTCGCGCGTTGCGCGTTCATGTAGCATAGGAGGTCGAGGGCGCAAGGGGCAGACCCGATGGCTGTGCGAGGCCGTGGTGCGGGCGAGGGCGAGGACGTTGGCAGCGGCGTCAGCGAACGCTTGCTGTTTGCCGCTCCCCCGCCTGTCCTGCCGGCACCGGCATTGCTACCCGCTCCGCGCTTCGATGCTCCGTCGCTGCCGGCCAGCGACCCAGCAACGGTTCTCGTGCCCGCGGGCGAGCCCATCGTACGCCTGCCCAGGCGTTTCCGCCTCCCGTCACCGTCCCGTATCCGCAACAGCGTAACCTCGGCAGCCGGCCTGGAACTCGACCGCGGCATCGCCTTCCTGCTGGTGCCGGTGTTCCTCGCATGCGGGGTGGTCGTATATTTCGGGCTGTCGGTGGAGCCGGCCTTTCCACAGCCGATCGCAATCGCGCTCCTCGCGGCCCTTTGTGCCGTCGTCTCGCGGTCATGGCCCAGGACGCGCCTGTGCTTCATGGTGGCACTGCTCTGCGCGCTTGGCGTACTTGCCGCCAAGTTCGAGACATGGCGTGTCGGAACGCATATGCTCGGTTCCGAAATCTCGACGCGGCTGACGGGTCGCGTCGTATCGTACGAGCCCATGGCGAGCGGCCGCATCAGGCTGACAATCGATGTGATCTCAACCGCCAGGCCGACACTGCGCTACATGCCGGAACGGGTCCGCGTTTCGGCGATGAAGATACCGGCTGAGCTGACCGCCGGTTCCGAGATCACCGGCTATGTGCGGCTGCTGCCGCCGACCGGCCCGGTGCGGCCCGACAGCTATGATTTCTCCTTCGACAGCTATTTCGCCGGTATCGGCGGCAGCGGCTTTTTTCTCGGCAATCCGAAAGTCGTGTCGTCGGGCAGCATGCCGCTTGCCGCGCAGCTTTCTTCCGCGATCGAAGACGCGCGCGAATCCATCGCCGACCATATCCGCAGCCGCATCGGCGGTGCCGAGGGCGAGATTGCTGCTGCGTTGATCGTCGGCGTGCGCGCCGGCATTCCCGAGGAGATCAACGAAGCGATGCGGCGCACCGGCATCTACCACATCATCTCCATCTCGGGGCTGCATATGGCGTTGGTCGCCGGCACCATCATGGCGCTGCTGCGGGGTGCCTTTGCGCTGTTTCCCGATTTCTCATCGCGACGGCCGGTCAAGAAATATGCCGCGGCCGCCGCGCTTCTTTCGATTGCGGCCTACCTCGTCTTTTCCGGCATTGTCGTGGCGGCCGAACGCAGCTTCATCATGCTGGCGGTGATGCTTATCGCCGTGCTGTTCGACCGGGCCGCGCTCACCATGCGCAACCTGGCGATCTCGGCCATCGCGGTCATCCTGGTGTCGCCGCACGAGGTGGTCGGTCCGAGTTTCCAGATGTCCTTCGCCGCGACGGCGGCCCTTGTCGGCGCCTATGCAGGCTGGTCCGATTACCGCGCCGGCAGGGCCACCACGCCGCCGCCGCGGCTGTCGCCGCAACGCTTTGCCACTCGAAAGGTCCTGCTGGGCATGTGCGGTCTGGCGATGACCTCGATCATTGCAGGGAGCGCCACAGCGCTTTTCGCCATATGGCATTTCCAGCGCGTGGCGCCGCTCAGCCTGTTCGCCAATCTGGCCATCATGCCCATCGTCTCACTGGTCGTCATGCCCTTCGCCGTTCTCAGCGCGCTGGCGATGCCGTTCGGTGCGGATGGCCCTTTCCTCTATGTCATGGGCAAGGGGCTGACGGCGATGATCGCCCTGTCCGGGTGGATCTCGGAGCGCTCGCCGATCGATGCGGTCGGGCTGATTTCGCTGAGATCCGTCCTTCTGGTGACGATCGCCCTCGTCATTGCCAGCATGGCGACGACCTGGTTGCGGCTGGCGGCACTTCCTTTTGCGCTCGCCGGCTTGCTGACGACAACGCAGACACGCATACCCGACGTATTGGTCTCGGAGGACGCACGGCTGGTCGCGCTGCCGATCGGCAGCGGTGAACTCGCGGTCAACCGGGCACGCCCGAATGAGTTCACCATCGACAACTGGAAACGCGCGCTCACATCCGAGGCTATCGTCGCGCCGGAAACACCTGGAAAGAACGACCCGCAATTCGACATTGCCGATCCGGCCGACCTACCGCCGGGCATGCCGTTCATTTGCACGGATGGCCTCTGCCTTGCCAGGCATCCATCCGGCGCGATCATCGCGCAAGCCAAGGACCGCGATACTGCGCGGCCAGCCTGCGCCTTTGCCAGCTTGATCGTCATCGACGACGCCACCGCCCATAACCCCTGCTACTACGACCGGCTGGTCCTCGTCGTCACCAAACGGCAACTGGCGCACGCGGGAAGTGCCGCCGTCTACTTCGATCCACAAGCGGCAACGCGCGCCGAAATCCGTTTCGCGGTCGAAAAATCATACCGGCCCTGGCACGTGCAGCGGAAATTTTCACGCGCGGCACGAGGCCTGCCGCCATACCGCAGGGCCGACAACCCCAAAGCCGGCGCCAAGGGCGGAGCTCAGTAGCGGCGGATCAGTCCGACGAGCTTGCCTTGCACCTTGACCCTGTCTGGTCCGAAGATGCGCGTCTCGTAGGCCGGATTGGCGGCTTCCAGGGCGATCGAGGCGCCCTTGCGGCGGAACCGCTTCAGCGTCGCTTCCTCCTCGTCGACCAGTGCCACCACGATCTCACCGGGGCTCGCCGTATCGGCATTGCGGATGATCACCGTGTCGCCGTCGAAAATGCCGGCCTCGATCATCGAATCGCCTTTGACCTCGAGCGCATAATGCTCGCCGCCCATGATCATATCCGGCGGCACCGAAATCGAATGCGTCTGGTGCTGGATGGCGTCGATCGGCACACCGGCGGCGATGCGGCCCATCACCGGGATCGAAACGGCGGCGACGACATCGTCGTCATTTCCGGCTGCGGGCACGCGCGACGATGTCGGCTTGCCTTGCCGAGGACCGCCTTGCCCAAGACTGCCCTGGATGACACTCGGCGAGAACTTGCGTGCCGCATTGAGGCCGGGGGCGATCGAGTCAGGCAGGCGCAGCACCTCCAGCGCACGGGCCCGGTTGGGCAAACGGCGAATGAAGCCGCGCTCCTCCAGCGCCGTAATCAGCCGGTGGATTCCGGATTTGGAAGCCAGGTCGAGCGCTTCCTTCATCTCGTCGAAGGAAGGCGGGATACCGCTTTCCTTCAACCTTTCGTGGATGAACATAAGCAGTTCGTGTTGTTTGCGTGTCAGCATAGCGACCCCCAACAGAATCAGAAAAACAAACCCAGAACAAACACTATCTGTTCCAGTTGTGTTCCGCAACTGTTTAAAGTTTAATGAATGCGTTAAGGCTTGGGAAACAAACCACGCCCCTACCGGAATGCCGCATTTTCACCGTCGCGAGCGTCATCCCCTTGATTCTGCTTTCGTTTGCGCCTTCTGGCTTCCCAGAAGGCAGCACTGGCATCGGCCGTCAGTCGGCAAAGGGCACGGAATTGAACCCGTATCGACTGCGCGGTTCGGTCAATGCACCGTGAACGAAACGAACTCAAAACGCCAACCTCGGGTTAACTCCTGGTTTCCAGTCGCCTGGTCAGGCTGCTTCTCGCCGGTGGAGCCTTGCTGCGCGCAACCAGGTGATGGAAGAACAGTCGATGCGTGTCCGGCGTTGCGTTGAACTTTTGGGGGGAGCAGGCAAATCATGACAGGAATTCCCGATCTCGCCGCCATAAAGGCGATGGATGCCGCAGATCCGCTGCGCGCGATGCGCGACCGCTTCGTGTTGCCGCAAGGAGTGATCTATCTCGACGGCAATTCGCTAGGAGCTGCTTCACGTGCCGCTTTCGATGAACTGCACAAGGCCGCGACCGAAGAATGGTCGCATGATCTCATCCGCGCATGGAACACGGCCGGCTGGTTCAACATGCCGCTTGAACTTGGCGACCAGCTCGGGCGCCTGATCGGTGCCGCGGCCGGCCAGACGGTGGTCTGCGACACGACATCGGTCAACATCTACAAGCTGCTGCACGCCGCCATGGCCATGCGACCGGAGCGGCAGGTCATCGTCGCCGAGGGCGATAGTTTTCCGACGGACCTGTACATGGCTGAGGGTGTGGTTTCGACGCGAAAAGATACGCTGCTGCGCCTCTCGGGGGTCGACGCGCCGACCATCGAAGAGCTGATCGACGAACGCACCGCCGTGGTGCTGGTCAACCACGTCAACTACAAGTCGGGCGAACTGCGCGACATGCCGGCGCTGACGCGCAGGGCTCAGGAAGCCGGGGCGATGATCGTCTGGGATCTCTGCCACACCGCCGGCGCGATGTCAGTCGAGCTCGACAAGGCAAACGCCGATTTTGCCGTTGGCTGCACCTACAAATATCTGAATGGCGGCCCGGGCGCGCCTGCCTTCATCTATGCGGCTGAGCGGCATCTTTCCGACATCCAGCAGCCGCTCACCGGCTGGTGGGGCCATGCACGGCCCTTCGCCTTCGAGCCAGGCTATGCGGCCGGCACCGGCATCCGCCGGTTTCTGTGCGGCACCCAGCCGGTCCTGTCGATGCGCACGCTGAAGGGCGCGCTCGACATCTGGAACGATGTCGACATGACGGCGGTGCGCAAGAAGAGCATCGCGCTGGCGGATCTGTTCATCGAGCTTGTCGAGGCAAAGTGCGGCACTTACGGGCTCACGCTCGAAAGCACGCGCGATGGGGAAAAACGCGGCAGCCAGATTTCATTCATGCATGAGCATGGCTACCAGGTCATGCGCGCGCTGATCGAACGTGGCGTGATCGGCGATTTTCGCGCGCCATCGACCATGCGCTTCGGCTTCACCCCGCTCTATGTCAGCTATGCCGATGTCTGGCAGGCCGTCAAAGTGCTTGAGGATATCCTCCGCACCGGTGCGTGGAAGGATGCGCGCTTCGCAATCAAAGCAGCTGTCACTTGAGATTGATGCGAGAGCTGGAATCGTGAGGCTGGCGACGACGCGCCGCGCGATGCTCACGGCTACGTTGCAAGGCCATATTGCCAGGGAGGGCGCAGGGTGTTCGAACGTCACATTGCCGATTGGGACAACGCCTATGCCAACGGCGCCAACATAGCCGGCAGCGATCGCTGGCCGGCGGCCTGGACCGAGCCCGCGCGGGTTTTCCGCGACGTGCTTTCGACCGAGGGCAGGGCGCGGCTCGACATGGCCTATGGCGACAACCCACGCAACCGGCTCGATCTTTTCCTGCCGGCCATCAAGCCCAAGGGACTCGTGGTGTTCGTTCATGGCGGCTACTGGATGGAATTCGACAAGAATTTCTGGTCGCATCTTGCCGCTGGCCCTGTTGATCGCGGCTATGCGGTGGCGATGCCGTCCTACACGCTCTGTCCGCAGATACGCATTGGCGGCATCGTCAAGGAAGTCGGCGCGGCGATCGGCAAGGCGGCGGCGATGGTCCCAGGGCCGCTGATGCTGACCGGACACTCGGCCGGCGGCCATCTTGTTAGCCGGATGGTTACGGCCACGACGCCGCTGGCGCCCGAAGTGGTCCGGCGCGTTCGTCACGTGGTGTCGATCTCGGGGGTGCATGATTTGCGCCCGATCATGCGCACCGGCATGAACGAGACGATCGCGATCGATGAGGCCGAGGCGCAGGCCGAAAGCCCGGTGCTGCTGCGCCCGATGGACAAGGCCCGCCTGACCTGCTGGGCCGGCGGCGGCGAGCGCGCCGAATTCCTGCGTCAGAGCGCGTTGCTGGCCAACATCTGGATCGGCCTGGGTACCGCGACCAGCTCGGTGGTCGAGCCTGACCGGCATCATTTCAACATCATCGACGGTTTGGCCGATCCAGACCATCCGCTGACCCGGACCTTGATCTCGGAGTGAGGCAGGTTCAGCGTAACATCAGCACGTCGCAGGGGGAGCCCGCCGCTGCGGCAGGTGAGAACGGCGCGCGAACGATCAGCCCGTTGGCATCGGCCAGCATTTTCAGCATCGAGGAGTCCTGGATGCCGAACGGCGTCGCCACGAGCGTACCGGCGTCATCTATGACAACAGCCCGCACATAATCTTGCCTGAGATCGTTGGCCGGCATGGCAGCACCGAGCCGTGCCCGACGTATATCCTGCTGAAAGGCGCGGCCGCCGAGCCGCGCCAGCAGCGGCTTCAGGAAGAGCTGAGTGCAGACCAGGCTTGCCACCGGATTGCCGGGCAGGCCGATGCAGCGAATGTCTCCCAGCCGCCCGAACATCAGTGGCTTGCCCGGCCGCATGGCGATCTTCCAGAAATCGAGCGTCATGCCTTGCCCGGTCAGCACGTCATGAACGAAGTCGTGGTCACCGACCGAGGCACCGCCCAGCGTGACGATGACGTTCGCGCCAGCCTTCACGGCTTTTTCAACCAGCGCAGCGATCGCCTCCCTGCGGTCCGGCGCGATGCCAAGGTCGAGCGCGCGCGCACCGACCGACTGTGCGGCAGCGGCGACACCATAGGCGTTGGAGGAGATGATCTGGTCGGGGCCAAGATCGCTGCCCGGCGGCAGCAATTCGTCGCCGGTGGCGATGATGGCGACCAGCGGCCGTTTGACCACGCGCACCTCGGGGTGATTGGCCGATGCCGCCAGCGACAAGGCCGCCGGGTCGAGCAGGCGGCCTTTGGGCAGCAGGACATCGCTCTTGGCGAAATCGAGCCCGAGGCGGCGGATGTTGCGCCCCTGCACCGTCGGTTCCGTCACTTCGACGCTGCCGCCACCGAGATCGCGGACGTTCTCCTGGATGACGATAGTGTCGGCGCCTTCGGGAAGCGGCGCGCCGGTAAAGATGCGCACGGCCTGCCGCTGCTGCACCGTTCCGGCAAAGCCGCGTCCGGCCGGCGCCATGCCGACCACCGAAAGCTTTGCCGGTACGGACGCGATATCGGCCGCCCGCACGGCATAGCCGTCCATGGCGGAGGCGTTGAACGGCGGCTGGGTGCGGAGCGCCACAACCGGCTCCGCCAGCACGCGGTCGGCGGCATCCAGCAGTGCGACGCGTTCGCCCGGCAGCGCTGCTGCGCCGTCCAGCAGGCGCTCGAGCGCCTCGGCAACTGGGACCAGCGCCATTATCGGCCTGCCTCGGTGGCCCCGTCTCCGGTGATCTTGTAGTCGCCGGATTTGCCGCCGGTCTTTTCAACCAGCCTGATGCCGGAGATGACCATGGCGCGGTCGACCGCCTTGGCCATGTCGTAGATGGTCAGGCAAGCGACCGAGACGGCACTCAGAGCCTCCATCTCAACGCCGGTCTTGCCGGTGACGCGGGTCAATGCTGTCACCTTCAGGCCGGGCAGCGCGGCGTCCGCCTCGATATCGACAGATATCCTGGTTAGCAGCAGCGGATGGCAAAGCGGGATCAGTTCATGCGTCTTCTTGGCCGCCATGATGCCGGCAATGCGCGCGGTGCCCAGCACGTCGCCCTTCTTGGCGTCGCCGGCGAGGATCATGTCCAGCGTCTCGGGCCGCATCGCGACAAAACCTTCTGCGACTGCCGTGCGCACCGTCTCAGCCTTGTCGCCGACATCGACCATGTTGGCTTCGCCCTGCGCGCCAAGATGGGTGAGGGTGGCCGCCATCCTCAAACTACCTCTGCCGGCGCCTTGCCCGTCAACAGCATGCGCGTTGCCGCGGCCACGTCCTGCTGGCGCATCAGGCTCTCGCCGACCAGGAAAGTCGCAATGCCGCTCTGCTCCAGCCGGCGGCAATCGTCGTGCGAAAAGATACCGCTCTCGCTGACCAGATGGCGGTCGGCCTGCACCATCGCTACCAGCCGCTCCGAGGTCTGTAGGCTGGTTTCGAAGGTCCGGAGATTGCGGTTGTTGATTCCGATCAGCCGCGACGACAGCTGCAGCGCGCGTTCCATTTCAGCCTCGTCATGCACTTCGACCAGCGCGTCCATGCCGAGCCCGAACGCTGTCGCTTCGAGTTCTCTTGCCAACGCGTCGTCGACGCTGGCCATGATGATCAGGATGGCATCGGCGCCCCATGCCCTGGCCTCGTAGACCTGATAGGGGTCGAACAGGAAATCCTTGCGCAATGCAGGCAGCTCGACGACAGCGCGCGCAGTGGTGAGGAATTCGGGCGCGCCTTGGAAGGAGGGTGCGTCGGTCAGCACCGAAAGGCAGGCGGCACCGCCCTTCGCATAGGCCCTGGCCAGCGTCGGCGGATCGAAATCGGCGCGGATCAGGCCTTTGGATGGGCTAGCCTTCTTGATTTCGGCAATCAGCGCGAACCTGCCGGATTTGCGCTTTGCTTCAAGGGCGGAAAGAAAGCCGCGCGGCGCGTCGGCATCCGTCGCCCGTGCCTTGATCTCGGCGAGCGGCACGCGCGCCTTGGCCGCCGTGATCTCGTCGCGCTTGTAAGCCTCGATCTTGCGCAGGATGTCGGACATGGTTTTAACCGTTCGAAATCTCGATCAGCCTGTCGAGCACTTTCAGCGAGCGGCCGCTGTCGATGGCCTGCGCCGCCGTTACCATGCCGTCGGCGAGGGTCGTCGCTTTGCCGGCCACCACCAGCCCGGCGCCGGCATTCATCAGCACCGTATCGCGAAAGGCGCCGGCTGCGCCGCCCAGCATGTCGCGCAGTGCCTGGGCGTTGTGGGCGGCGTCGCCGCCGCGCAACTCGTCCTTGCTGTGCCGCTTCAGTCCGACGGCTTCCGGGGTCAGCGTAAAGCTGCGGATCTCGCCGCCGGCCAGTTCGGCGACAAGTGTCTCGCCGGTGGTGGTGATCTCGTCATAGCCGTCGCCATGGACGATCCAGGCATGGTCGGCACCAAGTTCCTTCAACGTTTCTGCCACCGGCATGATCCATTCGGGCAGGAACACGCCGACCATCTGCCGTCTGACACTCGCCGGATTGGAAAGCGGGCCCAGCAGGTTGAAGATGGTGCGGGTTCCGAGCTCGACCCGGGTCGGGCCGACATGCTTCATCGCCGGGTGATGCGCCGGCGCGAACATGAAGCCAACGCCGGCCTCGTGGATGCAGCGGCCGATCGTCTCCGGAGGGATGTCGATCTTGACGCCCAATGCGATCAGCACATCGGCGGCGCCGGTCAGCGAGGACAGTCCGCGATTGCCGTGCTTGGCGACGGGCACGCCGCTGCCGGCGATGACGAAAGCGGATGCGGTCGAAATGTTAACGCTGTGCGAATTGTCGCCGCCGGTGCCGACAATGTCGATGGCGCCCTCGGGGGCTTCGACACGCAGCATCTTGGCGCGCATGGTGGCGACGGCGCCGGCGATCTCGCTGACGGTCTCACCGCGCACGCGCAATGCCATCAAGAAGCCGCCGATCTGGCCGGGGGTAGCATCGCCCGACATGATAATGTCGAAGGCCTCGCGCGCCTCCTCGAAAGAAAGAGCGCTGCCGGCGGCGACCTTGGCGATGTGGATCTTCAGCGCGCTCATCTGGCCAGGGCTTGGGTTACGGCCGTCTGATCGATGCGGACGTCATATTGCGTCTGCAACTGCGCTACCAACTGGTCGAGCAGGTCGTCGGACATGCCGGATGTGAAGGACTTCTGTGCGTCCTCGGGTACTGAGCTGGCGTCGGCCCCGGCGGGCTCGAATACCTCGGCAACCTTGAACAGGATCTGTCCGTCGCCCGTGGGCGAGGGGATCAGCCCGGTGCCGCCTTCGCCGACGCCGAACATCGCGGCGGCGCCTTCCTTGCCGAAATCGACGTCGTCAGCATCGCGTTTGACGCCGCGCTTGGTCTGCTTTTCGAGCTTGAGCTCACCGGCGATCACCTCGAGCGTGGCGCCAGCCTTGAGACGCTTCTCGAGCTCCTGTGCTTTTGCGGTGAGCCGTTTGGTGGTCTCCGCCGCGGTCCAGTCGGCCACGACCTTCTGGTGGACTTCGTCCAATGTGCGGTCGCGGGCAGGCGTGATCGCGCTCACGTCGTAGAAGACGAAGCCGTTATCGGCGGTGGTGAGGCCTTCATTGTCGGTTCCGGGTTCGGATTCGAACACCGCCTTGATGAGTGCCGGCGATTCCGGCAGGTCTTTGACGATGCTTCCATCCGGCCGTTGGCCGGTGCGGTCGATGGCATCGATGGTGACGACCTTCAGCTTCAATTTGGCGGCTGCCTCGGCGAGCGAACTGCCCGAGGCGCGCGTATCCTCGTAATTGTCGTGCACGTCCAGCAAGATGCGGCTTGCCTCGCCCAGTGCCAGGTCCTTGCGGATCTGCTCGGATACTTCGGCCAGCGGCTTCACCACTTCGGGCTTGATCTCGGTGACGCGCAGCAGAACGGGACCAAATGCTCCTTGTACGACCGGGCTGACCTCATTGACGTTGAGCTTGAAAGCAGCGTCGGCGACCGCCTTGTCGGCGATCTTGTCCTTGGCCAGCGTGCCGAGCAGCGTGTCGGCCGGCGTCTTGCCTTCGGCAGCGACGATCTTGTCGAAGGTCGCGCCGGTCCTGAGCGAATCGAGCGCCGCCTTTGCGGCATCAGGTGTCTTGAACACAAGCTGCTCGATGGTGCGCATCTCCGGCGTGGTGTAGCGCGCCTTGTTCTTATTGTAGTCGTCGCTGGCCTGTTGGTCGGTCACCGCGCTCAAATCCATGATGTCTTCCGGTTCGAGCCTGACATAGAAGAACTTGCGGTATTCGGGCGCAGCGTAGGTTTTCTTGTTTTCCTCGAAATAGGCCGAAAGCGCGCTGTCGGACGGCGCTTCTATCGGCTCGACAAGCGATTTCGGCAAGGTCAGGTAGTCGATGGTGCGATCTTCGCCGCGATAGAGCGCGACCGCCTTGAAGAATGTATCCGGGGCCTTGAGGCCGTCCGAAACCGCCTCGACGATCTGCTGGCGGACCGCGACCTGGGCGCGGTTCTTCAAATAGTCTTCCGGCCGCATGCCGATCTGCCGAAGCAGGTACTCGAAGGTTCTCCTGTCGAAGCTTCCGGCAGGCCCTTTGAACGCCGGGTCTTCACGCGTCAGTTCGGCGAGCCGGTCCTTTGACAGGCCGAGTCCGAGCTTGCGGGCCTGCTCGTCGAGGACAGCGCCCGACACGAGTTGCGCCAGCACCTGGTTGTCGATGCCGAGCGCCGTCGCTTGCTCACGGCTGATGCGCTGGCCGAATTGCTGCGACATGACGCTGAGCTGGCGATCGTAGGCGAGGCGGTATTCGTTGATCGAGACCTTGGTGCCTCCGGCCGTGATCACGGCATCATGGCCGGCAAGACCGCCCATCAGGCGGCCCGAGATGCCCCAGACGGCGAAGCTCAACACCAACAATGACAGCAGCAGTTTAGCGACCCAGGTCCCCGCCGCGCTTCTCAACATACCAAGCATGAGTACTTCCGATTTTTGCGCATTTCGCATGCGCCGAGTCTGAAACAAGCGCAATAGCGCCCTTCCTGCCCACTGTCGATTGCTTTGTGGCCTGATTTTGATAGTGAGGGCCAGCTGGAAATTGCCCGGAGAAACAAATCCCATGACGCCTGGAATCCGCCCGCTCGTCGCTGGCAACTGGAAAATGAACGGCACTAGCGCCTCGCTCAACGAGATCAGGATGATCGGCAACGGCTTCATGAGTGGGCTCGACGCCGAGACCGAAGCGGTGGTCTGCGTGCCGGCGACCTTGCTTGCGCACGCCGCCGAGATTCTGTCGCGCACGCCGGTGCGGGCCGGCGGAGAGGATTGCCACACCGAGGAAAGCGGCGCCTATACCGGCTGCATTTCGGCCGAGATGCTGAAGGATGCAGGTGCCAGCCATGTCATCGTCGGCCATTCCGAATGCCGCGCCGATCGCAAGGAGGACGATGCCTTGGTCCAGGCCAAGGCCTCCGCCGCATGGCGCGCCGGGCTGGTGGCCATCATCTGCATTGGTGAGACAAGAGCCGAACGAGAAGCAGGAGCCACGCTCGACGTGCTGTCGCGCCAGGTCGCTGGCTCGGTCCCGCCAAACGCCACGGCTTCCAACACCGTCATTGCCTATGAGCCAATATGGGCGATTGGGACCGGCTTGACCCCGACCGCCGCCGACGTCGCCGAGGCACATGCGCATATCCGCGAAGAACTGGCACGGAAGCTCGGCAATACGGCGGCCAAGATGCGCATTCTCTACGGCGGCTCGGTCAAGCCGTCCAACGCCGTCGAGTTGCTCGGCGTCAGGAATGTCGATGGCGCGCTAGTCGGCGGCGCCAGCCTAAAGGCGGCGGACTTCCTCGGCATCGCGGAAGCCTATCGAAACATCGCTTGATACAAGGGCTGCTTGCTGCATTTGAACGGACGGCCGGCGCCGAAATCGTTGCAAAGGACGCATTGCTTCCCATATTCCGGCCACGGGCTTGGAAATGCCGTCAAAGCATTGTATTGAGCCGCCTCCAAATCAGCGGCCGCACAAGGCCTTGCCAGGGTAAATTATGGAAACCGTACTGATCGTCGTCCACCTCATGGTCGTGCTCGCGCTTGTCGGCGTGGTGCTGCTGCAGCGCTCCGAAGGCGGCGGCCTCGGCATCGGCGGCGGATCGGGCTTCATGACCGCGCGTGGCGCCGCCAATGCGCTGACGCGGGCGACAGCGATCCTGGCTGCCGCTTTCTTCGTCACTTCGCTGACACTGTCGATCGTTGCGCGCTATGGCGAGAAGCCGATCGACATTCTCGATCGCGTGCCGGCGACCTCGGACGGAGCAGGCAAGGGCGTACTCAACCAATTGCCTGGAACCACGACGCCGACGCCGCCTTCGGGCACCACGGCGCCGACCCCGCCGTCCGGCAATGGCGCGGCAACGACGCCGCCGGCAACCGCTCCGGCGACGCCGCCAGCGACAAACGGCGCCACCGCGCCGGCCACGCCGCAGGTTCCCAACCAGTAATAGGGCAACTTATGCCGCGATCTGTTGTCGTTTGAACACAGTCGCGGCAAATGCCGCACGATCACGAAGATTCGACTGCGCCTCACGCTTGAGGCGCTTCCGGCTAATCGATTATACGTTGCACGCGGCATTCTCGGCGTCCTTGGGGGGCGCCGGGCGACGCCGTAGGCAACAAGCATTGAACGATCGGATCTTCCCCATGCAGCTTCGCAGCTTCATTTTTGCCGGCCTTTGTGCCGTGCTCAGCCTAGGTGCGCCCGCTTACGCGGCCATGCCGACGGCAAACTCGGCCCACAAAGCCGCAACAACAACCGACGTCGTCAAGGTCGCTGCCAAAAGCGATGCAGCGCAATTGAAGCTTCTCAAGAAGAAGAAAGATCCGACGCCGGACGACCTTGCGCAGATCCGCAAGATCGAAGCCAAGATCGCAGCCGACAAGGAAGCCGCTCGCGCCAAGGCACTCGAAGCCAGGAAGCTGGCGATGCGCGAGGCGGCGAAAGCCAAAGCCGATGCGGAACGGCAGGCGTTCCTTGCCAAGAAGAGCCAGCCGCTCGCAACGGCCAAGGTGGCTGACGCCACGCCGGCCAAGAAGAAGACCGTCAACATCATCGAACCGATTACGCCCATTGCGCCGATCCAGTCGGCCGAGCCGATCCCGGCCGAGGCCATGAACGTTGCGCTGACCGGCAACAATGGCGAGTTGCGCAGCGAACCGGTCGGGCAGAAGCCGCAGAGCGTCGGGCTGTTCGCGGGACTGTTCGGCGGCACATCCTCTTCGTCGATGTCGCTGCTTCCGGAAACACGCGCGCTCGACGCCGCGCTCGAAAGGAAGCAGGCCAAGCGGCAGTTCAAGGTCAAGGCGGAATTCGTGCCGCAGGAGGTCGAATTCACCGGCTACAACCCCGGCACCATCGTCATCGATACCAGCGCCCGTCGTCTCTACCTCGTCGAATCATCGTCAACCGCCCGCCGTTATGCCATCGCGGTCGGCCGGGAAGGCCTGCAGTTCAAGGGTACGGTTGCCGTCGGGGACAAGCAGGAATGGCCGCGCTGGATTCCGACGCTGGATATGCAAAAGCGCGAACCCAAGCACTATGGCCAGTACAAGGACGGCATGCCCGGCGGCGGCGACAATCCGCTCGGTGCGCGCGCCATCTATCTTTACGACGGCAAGAAAGATACCCACCTGCGCATTCACGGCACCATCGCGCCGCAGTCGATCGGAACCAGCGCCTCCAATGGCTGCTTCCGCATGATCAACGAGCACGTCATGGACCTTTACCGCCGGGTGAAAGTAGGCACCAAAGTCGTCATCATCTGACGCTTTGACAGATCGTGCCAAAAAGGGCCGGCCTCGCCGGCCCTTTTGTTTTGATACGCCAACGACCAGAGCGCCTTCTTGGGAAAAAGCCTTCGCGGCGGTTTTTTCTCTGGCGGAATCAATTCGGCCGCGTTAAGCGATGACTCCCATGGCGCGATATGTATTCATCACAGGCGGCGTGGTTTCCTCACTTGGAAAAGGCATTGCTGCAGCGGCCCTTGGGGCTCTCTTGCAGGCGCGGGGCTATCGCGCACGCATCAAAAAGCTCGATCCCTATCTCAATGTCGATCCCGGCACGATGTCGCCCTATCAGCACGGCGAAGTCTTCGTGACCGATGACGGGGCCGAGACCGATCTCGATCTTGGCCATTATGAGCGCTTCACCGGCCGCTCGGCCAACCAGCAAGACAACATCACCACCGGCCGGATCTATAAGAACATCATCGAGCGCGAGCGGCGCGGCGACTATCTCGGCGCTACCGTGCAGGTCATTCCGCACGTCACCGACGAGATCAAGAATTTCGTCCTCAACGGCAATGACGACTACGATTTCGTGCTGTGCGAGATCGGCGGCACCGTCGGCGACATCGAAGCGATGCCGTTCCTGGAGGCGATCCGCCAGCTCGGCAACGACCTGCCGCGCAACAACGCCGTCTACGTCCACCTGACCTTGATGCCTTACATTCCGACGGCAGGCGAACTGAAGACCAAGCCGACGCAGCATTCGGTCAAGGAGTTGCGCGGCATCGGCATTGCACCCGACATACTGCTGGTCCGCGCCGACCGGCCGATCCCCAAGGAAGAGCGCAGAAAGCTGTCGCTGTTCTGCAATGTCCGCGAAAGCGCCGTCATCCAGGCGCTCGACGTCCCGCATATCTACGACGTGCCGATGGCCTATCACAATGAAGGGCTGGATTCGGAAGTGCTGGCGGCCTTCGGCATCGATCCGGCGCCGAAGCCGCGCATGGAACGGTGGCAAGCGGTGTCCAACCGCATCCACAATCCGGAAGGCGAAGTGACCATTGCCGTCGTCGGCAAATATACCGGCCTCAAGGACGCCTACAAATCGCTGATCGAGGCGCTGTCGCATGGTGGCCTCGCCAACCGGGTCAAGGTCAAGCTCGACTGGATCGAAAGCGAGATATTCGAGAAGGAAGACCCGGCGCCGTGGCTGGAGAAGGTCCATGGCATTCTCGTCCCCGGCGGTTTTGGCGAGCGCGGCTCGGAGGGCAAGATCCTGGCGGCGAAGTTCGCGCGCGAGCGCAAGGTGCCGTATTTCGGCATCTGCTTCGGCATGCAGATGGCCTGCATCGAGGCGGCGCGTTCGCTGGCCAGCGTCGAGCACGCATCATCGACCGAGTTCGGTCCAACCGAGGAGCCGGTCGTCGGCTTGATGACTGAATGGCTGAAGGGCAACATGCTGGAAAAGCGCAGGGAAACCGGCGACCTTGGTGGTACCATGCGGCTCGGTGCCTACCAGGCCGACCTCGCCAAAGGATCGAAGATCGCCGAGATCTATGGCGATACCCAGATTTCCGAACGCCATCGCCACCGCTACGAGGTCAATGTCGACTACAAGGAGCGGCTCGAGGATTGCGGCCTGGTGTTTGCCGGCATGTCGCCGGACGGCGTGCTGCCGGAAACGGTCGAATATCCCGACCACCCCTGGTTCATCGGCGTGCAGTACCATCCCGAGTTGAAAAGCCGGCCGCTCGATCCGCACCCGCTGTTTGCCAGCTTCATCGAGGCGGCGGTAGAGCAGTCGCGGCTGGTCTAGACTAGCCGCCCATGCAAACTTACGTCGCGCTGCTCTACAGCATTGTCCTGGGCGAGGGGCGGCGGGTCGTCATGTCCGATCTGAAGGCGATGGCCGAAGGCCTGGGTCTGAATAACCCGCGCACGCTGGTAGCGACCGGCAATCTGGTCTTCGAGGCGCAAGAAACAGAACTTGCGGCATTGGAGCAGCGGCTGGAGGCGGCGTTCGCAAAGACGTTCGGCCGCCACGTCGACATCATCGTGCGCCGCGACGACGGCTGGCTAAGGCTGGCGGCCGGCAATCCGTTCCCAGCTGAATCGGCTGAGACCGCGGACCAGGTGGCGGTGCGCGTGATGCGAGCGCCCGTTCCCGCCGAGACCGCCGCGGCGCTTGAGGCATATGCCGGCAAGGACGAGAAGCTGCGGATTGTCGGCGGCGACATCTGGATCGTCTTTTCCCGCGAGATGCCGAGTTCGCGGCTGCTTGCGGCGGTGAGCCACAAACGTCTCGGCATCGGCACCTCGCGCAACTGGAATACCGTGCGCCGCCTGGCCGAAATGATCGCAGAATGAACGGGGCGGCTCGCGCCGCCCCGACTCCGTTCAGGCCTTGGCTATCCTAGCTCCGGCACCGAGTGCCATCGTGCGCAGCACGTAATAGATGACGCCGGCAATTGCCACGCCGAAAAACCAGCCATAGACGCCCCACCAGGACGGCAGCAGGCTGGTGAAGTTGGGCAGGATCGAGGAGAAGACCGCGCCGATACCGGCGGCGATGAAGGCATTGACATGCCAGCCGCCCTGGAAGCGGAATTCGCCATTCTCCCTGTAGAGCGCATCGACGTCGACCTCGCCCTTCCGGATCAGATAGTAGTCGACCATCATCACGCCGAAGATCGGCCCCATCGTTGCGCCAATGATGTTGACGAAGGAGGCGGCACTGCCTTCCCAGGGCGCGAAGGGATAGAGCACCAGCGCGATCAGCGCCGCGATGTAGCCGCCCTTCTTGAAGTCGATCTGGCGTGGAAAGACATTGGAGAAGTCGAAGGCCGGCGACACGAAGTTCGCCACCACATTGATGCCGAGCGTCGCCACCGCAAAGGTCAGGGCTGCGAGCGCCGCCAGGAACCAGCTGTCGAATTTCGCCGAAATCTGGTCGGGATGCAGCAGCACTTCGCCATAGACGTCGAAGGCGGCGATCGTGGTGACGCCGGCGACCAGCGAGAACAGGATAAGATTGACCGGCAGGCCCCAGATGTTGCCCTTGCGCAGCGATGCCTTGTCCGGGGCGTAGCGCGCGAAATCGCAGAAGTTGAGATAGAGCGCGGAGAAATAGGTCACCCAGATCGCGGCCACCGCAAACAGCGAGGTCCAGGAGCCCGGCGTGCCCGGCACGCCCGCGTCCTTTGTCTTTTCCAGCAGCACATCCATCGGGATGTCGCTGGTGAAAGCGAAGGTGCCTGCCTTGATGCAAAGATAGATCGCCAGGATCAGCATCATCACCCACACCGCCGGTCCGGCCCAATCCTGGAAGCGGCGCACCGTTTCCATGCCTTTCTGAATGATCAGGAGCTGCAGCGCCCAGATGATGACGAAACAGATCACCTCGAGCCCGGAGTGGCCGAGGAAATGTGTGCTCTGGTTGAAGTCGGCGAACCATTGCGAGCGGATCAGCAGGGCTACGATCGCCCCGGAGGCGGCCGCCGTCTGCGCGCCGTACCAGAAGCAGGCGACGATGGCGCGCACCAGCGCCGGTATGTTGGCGCCCCAGATGCCGAAGGAGGCACGCGCCAGGACCGGGTAGGGCACCCCGGTCTTCACGCCGGCATAGCCGACCATGTTCATCAACGCATAGATGATCAGCGAACCGATACCGATGGCGATGATGAAGTTGACGAAGCCGCCGCAGAACAGGAACAGGCTGGCAGCGAGATAGTAGCCCCACAGGCTGTGGACGTCCGACGTCCAGACGTTGAAGATCGAGAACGGTCCCCAGTTTCGAACCTTCGCCGGAGCGAGATCCTCATTGTACAGGTCCGGTGATGCGCCTTGTATTGTCATTGCTATGTCCTCCCCTTGCAACCGCACGCGCCTCCACGCATGGCACGCAGGTTAAGCCTGACGCAGGGGAACCGGCAGGCAGACGATTTGCCGGCTTTGGGCTTAAAGTCATTCAATGAGAAACGCCCTTATCGGCGTGGCGTCGTTGAGCTTCTAGCGCCGGCGATTCGGTGGGGTGACACCGATCGCTCGACCTAAGCTCCAGAGTCCACCTTGTGCGTGATCAGGGCGGCAAGCTTTTTGGGCGCTTGTGCGCGATAACTCTCATCGAGCCATGACTTCAGTTGTCCCATCGGTGGCAGTTCGTCCGGTGCTGGTTCGAACGTCACCCATCCGCTCTTGCCAAGGCCGTACTCCGTCGGCGACGCATAGTGGAGCTTTCTCGCCTCGTCGCCGCTGTAGGGGAGTTTGAGAGAGATGCTGAACGGTTCGCCTTCAAGGCTCAAATAAGCAAAGGTCTTGCCTTTCACCGCGAGATCGTCGTGACCAGGCCACGGACTCTTTGTCTCGGCGCCCGGATAGGTGAGGCCGAAGGCGCGCAGTTCCTTGAGAACAGCATCGGTCGAAGCACGCGATTTCCTACTCATCAACTCTCCTCCATCGCTGTCAGCGGCTTACGGTCCGGCTTCGAGAAAAGCCCGGGCAAAACCGGGCTGCACGGCTTCTATCGTTCCATCGGGCAACTTCAAAAGCCGGTCGATTGCGATGCCGTAGAGCCGCAATCGGTCCTCGAGCAGCCGCGCTGCTTCGTCGATATTGCCCTGATCGGCCTGTAGCAGGGCGCGGTGCATCACGTCCCGAAAGGTCAGCCGGAGTTGCAGGAACATCTCGGCAAAAGCTTCCGGGTCGGGCACGTCGAGATTGCCTTCCTCGCTTCCCCTCCTGAGCAGATTTGTGATTATCGGCTCGGCCAGTTCCCTGGCCGCCTGGTCGACCCGATGGAAGAGGGCAAGGTTCTCGGGCCGGAATACGACGAAGAACGTTTTTCGCAATTGCGGGGCAAGCTCGATGTTCAGCCGTCGCGAGCCGGCAAAGAGTGCATTGAGCCGGCCAATCCCATCGAGTGACGGGTCGTCGAGGAGGGGTTGCAGCTCGGCAAGGCTGTCACGTGCGAGACGTCTGGCGAGCGCCTCCAGCAGGGCCTCCTTCGACGCGAAATAGTGATAGAACGCACCCTTCGACAAGCCGGCCTCGCGGATGATGTCGTTCACCGTCGTGTTGTCGTAGCCATGCTCGAAGAAAAGCCGCTGGGCACAGTCGAGGAGCTCGGCGGATCGTATCTCCGGCGGCTTTATCACTCGGGGCAAAATCGACCTCACAAAGTACAGGGGGCAAGAGGAGCACGAACCGTTTCTTTATGCAACTTTTATAGACCGACGGTCGGTCTAATGCTATGTCTGCCACCGCTCCGACGTTCGCATTCGATGGTGGAAGGAGAGCTTCTTGCGACGGATACGTTGGACTGTCGGCATCGTTCTTGTCGCGGCGACCGCTGCTTTCGGCGCTTGGTATGTGTTGCAGCCGGCCAAGGTTTCGGTCGTGACGCCACAACGCGGCGACGCGGCCGAGATCGTTTACGCGAGTGGCTCGGTCGAGCCGCGAACCTGGGCCAAGGTGACTCCCGTTGTCCGCGAGAGGATCGTCGAGCAGTGTAATTGCGAGGGGTCGAGGGTGGCACAAGGCGATGTGCTCGCCAAGCTCGACGACAGCGAGGCCCGGGCCGTGCTTGGCGAGATCGAAGCGCGTCAAGCACTTGCCCAGGAAGAGCTCCGGAGGCTGACCGTGCTTGCCGAAAGGCGTGCGGCAAGCCAGCAGGCGCTCGATCGCGCGCAAAGCGAGCTTGGCCAGATCGAAGCGCTGGTTGCCGGACAGAAAGCGCGGCTCGACACCTACGTCTTACGAGCGCCGAGCGCCGGTATCGTGCTCAGGCAGGACGGCGAGGTCGGTGAGATCGCCGAACTCGGCGCCGTGTTGTTCTGGGTCGGCGAGCCGAAGCCGCTGCTGGTGGTCGCCGAGGTCAACGAGGAGGACATTCCACGGGTCGAGATCGGCCAGCGCGCGCTGCTTAAATCCGATGCGTTCCCTCGGCAGAATCTGGAAGCGGTGGTCGACAGCATCACGCCCAAGGGCGATCCGGTGACGAAGACCTATCGCGTCCGCTTCCGCCTGCCGGACAATACGCCGCTTCGTATAGGCATGTCGACCGACGTGAACATCGTCATCCGCGTTTCGAAAAATGCGCTGTTGATCCCGTCGGTTGCGGTGGATGGGAACAAGGTGTTCGTAGTCGAAGGCGACAAGGCCTGGCGGCGTGAAATCCGAACGGGCATTCGCGGCACCAATGGCGTCGAAGTACAGTCAGGCATCGACGAGAAGGTCAGCATCGTCTCGCCCTATCCCGCCGACCTCGGCGACGGGGGGCGCGTGAGCATCGCCGCCGCGCAGGAGAGATAGGCAACGATGGCGCTGATCGTCGACATTGCCGTAACGCATATCGCCGGCCGCGGCCGCCAGACGTTGGTCGCCATAGTCGGCGTTGCGGTCGGTGTCGGCTTCTCCATCGCCATGGCGGCGCTGATGCAGGGCGGGCAGGACGATTTCGTCAGGCAGCTCGTCGACACGATGCCGCATGTCGACATCACCGACGAGCAGCGCACCGCCCGCCGGCAGCCGGCCGAGGACTACTTCGAGACCGCCGCCATCTCGGGGCTCCGGCCACGCGACGATCGGCGCGGCATCATCAACCCGACCGCCGCGACCTCCTGGCTGGAGAGCTGGATTCCCGGCCGGTTCGCAGCAAGCCTCAAGACGCAGGGCGTGATCCGGTATTCCAGCCGCGAAGTGGGCGCAGCTATCATCGGGGTCGATCCGCAGCGCGAGACCGGCGTTTCACCGATCGTCGGAGAGTTCGTCGAAGGCAGCTTTTCGGCACTTGCCGCGGGCGGCAACAACGTGCTGATCGGCAACACGATGGCGAGCCGGCTCGGTGCCGGGTTCGGCGATACGATAACGGCGGTCTCCTCGGAAGGGCTGACGCGCAATTTCAAGATCGCCGGCCTTTTCCACACCGGCACCACCGCGCGCGACGAAGGCGAAGCTTATGTGCTTTTGAAGAACGCGCAGATTCTCTCAGCGCGGCCAAACGCCATCAACGAGATACGCATCAAGCTGGACGATCCAAATCGCGCCCCAGCGGTGGCGCGCCGTGCCGAGGCTGAACTGGGCTACAAGGCCGTGGCGTGGCAAGAAGCCAACGAATCGATTCTCGAAGCGCTCGTTGTGCGCAACGTCATCATGTACACGGTGGTCGGCGCGATCATGCTGGTTGCTGGCTTCGGCATCTACAACATCATCTCCACCATCACGCATGAGAAGGCGCGCGACATCGCCATCATGAAATCGCTCGGCTTCCCAGAGTCCGACATGCGCCGGCTCTTTCTGCTCGAAGGCCTGGTGATCGGCGCTGCCGGTTCCGCTCTCGGCGGGCTGCTTGGCTTCTCCATGACCTATGCACTGTCGCTGGTGCGTTTCGAGATCGCCGCGACCGGCCAGGAGATGACCCGGCTGCCGATAGCCTGGAGCCTGACCCACTATATCATCGCCTCGGCCTTCGCACTGGGCTCGGCGGCGGTGGCTGGCTACCTGCCGGCGCGCCGTGCAGCGCGCCTGAATCCGGTCGACATAATAAGAGGCGCGACATGAGCGCACTCATCGAGACCGAGAGACTGACCCGCATCTTGCCAGAGACGGTCCCCGTTACGCTGGTCAAGGACATCACGCTCACGATCAACGACAACGAATTCGTCGCCGTGACCGGTCCCTCCGGCTCCGGTAAGTCCTCGCTGCTCTATCTGCTTGGGTTGCTCGACCGGCCGACAGGCGGGACCTTGAGGATAGGCGGACGCGATAGCGAGCCTATGAATGAAAGGGAGCGGGCGCAGACACGGCTTTCGACGCTGGGCTTCGTCTTCCAGTTTCATTTCCTTCTGCCGGAATTCACGGCGCGCGAAAATGTAGAAATTCCAATGCGCAAGCTTGGTCGGCTGGCCCGACCCGTGATGCGCGAACGGGCTGGCGAGTTGCTGTCATCGCTGGGGCTCGGCGAACATCTCGACAAGCGGCCGGACCAGCTTTCGGGAGGCCAGCGTCAGCGCGTCGCGGTGGCACGTTCGCTCGCCAACGACCCGCCGCTTATCCTCGCCGATGAGCCGACGGGGAGCCTCGACAGCAAGAGCTCCGAGCAGGTGTTCACAATCCTGGAGAATCTGGTGCGCGAACGCGGCAAGACGGTCGTGGCAGTCACGCATGACCTGGACATGGCGGCGCGCATGGATCGCCGCATTCACATGGTGGACGGGAAGATCAGCTGAACCGGGCCACGGCGCGATCAGGCCACCGCCGACGTCTCGAAACTGGCCTCGAGCCAGGCTATTGCGCCGATCACGTCGTCGAGGGCATAGTTTGCGGCCGTCGGTCCGTTCGGCTTCACGCGGATGGAGATGCCGCCAATTTCATTGATCGCCTCGAAACCGTGTTCGTCCGATGTATCGTCTCCGAGGAATATCGGCCGCCGGCCGACAAAGGGCGGAATGTCCATGAAACGCCGGATGGCAGCACCTTTGACGGCTTCCAAAGGCATGAGCTCGACGCCGGCGTTTCCCGGAAGCACCCGATAACCCTTCGGAAGCCGGGCCAATGCCTGTTCGACGAGCTGGATTGCGGGTGCAAGCAGTTGCGGTGCTGCTCTTGTATGAACGGCAAGGACCGGCCCCTTGCGCTCGACATAGACCTTGCCGCTGCCCAGTTCGGCCTCGATCTCGTCCGCAAGGGCGGCGATGTCGGCCGGCGCGTCGGCGGCATCGATCGGACCGCTCGGCGTCAGCCGGTGCTCCAGCCCATACAGTCCGGCGATCCGCAGCTTCAGCGGATGGAACAGCTTGTCCACGGCGGGAATCGATCGGCCGGTGATGAAGGCGACCGCACCATCCAGCCGCCGCTCGATGCGTTCGAGCAGATTGCGCAATTCCTCGCCGACGAACACCGCGTCGGGATGGGCAGCGTGTTCCAGCAGGGTTCCGTCGATGTCGAGGAAGAGCGCCCATTGCCCTTCCGACAGGTTCAACGCCGGCGGTTGTTCAAACCTTTTCACGACGCTGCCTTCCGAGCCCGCTCGAACATCGAGATGACGTTGTTGGTGTTCGATGGCGGGCGCTCGCCGGTTCCGGTCACCCTGTCGAGATCGCCGCGTTTGCGCAGGCGCGCGGCGTCCAGCAGCATACTGCCGGCCCAGCGGTAGACATTGTTGTCGCGGACCATCTCGCGCATCGGCCGCAAACGTTCGCGCTGCTCTTCCGGCGTCATCGTCAGCGCCTGCAACAGCGCCTCGCTCATCATGGCCGCATCGTAGGGGTTGACGATCAGCGCTTCCAGCAGTTCGCGCGAGGCACCGGCGAAGGTGCTGAGCAAAAGCACGCCCTGTTCGTCGTCGCGCGCTGCGACGAATTCCTTGGCGACAAGGTTCATGCCGTCATGCAGACTGGTGACCATACAGATGTCGGCGGCGCGATAGACCTCGTAGACCTGCTCCTGCCGATGATGTTCGGCGACCATCAGGATAGGGCTGTATGTCTCGCTGCCATAGCGCCGGTTGAGCTCCTCGGCACAGCGGCGGCATTCGTCGTGGAGTTGCTGGTAGGCGGGCAATGTCCCCCGGCTCGGCGCGGCGATCTGCAGGAAAACCACCTTGCCTATCCATTCGGGATATCTCGTGAACAATTCGTCCAAGGCATGGAAGCGATCGAGAATGCCTTTCGTGTAGTCGAGGCGCTCGACGCCAACGCATAGTTTGGTATCCGCAGACAGGCCGAATCTGTCGCGCACGCTGGCGCGGCACTCCTCCACAGACGGCAGTTTTGCCAGCAATTGGGCCGGCCATTCTATGGAAATGGGATAGGCGTGGACCAATGTGGTCTGCCCACCATAGGAGATTGCCGCGTCTGCCCGTTCGATCCGGCTCTCCAGAAAGCGGTCGACACTTTCGGTGAAGTTGTTGGCATGGAATTGGGTATGAAAGCCGATGATCGAACTGCCGAGCAGTCCTTCCAGGATCCGCTCACGCCACGGACAGATGCTGAACACTTCCGAATTGGGCCAAGGGATGTGCCAGAAGGTGATGACTATCGCGTCCGGCAGGCGCTGGCGAATCATGCGTGGCAGCAGCGCAAAATGGTAGTCCTGCACCAGCACGATCGGCCGTTCGTTGCGGGCTTCGGCAACCACCGTATCGGCGAATTTGCGGTTGACGGCCTCGTAGGCGTCCCAGTCCGAGGCGCGAAACACGGGGCGGGTGAAGGCGATATGGCAAAGCGGCCATAGGCCCTCATTAGCGAAGCCCAGATAATAGCCCTGATATTCCTCCTCCGTCAGCCAGACCCTGCGCAGCGTGTAGGACGGATTGCCTGGCGGCACCTGCACCCGGTCGTCCTTGTCGACGGTGAGGCGGTCTGCCGTGCCGCCGCCATAGGCGATCCAGGTGCCGGCACAGGCGCGGGTGATGGGCTCGAGTGCCGAAACCAGCCCGCTGGCCGGCACCAAAAGTTGGACCCCGTCATCCTTGATGTTGTGGATGTAGGGTTCGCGGTTGGACACCACGATGACCTGTGCGTCCGGCAGGTCGTCGGCCAGGATCTTGCGCAAAGTGTCGGGCGACCATGTGACCAGTGCCGCATCGGCCGACTGGCCGTTCTTTTCGAACTCGCGCAGCACCTTGCGTGCCGCTTCCGACGCGACATCCTCGCTCGGCGTGTATGCGGCCGCCGTTGCGCGGCCGCGACGCTGGCGGGATATCGACAGGAGAATGGCAAAAGCGGAAAAGCCAAAACTTGCAATCAGCAAAACCCAGAGCAGGTTTACAGTATAATCTGACATGGAATGTGATCTCGCCTCCGGCCGGTCGATAGCCGTTTTTTTATTTGTTTTCTGGTTCGCCGCCGTATGACAACGACAACGTCCCCGCCCCGCCTATTTTTGCAACGCACAAAGAGGCTATCGGTTCCGGACGATTGCAATGCCGCGCGTCATTTTCGATGCGCCGCATCGCGGCGGCATCAAGTGCGTACGATGAGCGGCACCATCCCCTCATACCGATCAGCGAGAAAGGCGACGACCCGGTCGCCGACACGCTGGAATGTGAGGTCGACCACTGTCGAGCCGACACCTAGATGCCGCAATGTCAGCGTGTCGATGCCGATCGGCAGCCTTGGGCGGGTGACCCGGATTTCGCTGTTCCAGCCGTCGATTTCGAGCCCAAGGCAGGCCTGCATCAGCATGAAGGCCGATCCCGCCGACCAGGCCTGCGGCAGGCACGCGACGGGATAGGCGATGGGCGCTTCGCCCGGCGACCGGGTAAAGCCGCAGAACAGTTCCGGCAGCCGCATGTTGAAATGGACAGCCGATTCGAACGTGCCGCTCATCAGCCTGACTACGCTCTCGCGCACTCCATAACGTGCCAGGCCGGCACCGCACATGGCGGTGTCGTGCGGCCAGATCGAACCATTGTGGTAGGACATCGGATTGAAGAATATCGCATCGTCGGCCAGCGTCCTCACTCCCCAACCAGAGTGGAACGACGCAGAGAGCAGCTGATCGGCGACCATCTGCGCCCGTTCCGGCTCGGGCAGCCCGACAAAGAGAAGATGGCCGGCATTCGACGTCCGTACCTTGCAGAGCTCGCCTGCACCATCGATCGCCAGTGCATAGAAATTGAGATCGTCCATCCAGAAATGGCGTTCCACCGCGGCGCGCATGGTTTCGGCGCGTTCCTCCCAATGATCGGCCTTGTCGTCCTCGCCGCGGCGGCGGGCGAGCGCCGCCAGCCCACGGAACGCGGCAAAGACGTAGCCTTGCACCTCGACCAGGGCGATCGGCCCCTTGGGCATGCGGCCATCGGCATGGAAGACGGAATCGAAACTGTCCTTCCAGCCCTGGTTGGCAAGGCCGGTCTCGGCGCCGCGCTGGTAGGTAACGAAGCCGGTCGCGCGGCTTGTCTCCTCCGTCCATTCGGCCGCTGCACAGAGCGATGGCCACAGGCTGTCGACGAACGCCATGTCGCCGGTACGATCCGCATAGGCGCAAGCGAGATGAATGTAGAGCGGCGTGGTATCGACGCCGCCGTAATAGCGGCCGAACGGGAGCTCCCGCAGTGCCGCCATCTCGCCCTTGCGGGTCTCGTGCATGATCTTGCCCGGCTGCGAATCGCTGAACGGCGACGTTTCGGTCGCCTGATGCTGGGCGAGAAAGGCGAGTACGCCGCGCGCCAGCCCAGGATTCAACCACAGCATCTGCAGTGCGGAAATCACCCCGTCACGGCCAAATGCCGTCGAGAACCAGGGTATGCCGGCATAGGGGTAAGGTCCGGTTGAAAGCTCGGTGGTCAGCAACGCCACGTCCGCGCGCGCGCGTTCGATCCAGTCGTTGAAGACGCGGCCGGAGCTGTGCACCGTCGCGCCGTGGCGGCGTTTGGCGCGCATGCCGAAGCGAGCGCGGGCGGCAGCAGCCCGAAAACGGTCGCGGTCGGGTGTCTCCGCCACTTCCGGGCCGACCTCGATATAGAGGACCTCGCTGCTGCGCTTCGTCACCGCAACCAGGAAATCCGCGCGGCTGGCGGTCAAATTGTCCGGCGCCTGCGAGAACGAGATCGCCGACAGGCGCACGAGCTGGTCCAGCCCGTCATATCGAAGCACCACGGATGTCGGACTGGTCTCGGCGGCGTGGGCTATTCCGCGCTTGAGCCGGGTCGAACCGCGCACCTCGAACATGTCGCGGAAATCTGCTGCGAAATGCAAGGAAACCCGAATGGCCGACGATTCCTGGCTGTAGTTGGAAAGGGTGATGCGCTCGAACAGCCGGTCCTGCCAAAGCAGCCTGACGCGTTCTATGTGGATCGCGCCCTGCGGAATGTCGCGACCACCGACACTCTGGATCGGCAGATTGGTCAGGTTCGAGGTGAAAAGCACATTGTCCTGGCTGAGCGAGGCGCCGAGCAACGACATTTGCCGGCCACCGACCGTCAGCCGGAATTCCGAAAGCACACGCGTGTCGTCTCGGAAAAAGCCATCGCCGGCGCCGCGGATGTCGCCATAGGCGTCGGCCACCGCGAAGCAGTCGGCTTGCTTGAGGGCGAACAGCCGGTGCGGCTCCCGGGGCGCAACCTCGTCGAGGGAGGCAAGGGCTACGGCGGGATCAAGCTTACGCTCGTCGAGTTGATTCATACGTCACAAGCTCTGTCGTTTCGTTCCAACGTCCACAATGACGCCGATCAGGACGCTCTCGCTTCACCGGGAGCGTCGATCACGCGCGTATACGCAGCCACATAGTCGTGGGCCATTCTCGTGGCAGAAAAACGGTTTTCGAACACGGCTCTCACCTGTCGCCTGTCGAGGCGCAGCAATTCCGGTATCGAGGTGACTGCGGCATCGACCGTATCGACAAGGAAACCGGTCACGCCGTGGTCGATGATCTCCGGCAGGGCACCGCATTTCCAGGCGATTACCGGCGTGCCACAGGCCATAGCCTCTATCGCGGCAAGACCGAACGGCTCCGGCCAATCGATCGGAAACAGCAGGCCGGCCGCCTTGCCGAGGAATTCCGCTTTTCTGTCCTCTTCGATCTCGCCGATATAGTCGACACGGTCGCCGTCGATCAGCGGCTCGACCGTGTCGTGGAAAAAAGGGCGGTCGTCGTCGCCGATCTTTGCTGCAAGCTTCAGTTTCAGCCCGGAGCGCAAGGCGATCTCAATGGCACGCTCCGGGCGCTTGTCGCGCGACAGCCGGCCGAGAAAGGCCAGATACGGCTCGTCCACCTCCGTCTCGAAAGTCGGCTTGTACATGTTGATCGGTAGCCCGTGATGGATGGTCGCCAGCCAATTGGCCCTGGGTAGCCCGGTTCTCTGGCTGCGCGAAATCGAGATCATCGGAAAGCGCGGAAAATGTTCGTAGGCCGGGGCCAGGTCGACATAGTCGAGCCTGCCATGCGGTGTCGTCACCGTCCGGTCGGGCATGTGTTCGAAGAAAGGAAAATGCAGGAAGTGGCTGAGATGGAAATGGATGATGTCGAACTGTTGCGCACGGCTCCTCACCTCGGCGAGCATCGAGAGATGCGCCGCGGTTTCGGATTTGTGCGGGCGCGGATCGAGACGGAGCGCACGCTCGCGACACGCCACCAATTTCGCCGACGTCTTGGTATCGCCGCTGGCGAACAGGGTCACGTCATGGCCAAGCTCGACCAATCCTTCGGTCAGATAGGAGACGATGCGCTCCGTCCCTCCATAGAACCGGGGTGGCACGGATTCATGGAGCGGCGCCACATGGGCTATTCTCATGTTTTGGCATTTCCCTCAAAAAGACTGCTCGTGGCATCGAAATGCATCAGCCGCGCTAACGTTCCCGCACAATGGCAAGATGTCACCCAATTGGGGCAAGATGTCACCCAATTGGAGCTGCCGGGCGCGTCCACCGCTGCTCGTCTCGTGCAGCCAACATTTTTCAGGCCAAGCCCTCTTTTGCCGGGAACCAAAGTCGGGTTCGCGAGTTTAGTGGGGTTCGATCGCACGCATCCGGTCGACGGGGAGGAAATGATGGACCGCTTGCAATTCTTTTCGCCCGTGCGGGTTTTGCGCGGACAGGGACAGCCCGTGGAGGAGATCGACAGCGTTGCCGAAGCAATGGCATTCTTGCGAAAATGGCCGGCGGGGCGGCGCGGGCCGGTTTACCAGTGCGCCGTGAATTGCTGCGCTGCGGCCATGGCCGGCCGGATGTCGGCCGAGGAAGCGAGAAAGGCTTTTGCCGGCTTCGCCCGGATCACCCGCCTGCTCGAGGGCGATCGGCCGTTGCCGATGAGCGGCGAGGATCGGCATCGCGATCACGCCTTGAGGCGATAGCGCCGACTGCCGCAGATGGTCCGAGCAAGGGTGGCATTCAGCCGGAGCGCCCGATCGGCGACCGACGAGCAGCGCCGGCAAGGTGTCGTAGAGCGCTGCCCAGTAGGGGGCGTAAAACTCACGCCGGTATTCCGGCACTATCCAGTAGACTGCGGCAATGGTCGTGAGCGTAACGATGAAGCCGATGAGCTTGCGCACGACACGCTCGACTTCAAGCGCTCGCATCGGCTTCGCCTGCAATCCCGTTGAACGCCTTCGAAACGTCTGGAAATAGGCCGTGTCGACCGCGATCATTGCTGCAGTAGTAGCTGCAATGACAGTCATGGCCTGCAAATGCACAGGCCAGCTTCTGTCGGCGAGCATCGCGACGGTGAGCGCAAGACCAAGCAATCCTGCAAGGTCGGTGAGGGGCGCGGTCGCCGATTTCGGTCGGAGCGTCATACTACTACTCCCGTTGTCGTGAGGATCGATCGTCGTTGCCGGCCGCGTGGTCGCCGCCACGGTTCAACTCGAGTGGCGCCGCCACCGGAGCCGCTTGAGCAGCCGCTACACTCCGCCGCTGCCGTTAGACCCGCCGCTGCTTGTTCCGTCGTTGCCGCCACTGGATCCGCTGCTGCCGCTCGAACCGCTGCTGCCGCTCGAACTGGTGGTGCCGCTTGAGCTGCTGGCGCCGCTCGATCCGCTGCTGCTGCTTGAGCCGCCGATGGGCCCCTTGTTGACATTGTGCGGGGAGGGATGGTTGTTAGCGCCCTCGCTTACATTTTCGCATGTGCATTTGCGCTGATATTTGGCGCCGAAGGCACTGCCTTCATTGCTCGCCTTCTGGCAGACCAACCTATGGCAAATCAAAGTCGCTTCGGTTGTCTCGGGGGTAAGCCCGGTGATGACTATTGCGGTTGTCGTGGCCGCCATGGCCATGATCGAGAACCGGAGTAAATTCCGAAAATTTTGCATAGATACCTCGCTTTCTGACGCCTCGCTTCTCGGGCCCGCGCCCAAGCTTCCTGATTGTCGAGTGGGTGTTTGCAACAAGGCCGCACACGGATCGCTTACGCCTCAGCGATCGGGGCTCAGGGGCGGCATAAAAAGTTGGACGAAGCGCAGACAATGGTGCCGCGTTGCGGTATTTCGACCGGAAAAGGCCAAAGATGCACTTTTGGGGGAATGGATAATGTCGAAACGGCTTAGACTGGTGCTGGGAACGGTCGGCGCAATTGCCGTCGCCATTGTCTGGGGGATCGTCGCCACGTCGATGGGTGTGCCATCGATTCTGATCACTGTAGGAGCGGTCGCGATCGGCGCGGGCATCTACAGCTATGTCGATCGAAGCCGAAGCTGATCCGGTTATCAGGCTACGGGCATAGCGCAAAAATCCCACGGTCGCAGACTGTCTGCGGCAATGCTCAGTGTACGAAAATTACCAACGACAGCGTTCTGTGGAACGAGTGGCCTCCCGAAGCTATTGTGGTGGCGGTCCGAGACACCCCCGCCTCGGGTCATTGGCTCACCCAGCCGAGTGGTCCGCTGCTACCCGATGGCAGCGGACCTTCATCCGGAGGACAGACCCGGAAGACCGCCATTGTGCCGAATCGAGGGAGAACGATGGTCGTTGACGAGATTGCCGCGCGGCGCCTGAAAATTCTGCTCGAGCAATACATGGAGACCAGGAAGAGGCGCCACGATGCGGTTTCCACCGCAGCGGCTGAGGTCGCGATCAGGGCTGTCATGCCGAATTGCCCGGTCTCCGGAAAAGCCCTGGACGACATGATTGCGGCATGTGCGTTCGAACACGGGCTGGGGGTGCTGTTCGATCGACCTGACGCATGAAGGCCTAAACGCCATGAATCCCAACGCCAAAATCGCACGGTGCTGTCGTGCACAAATCCGACGCTGTTCCTGAGGCGCTCGCGACTAAAGCGCATCGCGTCGATCGGCCTCATGCGACGCGCTTTAAGTGCTTGTTTTTGTGCATGTCGTTGTCGCAAAACCGCTGCACACTTTTGCGCGAAATGCATTAGAGAAACCGACCGACCGGAGCAGCCATGCCGAGATATTTTTTCCATTTCCGAAACAATGAGGGCCGCTTGACGGAAGATTTCGAGGGTCAGGAGTTGGACGGTTTGTCCGCGGCTCAGGATAACGCAATGGCTTCGGCCAAGGAAATCCTGGCCGAGGGCCTGCTCAGCGGCAGCCCGGTCCTGACAGGTCTTTCCTTCGAAGTCTGCGACGAGAACCGGAAGCTGCTTTTCCGATTTCCATTCTCGGAAGCTGCCGAAAAGGCCGGCGCTCGACCGTGATTGGCCAAAAGCCCCGCGATGCGGGCGAGCTTTGATCGAGCCTGGCTGAAAAACCGCATGTCGCGGCAAGACGGTCGTTGGTGCAAATCAGCACCATAGCCAAATTAGTAGCATAGCTGCCGGCACAAAGCAAGAACAAATATGGCTTGCCTTGCCGACGGGGCATTACTTATGTCCCTGCGTGTGCCGGCCCGCTCTCCCGCGCGTTTCAGGAACTCGAGGGCAGGCCCGGGTAGGGGCGCCAAGCGACGTCGCCATTTCCAACCAATATGTCGATTTGTCGGGCCGGGTGTTCGTCAACTTACCGAAACGTCTTCGCAGGATGCTGTGATCAGGAGTTCCTTTCTCCCGCGGTTGCGTTTACAGGACGCTCAGGACGGTGTCGTTTGCGCGCCAGCAACTGGACCGAGTTGGGCCGGGCGCACAGTCCCCTCCGTCAAGGAAACCAGTCCGGCGCCGTTTTTGGAGAACAATGATTTGTGGTGGTCAAATAAGCAAAAGAGATTCAAGGGAACGTGGGACGACCGACTGGACGGCCTATTCTCAGCAGAGGTCGACTACGCCGGGAAATCCATTCTCGATGTTGGCTGCAACATGGGTGTTGTCGCCTATGAGATATCCAAGCTAGGACCGAGTTCGATCCATGGGATCGACATTCTCAAGCCGCATATCGAGACGGCCAGGATGATCTTTCTGGGTTGTCCGGTCCAAAGCCGGTTCGATTGTCTCGATCTTGGCAGCCGGAAGCTGCAAAATGTTCTCCAACCGCAGTACGACATCGTCATGCTGCTGGCGGTCTACCATCACATGCAGTGGAGCCTCGGCGCGGACAAGGCGCGACGCGTGCTGTGCGAAATCGCCGGGCGTGCTCAAACGATCGTTGCCCGCGTCCCTCCTGGCAAGGATAAGGAGATGATCGCGGTGCTTTCGGATGTGGGCTTTTCAATCAAAAGCAATCACACATCGCCTCTTGGAAGCCATCTCATGGTCCTCGCGAAACACTGACCAGGCATAGCGCGGCCGACGACGAATGGCGCAAGAGCCGCGTGGCTGGGGTCCGCTATGCTCGCATGCGAGGAACCGACGGTCATAAGCCGATGACATGCAAGGATCCGGTTCGGCATTGACTGCGGTCGGGAACGAAGCCACAGACAGGGGATCGAAACCGTCTCGCGCTTCAAGATAACGCGAAGACCGGACGGGATCGCAACGGGCGGCGACGAGATGATTACAAAGAAACGAGTGTCAACGGCCCCGGCATATCCGCTGATCAAGCGTCTGATTGGCGAAAATCTGCCGCCGCACAAGATGCTGTATGTGACAGGTTTGCTGTGCTCGATCGCCGCTGCTGCGGCGACCGGCGCGGCGGCCTGGATCATGAAAGTCATGATCAACACCATCTATGTCGAGCGAGACGCTGCCGCTGTATCGGGTATCAGCGCCGTCATCATCGGCATTTTCCTGGTCAAGGGCATAGCTGCCTACTGCCAGACCATCACGACGGGAAAGATTCGCCGGGCTATCGTTTCGGACCTGCAAAACCGGCAATTTTCCCGAATGGTGTATTTCGACATCAGCCGTTTCGCGAACCAGCATCCAGCAAAATTCATCTCCAAAATCATGTTCAACGCGCGCGCCGGGGCGACCGTTATTCTCACCCTCACGAGCAGCGCCGTCTCTGATCTGCTGACCCTGATTGCCTTGGCCAGCGTCATGGTCAAGCAGGACCCGGTGATGTCGCTGATATCCGTGGCGGTTCTGCCGATGCTGTTCCTGTCAGTCGGCGCGATAACCAGGAAGCTCAAGGCGCTGGCGAGGGGCGAGACGGAATTGGCCGCACAAGTCCAGTCGATCGGCACGGAAGCCGTCGAAGGCATCCGCACCATCAAGTCCTTCCAGCTCGAGGACAAGGCCGTCGCCAGCTTTGCAAAGGCCGTCCGCAAGATGGAAAGACGTGGCATCCAGATCAACCGGACGTCAGCATTGATGAGCCCATTGATGGAGACCGGCGGCGGCGTGATCATCGGGCTTTTCGTTATGTACGCCAGCTGGCAGACCCTCGGCAACGGCAAGACGCCCGGCGAATTCATGGCCTTCATTACCGCGTTCCTGCTTGCCTATGAGCCTGCCAAGCGGTTGGCCCGGGTCAATGTCGACATCCAGAAGCAAATGGTCGCCGTCGAGCAGATGTATGATTTGATCGACACGCCCGAGCAGCGGCGACTCGCGATCGCGGGCGAGCGTCTGACCGACGTCGATGGTGGTATCCGCTTTGAAGATGTGGCCTTTTCCTATGACGGCAACAGCCCCGCGCTCGAGGGTGTTTCCTTCGACGTGCGACCTCGTGAGAAGCTGGCGATCGTCGGCCGCTCCGGCGCCGGCAAGACCACCATCGTCAATCTGATCCTGCGCCTGATGGAGCCGGACAAGGGCAGGATCCTGATCGACGGAAAGGACATTTCGAAGATCAGCCTGGCCGACGTTCGCGATAACATCGCACTGGTATCCCAGGACGTCTTCCTGTTCGAAGGCTCGATCCGCGACAACATTCGCGACGGCCGCCCGAATGCCACGGATCAGGAAATCGAGTCCGCTGCGAACCTCGCCCGGGTCACCAGCTTTGCTTCGGCGCTCGAAAACGGGCTCGACACGCTTGTCGGGCCAAGCGGCACCAACCTGTCCGGCGGCCAGAAACAACGCGTTGCCATCGCGCGCGCCCTGCTCAAGAATGCTGCGGTAATCGTCTATGACGAAGCGACATCCGCGCTTGACGGTGAAAACGAACGGGCGGTTATGGAGGCAGCCTTCGACAACACATTTCAGCGCACGGTGATCTGCATTGCGCACAGGCTGTCTACAATCAAGGCGGCCGATCGTATTCTCGTGTTTGACGCCGGACAGCTTGTCGATGCTGGAACGCATGACCAGCTTGCCAAGCACAGCGAGATATATCGTTCGATATTCCACCTGGAGACGCCCGATCCGATGGTCGAAAGCGGCAAAAAGCTGCGGCAGAGCGTATTGCGCTGAAGGCCGATGACCAGCTTTTATCACGGTTCCTATGTCCGGTATGTGATTGGTGGACTGGGCCTTCAGGTGCGCCGGTACAAAAAGGCGGTGCGCAGGTTGTTTTTCAGTCCCAAGCAGCCTCGTTCCATTCTTGAGCTGCAGGCCAAGGTTGAGGCCCTGATCGTGCGCAGGGACTGGAAAGGCCTTGAAGCCGGTACCAATGAGATGGCTGTCACGGCCGATCATAATCGCGACCCGGAGCTGATGCAGAAGGCGGGCCAGGCGTTCGAACGCCTTGGCAACTTTGCGCGGGCAGCTGAGCTTCGGCTTTCCGCTCGCCGGCTGCGGAAACGGAAAAGCGCCAACGAGTGGACCGGCGAGAATCTCGGATCGGATACACTGCTGATCGATCTTGTGGAGGATGACCCGCGCAGCCTTGGCCGGGTTATCCGCCACGCGCGACTGGCCGGCGCTGCCGCTGCCTATGCCCAAAGTGCAACAATTCGGGTCGAGCCGCGCCTGGTATCAATTCTGCAGCGAACGTTCCCGAAGGCGACCGTGGTCCCGGCGCAGCAGGATGTGGTCGGCAACAAACGTGCGACTTTCGAAGATCTCGCCTGGGTGTTCGGACGCGATGCCGAAAAACTTGCTGCCGACTTCGTGCCGCTGCGGGCAGATCCTGAACTCGTCGAGACATTCCGCAAGCGCTATCGCTCGATGACGTATCTGCCGCTGGCAGGTCTCTCCTGGGGCAGCAAATCCCACACCAAGGACGTGCCTGATTTTTCTGAATGGGCACGGTTCATCGCCCAGACACAAGCGACATTCGTTTCGCTCCAGTACGGACAGATCAAGCCGGCGTTGCGGCGCCTTCGCAACGGCAACGACGCGCGTCTGATCTTTGACGACAGCGTCGACCAGATGGTCGACATGGACCGTTTCGCCGCACAGCTCGCTGCACTCGATGCTGTCGTGACGATCAGCAATACGGCGGCCCATCTTGCCGGAGCCCTTGGCGTGCCGACTGTTTTCCTCATCGACGATAATTTTCAGACGGCATGGCCAGTGACCGGCGACCGGACACCCTGGTATCCGAAGGGCATTGTCATTCGCAAGGAGGGGCGCCCTTGGTCGCTGGTGCTCGACGAGGCCGGCCGGCGGCTCTCGTCGATCCTGACGACGCTTTCCGACGCTCCCCGGGGACGATAGAACATCGCCGTGCAGAACAGACGAACCATCCTTCAGAAGGCAAAAACCGCCGATCTGCGCCCGCAGGGCGCCGTCGGCAAGCGGCTGCAGAAGGTTCTCGAGCGGGCAAAGGAACTCCTTAGACGTCCTTCGCGCCACGCCGACGAAAGCGCCGAACGGCATATGAGGCTGATGGAGGAAAGCGTGCAGCGTGGCGATTGGCAAACTGCTCGCGACCATGCACTGGCGCTTGGCGTGCTTGGTGAGCAGCTTGGCGATCTCGGCCTGATCAAGAAAGCGGGGCGTGGACTGAGGCGTCTCGACGGAGGAAATCGCATCTGGCAGTTGATGGCGGCGAGCAAGCAGCTGCGCGGCAGGCCCGATTGGGATGGCAGTGATCTTGCGGGTCGCACGCTTCTCGTCGATCGTCGCGAAGGCGACCTGGCGATCTTTTTCCAGTTCGCGTCTTTGCTTGGTCCAGCAGCTGCGGCTGCCGGTCGATGCATCGTCTTCGTCGAGCCGCGACTGGCACCGCTTTATCGCAGAACATATCCTGCGCTCGATGTCAGGATTGAAGGGGAAGAGGACATGGCGGCGGTGGACGCCGATGTCGTTGCCGGTTTCGAGACGCTCGCAAAGCATTTCTGGCCGGACGACCCGGCGGCACGCGCGCCCTTCGTTCCGCTGGAGCCGGACCGCCGACTGGTTGCCGAGCTGCGCGGCACCTATCTCGATGGCGACCCAGGTCCCCTGATCGGATTTGCTTGGGGAAGCCTCAACAAGAGCAAGGATCTGCCGGCCCTGGACGATTGGCGGACGCTGTTCAGCAGTCTGCCGGGGCGCCTCGTCAGCTTGCAATATGGCGATGTCGGGCCGGCCCTCTCCGAGTTCGAGCGCCACGCGCCGGGGCGCATCATCCATGACGCTTCCGTCGATCAGTTGACGGACATGGACCGCTTTGCCGCCCAAATTGCGGCGCTCGACGCGGTGGTGACGATCAGCAATACCGGCGCCAACCTGGCCGGAGCGCTCGGCGTGCCGACGATTGTCATGCTCGACGACGGGTTTCGACTGTCCTGGCCTGCCTTCGGCGAGACCGTCGCCGCATATCCGAGCGTTCGACTGGCCCGAAAAGGCGGCCGAGCCTGGGCGTCGGCAGTGCAGGAAGCAGGCGGACGGGTCATGCAAATCATCAGCGGAGCTGGCGATGGAAGGTAGCCTACTTCTCGGCCGGTTGCGCCGCGCTGTCGCGCTTGCAGGCTACAAATACAAGGTCTGGTTCCGACGTCACCGCCGGCAGCTCTTCCTTCGCTGGCGCGACGGCGACATTGCCGATCAGATGGCGGATTATCGGCGAAGCGTCGAGTCCCGCGATTGGCCGGCGGCACTGCCGAAAGCCCTGGCTCTTGGATCCATTGCGAAGTCGAGGGGCGAGGTCCACCTGATCGACGAGCTCAGCAAGGCGCTGATGCGGATGGGCGCTTATGGCGCAGCCGCCGAACTCAGGATCGCCCGACGCCACATCGTCAACGGCCGCGTCGATGGCGAGTGGCTGGGCCAGGATATTTCTGGCCAGACACTGCTGATTGATCTGATGGAAACCGAAAAGCAGGGTCTGGCCACCGCGATCCATCATGCGAGTTCCGTCGGCTGTGCCCTGGCGCGCGCCGCCCGCTCGATCGTGCTGGTCGAGCGCCGCCTGGTACCGCTCTTTCAGCGCACTTTTCCGACCGCCGATGTGCGGCCGGTCGGCGCTGGCGGCAAGGCCGCCTATGCCGAGGCGCAGGCCTTCGCCGGCGTCCAGCATCTGACTGCCGTTTTCGAAACCGACGAGGCGACGATCCGCGAGCATTTCGTGCCCCTTAAGCCGGATCCGGCCCGGGTCGCTGAACTTCGCGCCCGCTACCGGAAGGAAGGACGGCCGTTGGTCGGTATCGCATGGGGCAGCTCCAATCCCGGCAAAGACCTACCGCCGCTTGCCGCCTGGCGAAACCTGATCGGCCGACCGGACCTCCGGTTCGTCTCGCTGCAGTACGGCCAGATCGAGACCGATCTGAAGATCCTGACCGACGGTGAGCCGGAGCGCATTCTTCATGACAGATCGGTCGATCAGCTCGTCGACATGGATCTTTTCGCCGCGCAGGTTGCCGCGATGGACGCCGTGGTGACCATCAGCAATACCGGAGCGCATCTGGCCGGCGCGCTCGGCATCCCCTCGGTTTTCATTCTGGGCGACGGCTTCAAGCGCTCCTGGCCGGTCGAGGGCGACCGCACGCCCTACTATCCATCGGCCGTGCTGGTCTCGAAACGGGAACGCCCCTGGTCCGTGGTGATGGGCGAGGCCGAGGCCATCCTGGCGCCATGGATCACAAAAGTAAGTGGCTAATGCATGTCGTCCGAAAGCGCGTCACTGAATACGCTTCGACGCGATGCGCATTAAGGATTCGGCCGCCGGATCGCGGAACGGAGCGCCCGCGTCGAACAGTCGTCGCAACAGGCCAAAAAACATAAGGCATTCCGAACCGGGATATAGTAAAGGCCAATTCGCCCCGCAGAGGATCGCAATTCTTGCCGGCATTTCTGCCTTGTGTTCGAATCAGCCGTAGGCTTAGGCGCCCAGTAATGGGGTTGGTCTGGCCGGCAGCGGTTCGGGCGCCAGCTCTGATAATCTAAAGGAGGTCTCTCCATGTCCTTTCTAAACATGTCCTTTCTAAAATTTTTCCAGGCCAAAGCGCCGCCTCTTCCTCTTATCGTATCCTTTCCAAAATCGGGGCGCACGTGGCTACGTGTCATGCTGGACGATCTCGGAGTTGAAGTTCAATACATTCACGACGGAACCGACCACAAGTTACTTCGACCGATATCGGGCCTAAAGGAGAATAAATCTCGATACAAGAAGAGAAGAACAATAATGCTTGTTCGCGATCCAAGAGATACGGTGGTCTCAGGGTACTTTCAGGTTCAGAAGCGCCACATGCTTCCAGCGGGATCGTTCAGCGATTTTATCAGAAGCGACAATCATGGGATTGAAAAGATCATCAGATTTAATCTGCATTGGTTCGCGGCCATGCCCCGGATGCGCGAAATCCGGTATCTTCAATATGAAGATATGCATCGGGATACGGCTGGTGTCCTTCGCGCGATCCTTGGATTCCTGAACCAGCAGGCTGACGATCGGACGCTTGTCGAGGTGGCGAACAACCGAACGTTCGACAAGATGAAAGTGAGTGAATCGACCGGTGATCTGTCCGATCGATACGGCAAGATATTACAGCCGCGCGATGCGAATGATCCCGAAAGCTTCAAGGTGCGCAAGGGCAAGATAGGCGGTTACGGCGAATATCTTTCCGAGGACGACGTGGCCTATTGTGGCGAGCAGTTGGCTAAGTTCGAATATTGGGAGAAGCTGGACAAGGTTTTTAGCACGAACGGCTTGTGCTACGCTCGCGTCGATAACCGCGCCCGGGTCGCCTTGGGTTAGGGAGCATTGCCGACATGGTGATGCGGACCGGATTCATTTGCGGCTGCGGCCATAGCGGGACGACGTTGATTGCGACGATCCTTGCGTCGCATCCCGACGTCTACCTGCCGCTCCAGGAAACCAACATTTTCTTCAAGTGGACGCCACTGGCGATGTTCCGCTTCTGGAAACTGAAGCGGGCGGCGCTCGATGCTGGAAAGAACGTGCTGCTTGAAAAGACACCGCGGCATATCCGCCGTGTCGCCCGCATTCGCCGGCTCGTGCCCGGCGCGCGTTTCGTCATGCCGGTGCGAGATGGGCGCGACGTCGTAGCGTCCCTGATCAAACGACTTGGCGACCCAACGGAGGCTCTCGACCGCTGGATCAACGACAACGCGCTGGTTCTTGCGGAACGGGGAAAGCCGGATGTGCTGATCTATCGCTATGAGGACCTGGTCGAGAATCCGGCCAAAGTCGTCGAGCAGATATGCGGCTTTCTCGACGTAACCTTCAGCCCGGATCTCCTCGACTATCACAAGAACCCGCAGCAGTGGTTCAAGCCGACCGACGCCAGCGGCGAGACGCCACATGCGGTGCTCCGGAACCAACAGGTCAATCAGCCGATCTATGACGGGAGCGGAAGATGGCGCTCCGAACTTGGAAACGCCGAGCTACAGGACCTGGTACAAGGACGAGGTGCCCAGCTTATGAAAGCATTCGGTTATGCATGATGTCGGTTCGGCATCTGCTTGAAATGCCGTCTACCAATCAATTTTGTCGATCAAACCCGTTTTGAACAGGCTGTGAGCGCCTTCGTACCGCATTGACTGTTCGCTCATCGCGCTGAGAGCGGCTTGACCGCTCGATACCTCATGATACTGGCGATATTTGGAAGCGCCGTTCCAATACTGACCTTCCGCCACCGCGACCTGCGCCTTGTCGTTGAAATCGGCGAAGAACTTGAAATGAAGCAGGCCAGCCAATCCCTTTATATAGTTTCGCCAGTAGGGCAGCGGTGAGTGAATCGACGTAAAAATCGTCTGGCGATCAACATATATCAGAGGAAACTTGGTCAACTTGTGCTGCCTGGCGAAAAGCCGGGTTCTCGGCCCGCCTGTGATCTTGAGATGCCGGGGGCTCCTCGTCACCTCATAGCCGCTGCCGTCGAAATGGTCCGCAACTTGCCATGGCGGCACGATGGGATCGAAGGGTACGTCCCAGATATTTCCGCTCGGATACATGTCGATCATCGGCGCCAGCAGGCGTGTCATTCCGCGCCGCTTGAGCCAGTCGGCCATCGCACCGAGCGGATGCTGATCCATACCGTCATAGACAAGATATTCGTCGGCATCCACGGTCAGATACCAGCGAGGCTGACCATAGATCTGCACAATCCGCTGACGCCAAAGGTTTCCCAGGTCCGACTGCGAATAGGTGATCGGCGAGCTGAATAGATCGACATCTGGCTGCTCGGCCAGAAGCTCAGCTGTTCCGTCTGTCGAGCGGTCATCGAGGACGGCGAATCTGGTGACGCCGAGTTCGCGATAGTGCTTCAGGAACGGGCGTAGCCTGTCCGCCTCGTTGCGGATGACGAGGATCAAAGGCAGGTCATTCGCTTTAAGGGGCGTTATCGGCCGCAGCGATGACACTTCTGCCCGTCTTCCGAAGGTGTGTCTCAGCCGATATATGGCGGTGTCGGTAATCGTCCGGCGGACAATGGCGGGCCAGGTTGCTTTGCTCAAGCCATCGATTCCCCTCATGGCGGTCACCGCCCGGCTGGAGCTGGCGCTGATCCGCTGTTTGCAGTTAATTTCTACATGCAGCACCGTTAGGCAAATCGCAAGCAGTTGCGGACAATGGACACAGGCCTGTTCTGAGTTCCGGCGGGTGAGCTTTCCAAGTGTTGCCGATGCGAGCTGGCCTCTATAGACATCGTCAGATGGCAACAAGGCCGGAGCCCAGACCCCATGTACGCCGGCATTCGTGGCACCGAAATTCAATTCGACAGGCCGATCCTGTTCGTGCGCCAGCGTTATGCGCCTTTTGGCGGAGGCGAGATCATGCTGGAAAACATCATGGCCGCATTCGCCGCGCGTCAGCGGCCGGTGGCCGTGCTCTCCGGCGACTGGCCGCGCTATGAAGGCATAGAATTCATCCATTGTGCCGGCCGCCGCTTTCCGCGTTCGCTGCGGGCGGCGTCCTTTGCTCAAGCCGCCTGCCGCAAGATCGCCGAGATGCCACCGGCGCTGGTGCAGAGCAACGATCGCCTCCCGTGCTGCGATGTTTTCCGGGCCGGGGAGGGCGTTCATGCCGCCTATCTTGCCGAGCGGCGGCGTTTCGAGACGCGGCTTGGCAGGGCGGCAATGGCGCTGAGCCCCTTTCACCGCCAGACGCTGCGCCTTGAACGTGCAACCTACGCCAGCCCGAGGCTCAAAGCTGTCATTGCCATTTCGAAGATGGTGGCAGAGGACATTGTCCGTCACTACGATTATCCGGCGGAAAATGTGCACCATATTCCCAACGGGGTGGATCTCGACCGCTTCAACCCGCAGCTGCGCCAGCAGCATCGGGCGACAATCCGCGCGCGGCTCGACGTTGACGAAAACAGGCCGGTCGTCCTGTTTGTCGGCTCGGGCTTTGCGCGAAAAGGACTTCTTGCACTGATGAAGGCGGTCGCCAGGCTCGATGGCGAGCCTGAATTGTGGGTCATCGGCCATGATTCGCGCGCCAACGCCTTCAGGCAGGCCGGTGACAGGCTCGGTCTCGGCGCACGGCTCAGGATGCTGGGGCCGCAGAAAGACATGCTGCCGTGGTACGGCGCGGCCGATATTGCCGTGCTGCCTTCCATCTATGACCCTTTCGGCACAGTGGTCATCGAAGCGATGGCCAGCGGCTTGCCCGCCGTGGTAAGCACCGGCTGTGGAGCGCGCGAGCTTGTCGAGCGGTTCGAGCCGACGCTCGTTTGCGATGCGGCCAGCGAAAGCGACCTCGCTGCAGCGCTCGCGCACGCGCTGCAGTTGTCGTCACGACCTGAGACCGCAGCCCGGGTGAGAGCGGCGGCCGAACACTATGATTTCAATGTCATGATCAAGCGAATGATGGCGCTGTATGAAAGCCTTGATCTGAAATGATTTTCGACTTTGTTGAATTAGGTTAGTACCCTCAGTGTGCTAACGGGCCGGGAGCCGATGCTGCAGATGCATTCGAATGACAGTGGCAGCTTTGATGCCGGAACCTTCTGACCGTGCCGGCGCTCTCGGTCATTATCATCACCCGCAACGAGGAGGCATCCATCGCGCAATGCCTTCGGTCGGTCCATTTTGCCGATGAGATCGTCGTTCTCGACAACAACAGCAGCGACAGAACCAGGGAGATTGCCGGTGCTCTGGGGGCAAAGGTTCTGATGACCGTCGATTGGCCCGGTTTTGGCGCGCAAAAAAACCGTGCGCTGGCCGCGGCAACGGGGGATTGGATCCTCTCGCTGGATGCCGATGAGTGGGTGGAGGCGCCGCTCGGCGCGGAAATAAGGGCCGCAATCGCCGACCCAAAAGCCAATGACGGCTTCGAAATACCGAGAAGATCGCGCTTTTGCGGGCACATTGTCCGCCATAGCGGCTGGTCGCCCGATCTGGTGCTCAGGCTCTTCCGTCGCCGCTCCGGGCGGTTCAGCGACGACACCGTGCACGAGAAGGTATTGGTGAACGGGAAGGTCAGCCGATTGTCCCAGCCGATCGAGCACGATTCCATTACCGACTTGGCAGATGCGCACGACAAGATCGGCCGGTACGCAGAAGCGTCCGCCGCGCAACTGCTTGCCGAGGGCAAAAAAAGCTCGATAGGCAAGGCGGTTTTGCGCTCGGTCTGGGCCTATGTGCGCAGCTATATTTTCCGGTTGGGATTTCTGGACGGTTCCATTGGTGCGATGGTGGCCGCGTATTCGGCCAGCTACACCTATCAGAAATGGGCCCGTGTCGCATTGGGAATGCGAGGCCCGGTCCACCCAAAAAAGCAACGCTGAGGCCAGGACAAATCTGTGAGAAACCGGCTTGGTTGACCGCAATTGTTGCCGAGCCATCGCCAACTAGTTAGTGTACGACCGTAAAAATCGAAAGCCAGGGTAGTGAATATGACTGATGCGTTTAGGGTATTTATCGGATGGGACAGCCGTGAGCCGATCGCGTACGACGTCGCGCGACACTCGCTGCTCAAACATGCGTCGGCGCCTGTCTCCGTCATTCCGATCAAACAGGACGAGATGCGTGCCCGCGGGCTATATTGGCGGGAAAAAGATCCGCTCGCCTCAACGGAGTTCACCTACACGCGCTTCCTCACGCCCTTTCTCGCCGACTACACGGGTTGGGCCCTGTTTTGCGATTGTGATTTCCTGTGGCTTGGTGACGTCGCAGGCCTGCTGAAATATACGGACTCGGACAAGGCGGTCTATTGCGTCCAGCATGACTATACGCCGAAGGCCACAACCAAGATGGATGGTGTGGTCCAGACGTCCTATCCTCGGAAAAACTGGTCGTCGCTGATGCTGTTCAATTGCGCGCATCCTTCGGTCAGATCGCTCACGCCAGAGGTCGTGAATCAGGAAAGTGGCGCCTATCTTCACCGAATGCAGTGGGTTGCCGACAAAGATTTGGGCTCATTGCCGGTAGAGTGGAATTGGCTCGAAGGTTGGAATGAAAAGCCTGCGGTCGGCACACCTAAGGCGGTCCACTATACCAGCGGCGGCCCGTGGTTTGCCGAATGGCAGAATGTCGACTACGCCGATTTGTGGATAGCAGAACGCGACGAGTTCCTGGCTTCCGATCAAGCGGAATCTTCTCAGAGCGCCGTTCGATAAGAACATCGTGTTTGGCAGGTGACCTGGGTGCTTCCGAAAGTGGCATTGATTTTCGTGTCGCCAAGGGCGCAGCAACCAGCCGTCAGGCGCTGGGCGTCGATAACAATGCGTGTTGCCGTCTGGGGGCGGGACCGGGGCAGATTGCGCCTACGAATCTGGCGGCTCCGGCCGGGTAAACATGCCGCGCTGAGATAAGGATCAGCTCGCGGCAATATGATCGGTTTGGGGTCCGTCAGCTCTTTCATCGGCTTAGCCGGCACGCGAAAGTCGACCATGCCGTCACTGCGAAGACGCCTCGATCGTTTCCTGGAGAACCGCGGGCCTAAAATACCGCGGCTGCAGCTGAACCATGTCGAGCGCCTGGCGCTGGTCCGTCGCCATGGTGATTTTTCCCTTGCCTATTCGACCGCCGTGCAGAAGGGGCTTCACTACTTCGGCGATGCCCAGGGCTACATCGCTTACGGCAGCAAAACGCGACATCATTTCGCGCTCGGTGATCCAGTGGCTGCCCCGGCCGATCGGCGCGACTATATCAGACGTTTCATCGAGGTTGCCGGCAGCCCGTGGTTCGTGCAGATCGGCGACCAGACGGCGCGCGTGCTTGCCGGGTTTGGCTATCAGGTCAACCGCCTCGGCGTCGACACCAGGCTTGTCCTGCCCAGACACGACTTTTCCGGAAAGCGCAATGAGACAGTGCGCTATTCCGAACGCTGGCTCTTGAAGAAGGGTTTTTCCTTCGCAGAGGACAACGGGACTGTCTTCCTCGACGAGATTGCCAGACTTTCCCAGAATTGGCGGGCCGACCGCATCGTCAAGCGCTGGGAGATGAAATTTCTCAACAGGCCCTTTGCCGATCACCTTGGCGTCGATATGCGCCGTTTCGTCCTGCACGGTCCGGATGGAGAGCTCGTGGCCCTGCTGGATTTCGATCCGCTGTTCAGCGACGGCAAGGTCATCGGCTACACCACCTCGTTCAAGCGCAAGCACATCGATGCCTCGGCGCATGCCGAGATCGGCCTGACCAAATTCGCGGTCGACCGCTTTCGCGATGAAGGTGTTTCCGTCGTCACCCTAGGCCTGTCGCCGCTTGTCGAAATCGGACCTAGCGGGTTTGCCGAAAGCGATTTCTGGCGGCACGCCTTCCAGCGTGCCTATGACTCCCCCTGGGTCAATCGCACCCGCTTCAATCTGCAGGGGCAGGCGGCCTTCAAGCGCCGGTTCCATGGTGTCGAAGAGCCGACCTATCTTGCCTTTCGCAAGGGGACCTTTTTCGAAGCGCTTTCTCTGCTCCGGCTGATCAGGGCTGTCTAGTGCCTAGTGGCTGAGCGCTCGTCGTCTCCTAGTATGGTCGACCTCACACCGGTCAGGCTTGGTTGTTTAGGTGGGAAAGGAATGCCGCGGCGGGAAGCAAAAGACCGGCTGCGAACCGCCGGCCCATTCTGCGGCGTCGCCCAGTCCCGCCGGGGCACTTTTGGCAGCCTGAGAACGGCTCCGCGTCAGCGCCAAGGGGTCGGATTCACGGTTGCTGCAGCGTACCGCCAGGAATAACGAGGGTACCCTGGCCTGGCCTTGAGTATCTGAAGCCTATGAAGAACAAAGCAACGATGATCAAACAAATGACGATGACCGCGACGACGCTGCCAGGATGGTGTCCGGTATCTGGCGGTTGGACCATTGCCTTCCCGTATGGCTATCGCCGCTGACCTTCTTCATCTTCCAACCGAGCATGACGACTGTCAATGGATACGGGAGTTGCGCCCGCCATCCAATCAGCCGACTGCAGCGTCGATCACGTTGCGCGCTTGCTGACCGAAGCTGATGATGGACCTAACCACAGCTTGTTCCCAAGCACGCTTCCATCGCTGCGAAGCGTTGAAGGGCGGCGATCCACCGCGGCTTAGTCAGGCCGGAAATAGGAATGCAGCAGCGGGATCGAAAAAGACCTGCCGGCTGCAGGGCCACACATCCTGCGATTGCATGGCGGCAGAGGTCGGCCTGATGTCAACCTCCTGTCCAGCGGCGATGCGCGCGACGATCCGCCGGCGCTCGCCGTAAAATGCGATGTCGACGATCTCGACATTCAGTTCCGCGCTCGCCGGGCTCCGCTCCATGCTAAAGGCTTCGGGCCGGATCATCAGCCTGGTCTTCTGGCCTTTGCCGAACGTGCCGTTGGCCCTGACTCCGGATATGACCGAACCGTCTGTCATGCGGATCGTTGTCGTGCCGTTGGTGGTGCCGAGATGTTCGGCGGCGAGGAAATTCGAATTGCCGATGAAGCCGGCGACGAAATCGGTCGCCGGCCTGAGATAGAGATCCTCGCCGGTGCCGGTCTGCTCGATGCGGCCATCCTTGAACAGGGCGATGCGGTCCGACAGATGCAGCGCCTCTTCCTGATCGTGGGTGACGTAGAGAATGGTGACGCCGGTCTGGCGATGGATGCGGCGGATTTCGCCCTGGATTTCCTCGCGCAGCTTCTTGTCGAGCGCCGACAATGGCTCGTCCATCAAAAGGATCGGAGGATCGTACGCCAGCGCCCGGGCCAGCGCGACGCGCTGCTGCTGGCCGCCCGACAGCGCACCGGGTAAGCGTCCGGCAAAGCTTTCGAGCCGCACCAGGGCCAGCATGTCGGCGACCTTTTTCTTCACCTCGGCGTCCGGCCGGCGGCGAACCCGCAGCGGAAAAGCGACGTTTTCGGCCACCGTCAGATGCGGAAACAGCGTATAGCGCTGGAAGACCATGCCGATGTTGCGCTTGTGCGAAGGCACTGCAAGCAGCGACTTTCCTTCCAGCAAGACATCGCCGGAAGTCGGGTCCTGAAAGCCGGCGATCGCGTAGAGCGTCGTCGATTTTCCCGAACCGGAGGGCCCGAGGAAGGTCAGGAACTCGCCCCTGGGAATGTCCAGCGTGACGTCGTGCACGGCGACGATCGCCCCGAACGCCTTGCGCAGATTGCGGATGGAGAGGAAAGGGTGGGTCATGTCCGGAACTTTCGCTGCAGCAGCGCCGTCATCACCATCAGGGCAAGCGTCAGCCCGACCAGCAGGCTGGAGGCAGCGGCGATCACCGGACTGAGGTCCGACCGCAGACTGCCCCAGATCTTGACGGGCAAGGTTTGCAAGCTGGGGCTGGCCATGAAGATCGCCACCACGACTTCGTCCCACGAGGCGAGGAAGGAAAAGATCGCGGCGGAGAAGATGCCGATCCGGATCGACGGCAAGGTGATCCTGAGCCTGGCCTCGAGCGGGCTTGCCCCGCAGACGATTGCCGCGTCCTCGATCGACTTGTCGAACCCTTCGAGCGCGGTGGCGATCGGAATGATGGCGAAGGGCAGCGCCAGCACGGTGTGGGCGATGACGAAGCCGATGGTGGTGCCGCCGAGGCCAAGGCGAAGGAAGAAGGCGTAGATGGCGATGGCGAAGACAACGACGGGCAGAACCATCGGCGTCAGCAGCAGGCCGCGCAGGATCTCACGTCCGGCAAACCTTCCGCGAACCAGGGCAAAGGAGGCGAGCAGGCCGATCGCTACTGCCAGGATCGCCGTCATGGTGGCGATTCGGGCGCTGGTCAGCGCCGCGTTGAGCCAGGCCGGATCGGCAAAAAGCTCCTGGTACCATTTGAGCGTCCAGCCGGGCGGCGGAAAAGCCAGCCAGCGCGACGAGCCGAAGGAGAGCAGGACGATGAAAACCACCGGCAACAGAAGAAAGCCAGCGACCAGCGCGGTGAAGCCGAGCAGGGCAACCCGCAGTCCACCCATGCGGTCATAGTCGAGCAGCATCTCAGATGCCTCCGCTCATGCGCCTGGCACCGACAAGGCGCAGCTGCAGTGCGTAGAGAACCATGGTGACGACAAGCAGGATGAAGGCAGCGGCGCTGCCGAGCCCCCAGTTGAGCAGCGACTGGACCATCTGCGCGATCATTTCGGCAAGCATCATGTTCGACGTGCCGCCGAGCAGTGCCGGCGTTACGAAGTAGCCGAGCGACATGACGAAGACCATCAGGCCGCCGGCCGCGACGCCGGGCAGCGACAGCGGCACGAGGATGCGGCGGAACGCCTGGAAAGGGCTTGCGCCGCACAGCGATGCCGCACGCAGCGTCATCGGATCGATCGCCCGTAACGTGCCGACCAGCGGCAGGATCATGAAGGGCAGCATGATATAGACCATGCCGATAGTGACGCCGGTGAGATTGTTGATGAGCGGCAGCGGGTGGTCGATGACGCCAATGGTCATCAGCGTCTGGTTGATCACGCCGGTACGCTGCAGGAGCACCATCCAAGCATAGGTGCGGGTGAGCAGGTTCGTCCACATCGACAGAATGATGATGCCGAAGATGATCGAGGCCAGTCCCGAAGGCATGATCGCCAGCATCCAGGCGACCGGAAAGGCGACAAGGACCGTGACGATGGTGACCAACGCCGCGACCAGGAATGTGTTGAAGAACACCCGCGCATAGGTGCCGTCACCAAGCAGGGCAGCATAGTTCTGCAAGCCTGGCTCGGGCTCCGTGACACTGCGCAAAAGCAGCGCCAGCACGGGGACGACGAAGAACAGCATAATCAGAATCAGGGCCGGCAGCAGGCCATTGAGACCTGCCGGCACCCGCACCGTTCCAAAGTTCCGGCGTGTTTCGACCGACATGACAGCGACCCGGCTACGGGACGAGACGGCGCGAACCGTCTCGTCCATTGCGGTTCAAGGGCGGGCTTATTTCGCCTGCCAGGCATACCAACGCGCGGCGATGGTGTCGCGATTGGCGGCCCAGTAGTTCATGTCGAGATTGATCTGTCCGTCGACATGAGCGTCCGGCAGCGATTTCACGGCATCGGCCGGCATCTCTGCCTTGGCCTTGGTGTTGATCGGCGCATAGCCGCTGGCTTCGGCAAATTTGGCCTGGCCGGCGGGGCTGCTCGCCGCGGCGAGGAATTTCATCGCCGTATCCTTGTTCTTGGCACCCTTCGGTACCACCAAAACGTCGGCTGCGGTCAGGTTCTGGTTCCAGGAGACGCCGACATCGGCGCCATCCTTGTCCAGTGCGAAGACGCGGCCGTTCCACAGCTGGCCGAACGTTGCTTCGCCGGATGCGATCAATTGCTGCGACTCCGCCCCGCCGCCCCACCAGACGATGTCCGACTTGATGGTATCGAGTTTCTTGAAGGCGCGATCGAGATCCAGCGGATAGAGCTTGTCCGCCGGAACACCATCGGCCAGCAGCGCGATCTCGATGACACCGGGCGCCGACCATTTGTAGAAGGTCCGCTTGCCCGGGAACTTCGTCAGGTCGAACATGTCGGCCCAGCCGGCCGGTTCACCCGAAATCGCGCCCTTGTTCCAGGCGAGCACGAAGGAATAGTAGAAACTGCCGACGGCGTGATCGGTGGTGAAGCGCGGATCGAGGTCGGCCTTCGGCACGGTCTTGAAGTCGATCGGCTCGAGCAGACCGTCCTTGGCCGCCTTGATGGCGAAATCCATCTCGACGTCGACGACGTCCCAGTTGACACTGCCGCTGTCGACCATCGCCTTCAGCTTGCCGTAGTCCGTCGGGCCGTCCTGCATGACCTTGATGCCGGATGCAGCGGTGAACGGCTCGGCCCAGGATTTGGTCTGCGCTTCCTGGGTCGTCCCGCCCCAGCTGGTGAACACCATGTCCTCGGCCTTTGCGGCCGTCGTTGCCAGAACTGTCGTTGCAATAAAGCCGGCAAGGAAGCCGGTGATGATCAGTTTCATGTCGTTCTCCTCTGTTGTTTTCGTTGTTGTCTGTTCGCGATCGGTCGTTTTCGCCTTGATCGCGCATCTCCGGCCAGCGGCGGCTACCGCATGACAAAAGGATCGGGAATCGGGTCGTCGGAGGTGCGTATCCACACCGATTTCGAACGCGTGTAGTCGCGGATCGCATCGAGGCCGCCCTCGCGGCCGAGCCCGGATTGGCCGTAGCCGCCAAACGGAACCAGCGGCGAGACCGCCCGATAGGTGTTGATCCAGACCACGCCGGCATGGATGCCGCGCGCCATGCGGTGGGCTTTTGCCAGATTGGTGGTGAACACGCCGGACGCCAGGCCGAACTTCGTGTCGTTGGCGAGCGAAAGCGCTTCAGCTTCGCTGTCGAAGGCTAGCACACAGAGCACCGGGCCGAAGAGCTCTTCGCGCACGCAGGCAAGGGTCTGATCAGGCGCGTCGATAATCGTCGGCGCGTAATAGAAGCCGTCCGCCATGCCCGCGGGGCGGATGCCGCCGGTGACCAGTTGCCCGCCCGCGGCCAGGCTTTCAGCAATGATCTTCTCTATCCATTCGCGCTGGCGCGAGGTGGCGAGCGGCCCCATTTCGATCGCGGGATCCTGCGGATCGCCAATCCTGATCGCCTCGGCCTTGCGCTTGAGCCGGGCGAGGAATTCGTCCTTCACGGAGCGCTGGACCAGCAGCCGCGAGCCGGCGACGCAGCTCTGGCCGGTGGCAGCGAAGATGCCGGCAACGACCGCGTTGGCGGCGCTGTCCAGATCGGCATCGGCAAACACCACGACCGGGCTTTTGCCGCCGAGCTCGAGCGTCGTGAAGGCAAGGTTTTCCGCCGTATTCCTGACGATCTGCCGAGCGGTCGAGGGACCGCCGGTGAAGGCGACGCGGGCGACGAGTGGATGACTAGTCAGCCGGTGACCGCAATCGTGGCCGAAGCCGGTCAGGATGTTGACGGTCCCGGCGGGAAATCCCGCCTCATGGACGAGTTCGGCGAAGGCCAGCAACGGGGCAGGGCCGTCTTCCGATGCTTTCAGAACGATGGTGCAGCCGGCCGCCAGCGCCGGCCCGAGCTTGACGGCGGACAGGAAGAGCTGCGAATTCCACGGCACAATGGCGGCGACGACGCCAATTGGCTCTGGCCGGATGGTCACTTCCATGTCGGCCTTGTCGATGGGGACAAACGAGCCCTCGTGCTTGTCGGCCAGCCCGCCATAATAGCGGTAATAGTCGCCGACATAGGCGATCTGGGCGCGGGTCTCGCGGATGATCTTGCCGGTATCGCGCGTCTCGAGTTCCGCCAGCCGGTCGGCATTGGCGACCACCAGATCGCCGAGCCGCACCAGAAGCTTGCCGCGTGCCGTTGCCGTCATTGCCGGCCACGTGCCGGAGCCAAGCGCCCGGTGAGCAGCTTCGACGGCGCGGTCGACGTCATCAGACGATGCAGCGGGCATCTTCGCCCATGGCGCGCCCGTCGAGGGATCGATGCTGTCGAAGGTCGCCGCCACTTCGACGAAGCTGCCGTCAATATAGTTCCTGAATTGAGTAGTGCTCATCGCAATCCAGCTTTCGGCTCGGAAAAGGCCGGCATCACCCTGTCGATGAAGAGCTGCAGCGATTTCTTCTTGCGCCGATGGGAAAGGCCGCTGTCGATCCAGATCGAATACTGATCGTAGCCGAGCGCTTCGTAGGCCTTCAGCCTGGCGATCACCTCGTCGGCTTCGCCAATGACCAGGTTCTGCTTGATCTTGTCAGGCGCATATTGCGGCATGGCCGCGATCTCGTCTTCGGTCAGCGCTTCCATTATGCCCTGGTGCACCGGCTTCTTATTCTGGAACCAGGCGCCGAACTGGCAGTAGAACTGCGACAGATCCTGCGCGAGCCGGTCAGCCTCCGCGGCATCCTCGGCGACGAAAGTATGCATCAGCAGCATGATCGCCGGCCTTGGTACGTCGGGGTGGGCATTACACGCCGCATTGAAACGCTCCATCAGGCTGGCCACTTCGTCATCGCCCGAGGCGAGCGGCGTAACCTGGACGTTGCATTTGCTGGAAATCGCAAAGTCGTGCGAGTTCGGATCGCGTGCGGCCACCCAGATCGGCGGATAAGGCTTTTGCAGCGGCTTGGGCGACGAGGTGGTTGAAGGAAACGACCAGAACTCGCCGGCGAGTTCGAAATCACCATCCCAAAGGCCCCGGATCGCCGGCACCATCTCGCGCATACGCTGGCCGGCACCCCAGGCCTCGAGGCCTGGGAAAAGTCGCTGGTATTCGTAAGCGTAGGCGCCGCGCGCAATGCCGATGTCGAGACGGCCGCCGGTGACGACGTCGGCCATCGCTGCTTCGCCGGCAAGCTTGATCGGGTGCCAGAACGGCGCGACGATGGTTCCTGTTCCGAGCCGGATGCGCCTGGTTTTGGCGGCGAGCCAGGCGATGTTGATGAATGGGTTCGGCGAGATGGTGAATTCCATCCCGTGATGCTCGCCGATCCAGGCAGTCTCGAATCCTGCCTCTTCCGCCTGCAGAACCAGCTCCTCCAGCTCGCCGACAAGCTCGGAATGCGGCTTTGCCAGATCCGATCGCTCCATGTGCACGAAAAGCGAAAACTTCATCGGTTTCACCCGCGGCCGGAAAGAGGAATTTGAGAAGGCGAGGGCTTGGCGAGCGGCCGGACTTCGCCTTCGACCTCGTTGCCGACATAGACGCCGAATGCATCTTCCGTACGTTCGCGCGCATAGCGGGCAAGCATCGAACGCACTGCGGGATCGGCGATCTTCAGATCCGCGATCTTCTCGATGTCGACAAGCCGCATCTGGCGATCGTCGGAATAGGATCCCTCGACCGTTCCGCGATAATAAACATGCGTGCGCCAGGGTTCGGCGGCATCGTCCCACACCGCGAACAGGAAGCCGAGCTGGGCGTCTATGGCCCTGGCGGCAAGGCGCCCCTTGAGGCTGCGCGCATCGTTGGGCGTGCCCAGTCCGCGCCCCGCAGGCAATTCATAAATCCCGTCGGCCGTTGCGACGAACAGCACACGGCCCTCGTTCTCGAGAATGGCGCCGACCTCCGTATCGGGGGGCGCCGCCGCCAGCGCCTCCTGGCTGAGGCCAGGCGTGACGTAGGTGCCTCTGCAATAACCAAGGGGCTGGGCTCCGTTGTGGCTGAAGTCGCGGACGCGGCCGATGAGGATCGAGTGATCGCCAGCATCGACCAGCTGCTCCATGCCGCAATCGAACACCGCAACGGAGCCGTCGATCAGCGGATTGCCGGTCCGGCCCGGTTGCCAGCTCACGGCCGCGAACTTGTCCGCTGCTTTGGAAGCGAAGATGCCGGAATGGGCCTTCTGGTCCTCTGACAGGATGTTGATGGCGAAACCTCTCGACGTCGAAAAAGCACTGTGCCCCAGCGCCCTCTTGGCGATGCAGACAAGCACCAGCGGCGGCTCGAGCGAGACCGAGGTGAAGGAGTTGGCGGTGAAGCCGCGCGGTTCGCCTTCCGCGCTGATCGTGGTGACGATGGTGACGCCGGTCAGGAACGAGCCGAGTGCGCGCCGGAATTCGCCTCTATCAAAGACTGCATCCGTCTCCGGCTTCACGCCAGCGTCTCCTTCCGTGTCGAGAAACTCCATGATGTGTTTGGTCACTTTTTCAGGAGAAGCCATTGCCATCATGTGCCTTTCTCCATTGAGCACGAGGCATTGGCCGTGCGGCGCAAGCCTCGCCATCGCCGCCGACATGGCCGGGGTCGAATTGCTGTCTTGCGACCCGGTTATGAACAGGGCCGGCGCGGCAAGACCGGGGAGAGCACCGGCGTGCTCGGCATCGGCATGGGCAAAGAGGCGATAGGTGCGCGCGTAGCCTTCGGGGTCGACCCTTTCAAGGGCGGCGCGCGCTGTGGTGGCCGCCCCGATAAGGTTCGCCGGCAGCGGGTCGCCGAACCAGCGGGCAAGCGTAGCCGCAATGGCGGAAGGGTTGCCACGGGGGCCAAGCGCGGCCGCCCGCTCGCGCACGGCCTGCGTCAAGGCCGCGGGGCGGCGGAACACCGCGTTGAGGCACACGATGGCGCGAACGCGCAAAGGGGCGCGAAGGGCGATCTCCAGAGCGACCAGCGCGCCCATCGAATGGCCGACGATCGACACCGACGCCACGCCAAGATGGTCGAGCAGGCGGACCGCCTGATCGGCGAAATCCGACAGGCTGGCTTCTTCCGGCGGCAGCGGTGAAACGCCGTGGCCGAGCATGTCGATGGCGATCAGGTCATGATGGTCTTTCATCGCCGCGATCTGATCGTGCCAGATCGCGGCGTTCATGCCGACACCGTGAATGAGCAGAACCGGCGCGCCGGAGCCGGCGCGGATGAAGCCGGTGCCGTCCGGAGCCGTGTCCCGGACCCATGCGGTGGCAGCGACGTCAGCCATGCAGGTCTCCGACCTCCTTGAGGTCCTGATAGCGGTCGCCGATACGATGGTGCGGGCGGCCGCCAATCGAAGCGCCAAGCGCCACCACCAGCTCGTCGGGCGCGGGCGCGTCGCCGATTTGGAAATGTACGGTCAGATAGTGGGAGCGGCGGCCTTCGTCGTTCTTGTCCATCAGCGGGATCATGATCGGGGTGTTCGGCCCTCCGCGCAGATTGGTGAAGGCGAGATAGGTCTTGGCGCCGACCGCGCGACGGTAATAGTTGCCGAAATGCAGCGTATGGATCAGCGCCGATGCATGCTCGATCTCGCCCGCCGTGCCGCAGACCGCGGCCTTGCCATAACCCTCTATCGCCTCGCCGGAACCGGCGACGGCGATGATTTCGCGGGTCAGCAGTTCACCGAGGACGGGAGCAATAGCGCGGATCTCCGGCGACAGGTCGTCGGTGAAACCGCGGCCGGCCCAGGGATTTGTCAGCACAGCCGCGACACCGATCAGACGCAGCGGTTTTGGGGCTTCCTTGCCGCCCTCGATTAACGTGTTCTCGATGTACGTGACGATCTTTCGAATGGCTGGTTTCATGAAAGTCCTCGGTCGCCACGGCGCTGTGCAACGCCGAAATCTTTACATCATCTTATGGTATACCATACTATGGAGCACCAGAAGCCTTGTCAATCGGCTATGGAATCTGTTTTGTGGCCGGATCGGGTAGGGAGAGAAAATGTCAGGCGATACGCTGCGGATCGACCGCTCTGCCAAGACGCTGAGGACGCTGGCGCTGGAGCGCATGCGTGAAGCGATCATGGGCTTCCATTTCCAGCCTGGTGAAAGGCTGGTCGAGCGGCCGCTGTGCGATCAGCTCGGGGTGAGCCGTTCCGTCGTGCGCGAGGTGCTGCGGCAGCTGGAGGCGGAAGGCCTGGTGCAGATGATACCGGGCCACGGACCCGCCGTGGCCAAGCCGGATCTCGGCCGCACCGACGAAATCTATGAATTGCGGGCGCTGCTCGAGGGCATCGCGGCGCGGGCTTGCGCCCTGACGGCCACGGACGCGCAGATCGCTTTGCTCGATGCCGCCTTGACGAACCTGCTTGAGGCGTGGGCGTCCGGTGCGCCTGTCGAGGTGATGCGGGCAACGACCAAGTTCTACGAAACGCTCTTCGAGGCGGCGGACAAGCGCATTGCCTGGGAAATCGTGACGGGGCTGAATGTCCGCATCAACCAGCTCCGCTCAATGACGATCGCGTCGGAGAACCGCCGCGAGCCGGCGATCGCCGAAATGACCGAAATCATGGATGCAATCCGGTCGCGCAAGCCGGACGAGGCGGAGGCGGCGGCGCGGCGGCATGTCGAATCCGCGTGGCGGATCGCCCGCAACACGCTTCGCCTTGGCTGACTGGTATGCCGCCGGCGGTCCATCGTTCCACGGCAGGCATCTAACTGCTGCGTACAGTGACATGTGTGACATGCCAATTTGCTTTCAGTTGCGGCGGCAAAATCGTATATCGGGTCAGTTAGGTGTGCATCTCTTGCCAAATTGCTCTGTCATTAGAACGGAGTATCGGACGGACTGAGACAGAAAAAATACTAAAATGAATATGTTACGCCACAAAGTTGCCGTGGCGCCGATGATGGATTGGACGGACCGGCACTGCCGGTTCTTCCATCGCCAGCTGACGCGCGAGGCGCTGCTCTATACCGAGATGGTGGTGGCCGATGCGGTCATCCACGGCGCACGCGAGCGGCTGCTCGGCTTCGACGACAGCGAACATCCGGTTGCGCTGCAACTCGGCGGCGCCGATCCGGGAAAGCTGGCCGAGGCGGCGCGCATCGGCGAAACCTTCGGCTATGATGAAATCAACCTCAATGTCGGCTGCCCGTCCGACCGCGTCCAGTCGGGCACCTTCGGCGCCTGCCTGATGAAGACGCCCGTGCTCGTCGCGGATTGCGTCGCGGCAATGAAGGCGGCGGTGAAAATACCGGTTACCGTCAAGTGCCGCATCGGCGTCGATGAGCAGGATCCGGAACCGGCACTCGATGCATTGGCCGATGGTGTTTTCGCGGCCGGCGCCGACGCGCTGTGGGTGCACGCCCGCAAGGCCTGGCTGGAAGGACTGAGCCCAAAGGAAAATCGTGACATCCCACCGCTCGACTATGACCGCGTCTATCGGCTGAAAGCCAGAAAACAAAACAAATTCATCGGCATCAACGGTGGCATTCAATCTCTCGCAGAGGCGCTGACGCATCTCGACCATGTCGATGGCGCCATGCTCGGCCGCGCCGCCTATCACACGCCAGGGATACTGACCGGCATCGATGCCGCGTTTTACGGCAGCACAGCTGAGTCGTTCGATTTTGCCGCACTGATCGATGCCATGGCGGATTACGCGTCACACCATATCGAGCAGGGCGGACGCCTCGGGCATGTCACCCGGCACATGGTCGGGCTGTTTCACGGCCTGCCCGGTGCACGCCGCTACCGGCAGATCCTCTCCACCGAGGCGACACGGCCGGGTGCCGGACCGGAGGTGCTGAAGTCAGCCTTCGCAGAGGTCGATTTCGACCGGACCGCAGAGGCGGCCTGAGGAAAAACTTAATCCCGCAGAATCATGCGATTGCCACGGACGTCGAAGCCCGATAGCGAGCCGATGAAATTCATGCCGAGAAGGCTCTGGCCGAGCGTGCCTGGTGCGGCGATCATGATGGGCATGTCCTTGCGCACGATGCCGCCGATCGACAGTTCGTCGGTTCGCACCGCCGCCGCGCGTGTCATGCCGTTGGCGGTAGAGATCGGTATGGTGAAGCGGAGAGCCGCCGAATTGAACCCGACCGCCAGAGCGTCCTCGGCGGTCAGCACGGTGCTGGTCGCGCCGGTATCGACAACCGTCAGGATCGGCGTGCCATTGATCGTGACGCGCGCTTCGAAATGGCCGCTGCCGGCCTTGTCCAGGGTGACGGTGGCATGGCCTTCTTCCACGCCCAGCGCCAGCGGACTGCCGGGAACAAGGCCGGCGGTGACGCGGCTGGCGAAATCCTGCAACTCATAGCGGTACTGATAGCCGGCGATCAGCGCCAGCACGATTGCGCCCCAGGCGCCGAGGCTGCGGGCCATGGTGCCCAACGGCCTGCCCGATCTGACTAGGCCGGCGCCGACGAGCGCCGCTAAGGCGCCAAGCCAGATCAGCTGGCTGAAATCGTAATTCTCAATGCCGAACGTACTGCCGGCGGAATCGTTGAGCATGAGCAGGAGCACACCCGCCCCGATCGCGACGATCAGAATCCACAATAGTCGGTTCATCTCTGCGGCCGGTTCACGAGAGGGCGTCGCGTTCGCGTGCCATGCGGCTGCGACGGGTTTCCCGGCGGGGGCGTCGCTCGACCGTTTCCAGCCTTGCCGGCAGCTCGGCCATGACGCTGCGGCGGGTTTGCGGGGTCATGTCGATCCAGGCGGCGATTTCCGCGCGCGTGCGCCCGCAACCGAAACAGAAGCCGGTTTTCATATCGATCGAGCAGACCAGGATGCACGGGGATTCAATGGCCGTCATAAGGATTTCCTTGGCTAGCCTCCACATGGTGCAACGACAAAGTCAATGCAAGCCCTCCGAGAAGCGCCGCCAACGGGTGCTTTCGCGTCAATACCTCGAAGTTGTACCAGGCCTGGAGCTTGTGCCGGCTTGAGGTTGTGCCGGCTGGCCAAGGCGGCTATGCCGCTCACCAATTCACACGGATGATCGCCATCGACATGACCAGCGCGTTGCCTTTCGACGATTTTCGCGACCTCCTGGTGAGCCTGCCGCCGGGAGATATGGCGGCCAAGGCCCGCGTGCGCCAGTTGTTTGCCAAGGCAGACAAGCCCAAAGGCTCGCTTGGCCGCATCGAGGACATCGCCGCCTGGCTTGCCGGGTGGAGCGGCCGCGCGCCGCCGGCGGTGACGCGGCCATTGGTGGCGATCTTTGCCGGCAATCATGGCGTCACCCGCCACAGCATTTCGCCGCGCCCCGCCGCCGCCACGGCAAATGCAGTCGAGCTCTGCGCCGCCGGCGGTGCAGCAATCAACCAGATCTGCATCGCCAACGATCTCGGCTTGAAGGTGTTCGATCTGGCTCTGCACATCCCGACAGCCGACATTACCGAGGATGCGGCACTGGACGAGCGCGGTTGTGCCGCTACCATGGCCTTCGGCATGGAAGCGATTGCCGGCGGCACCGACCTGCTTTGCCTTGGTGACCTCGGCGTCGGCAATTCGACTGTCGCTGCGGCCCTTTGCACGGCACTGTTCGGCGGCACCGGCGCCGACTGGGTCGGTCCTGGATCAGGGGCGGGCGCGGCGATGCAGAGGCGCAAGGCGGAGGTGGTCGATGCCGCGGTCGCGTTTCACGGCGCGAGCCTCAAGGACCCGCTGGAAGCGCTGCGCCGGGTCGGCGGGCGGGAATTCGCCGCGATCTGCGGCGCCATTCTGGCGGCGCGGATGCAGAAGATCCCGGTGCTGCTCGATGGGTTTGCGGTGACTGCCGCCGCTGGTGTCCTACATGCCGCCAACCCCGCCGCGCTCGATCATTGTCTCCTCGCAAGCCTGTCGCCGGAGCCTGGTCATGCCAAGGCCGCCGAGCGCCTCGGCCTTCGCCCGCTGCTCGATCTGGGCGTCAGTCAAGGCGACGGGGTAGGGGCGGCTCTTGCCGCCGGCCTGGTCAAGGCGGCCGCGCTGACCAGCTCCGGCATGGCAGCCGCGGTCCGCGGTTAAGCATTCAGCGCCGGCGCGAGGCAACCGCCTTGGTCGGCAGCGCCGGCAGTTCCTCCATCACCCGGCTCAGCGGGAAGATGGCGATCGCCTCGGTGCCTTCGCGCAGCCTGGAATGGAGCTGGAATTCGCCGCCATGCATGGCCAGCAAGCCTTGCACGATCGGCAGGCCAAGCCCGGTGCCCTGTTCGGCGCTCTTGATGGCGATCGAGCCCTGGCCGAAGGCCGAAAGCACGATCGGAATCTCGTCTTCCGGTATGCCCGGCCCATTGTCCTTGACGGAGAGATATTGCCCGCCGCCCGCCGTCCAGCCGACGCGCACGCGGATTTCGCCGCCGGTGGCGGTGAACTTGATGGCATTGGACAACAGGTTGAGCGCAATCTGCCGCACCGCGCGTTCGTCGGCGAACAAGCGCGGCAAGGCGTTTTCGAAATCCTGGACGATGCGGATGTCCTTGTTGCGCGCCTTCAGCTCCATCATGTGGCAGCAATCCTCGACGACGGAGAGCAGCATCATCGGCTCCTCGTTGAGCTGGTAGCGGCCCGCTTCGATGCGCGACAAATCGAGGATTTCGTTGATCAGGTCGAGCAGATGCTGTCCGGAGTCGTGCACGTCACGGGCATAGTCGCGATAGGTCGGGTTGCTCATCGGGCCGAGCACCTCGTTGGCCATCACTTCGGAAAAGCCGAGAATGGCGTTGAGCGGTGTGCGCAGTTCGTGGCTCATCGAGGCCAGGAAACGCGATTTCGCCAGATTGGCGTCTTCCGCCCGCCGCCGTGCCTCGTCCGACATCGATTTTGCCGTCTCCAGTTCGGCGATCAGCGCATCCTTTTCGGAGCGGAACGACAGCAGCATCAGCGAGGAACGGTTGAGCTGGCGCGCTACATAGGCGAAGAAAGGCAACGAGGAGATCAGCAAGCCTGCCATGATCACTTCGACCGGCATCCATAATTTCGCACTGGCATAAGCATAGATGGCGACCGGGAGGGCGAAGGTCGCCAACAGCGCACCGCGCAGGGACGAGGCCAGGATCGCGGTTGCCGACATGGCGAGCAGCAGCACCACCGCCTTAGCGACCTGGAACTGATCCATTTGGCAAGCTTCGCAGCCGAGCCATGCGAACCAAGCCCAGCCAAGCCCGCACAGAAAATGGCCGATCAGGAAATCCCTATGCGTTTCCAGCGGGTTGAGTTCGGACGCTTGAGTGACGCGTCTGGCCATGAATGCAACGATGGTATAGCAGATGAATGTGAACAGCGCCCAGACGCCGATCTCCTTGCCGATGCCCGCGAGCAAGCCTGCCGCGGCCGTTGCCAGAACGAGCAGCGGAATGACGATCACGCCGCCGGTCATCGAAACCGCGTGGAGCTTCAACAGCTCGCGGTCGAAGTCGGGATTTCCGGCTTGCTGCGAAAGACGGTCGCGCGTCTTGCGCACCGCGCGCGCGACATCGCTGTTGCGATGGCGTTTCCTGCGGTCCACAATAAACTTGTCCGCCGAGGTCGAGCGTTGCAGGGGCATGAAGTCTTCAATTTACGCGGGCAGCAATTTCAAATCGTTAAGCTACGTTCGAATGATTAACCAACGGTTTGCCATATGAGCCGTTCGTGGTCGCGATGGCCGCGCCAGCGATACTATGCGCCACGTCCGCGAAGCCTGTGGCGCCGACTAATGGACTATGGGCTGACACTCATCGTGCTCGGCCTGGCGATCCTCCTGGCGGCGCGCCTCGACCGGATCGAGACGCGCAAGACGGAGGGCGCGGCCACCGTCAATGACGGCGATAGCATCACGCTCGGCGGCGAGCGTATCCGCATGCGCGGCATCGATGCGCCGGAATATTCGCAGATCTGCCGCAAGAACGGTGCCGACTATCCATGCGGCAAGCTCGCGCGGCAGTCCCTGGTGTGGTTGATCGCCGGCAAAGCCGTTTCCTGCAGCGGCTGGCAGCGCGACCGCTACGGCAGGCTGCTCGGCGACTGCAAGGCCGGCGGCAAGGATCTCAACCGCGCTCAGGTCGAGGCCGGCTGGGCGGTCGCCTTTGGCGATTTCGAGACCGAGGAAGCTGCTGCGCGCGCGGGCAAAGCCGGCATCTGGGGCGGAACTTTCGACGAGCCGAAGAACTGGCGCGAGAGCCACGGCCACGAGCTGGTCGAAAGAAAGCACGGCACCTTGGCGTCGATCGGCGATGCCTTGCGTGAAATTATTCGCTTCTGGTGAGTTGTGCCTATAGTTCGTCGGGACGGACGAGGAGGATAGAGATGAAGCTGTTCGACGGCGGGCGCGCGCCCAATCCACGCCGGGTTCGGATTTTTCTGGCCGAAAAGGGACTTCAGGTTCCGCTGGTGCCCGTCGACATGGGCGCGCTGGAGCACAAAGAGCAGCCGGTCAGCTCGCGCAATCCGCTGAAGCGTCTGCCGGTGCTCGAGCTCGATGACGGCACCATCATCACCGAATCCGTCGCAATCTGTCGTTACTTCGAGGAACTGCACCCCAAGCCGGCTTTGTTCGGGGATGGGGCGCTCGGCAAGGCAATCGTCGAGATGTGGCAAAGACGTGTGGAGTTCAATCTGTTCGGCTGCGTCGCCGCGGCGTTCCGGCATATCCACCCCGCAATGAGGGAATGGGAGATCCCGCAAATCCCCGAATGGGGCGAGGCCAACAAGCCGAAGGCGATCGAATTCCTGAGGTTTCTGGACACTGAGCTCACCGGCAGGGAATTCGTCGCCGGCGATGCCTATTCGATCGCCGACATCACCGGGCTGGTCGCCATCGACTTCATGAAGCCGGCTCGCATCAAGGTACCTGAAGAGTGCACCAACGTGCTGCGCTGGTATCGAGAAATCTCCAGCCGGCCGAGTGCCGCCGCCTGACAATGAATTCCGAATGAGCGAAGAGTTGGAAGCCTTGACGGCGCGAGTACGCGCTTGCCGCATCTGCGTCGATAACCCGGCCGGCAGGCCGTTGCCGCACCAGCCGCGTCCGGTGCTCAGGCCATCGTCGAGTGCGCGTATCCTGATCGCCAGCCAGGCGCCGGGTACCAAGGTTCACATTACAGGGATGCCGTTCACCGACGCCTCCGGCGACCGGCTGCGAAGCTGGCTGGGCGTCGGCAGCGAGGAATTTTACGACACGGACAAATTCGCCATCGTGCCGATGGGCTTTTGCTTTCCCGGCCAGGACGCCAAGGGCGCCGACCTGCCGCCGCGCCGCGAATGTGCGCCGGCCTGGCGCACATCGCTGATGGCGCTGATGCCGCAAGTCGATATGGTGCTGACGATCGGCATCTACGCGCAAAGCTGGCATATGGGCGCGGCGCGCCGTCCCTCGCTGACGGAAACGGTCATGGATTGGCGTGCCATCTGGGCGGCGGCAATCGACCCGAAAGTCCTGCCGCTGCCGCACCCGTCCTGGCGCAACACCGGTTGGCTGAAGCGCAATCCATGGTTTGAAATGGATTTGCTGCCCTTCCTGAGATCGGAAATCCGCTATCGCCTCGGCTAGGCATTCAGCAAGAAATCACTCGCTTTCGCACTATGCGGCAGAATTTCTTTCTTGTAATAGGCTCGAGCAAGAGGGATTATGGTAATCCATTCCTCGAAGCGCGTCGCGCATGAGGGGACGCGCGTTAAATTCTTGTTTTTATGCATGTCGTTGTGCCAAGGCCGCTGCGCACTTGGACGACTTGCATCAGGGGAGCACCCAATGGACCGCCTTGATAGAAAAATTCTCCGCCTCCTGCAGGAGGATGCGACGCTTGCAGTCGCCGACGTCGCCAAGAAGGTCGGCCTGTCGACGACGCCGTGCTGGCGGCGCATCCAGAAGCTCGAGGAAGAGGGCGTCATCAAGCGGCGCGTCGCCATCCTCGATCATGAAAAGGTCAATGTGCGGGTCACGGTGTTCGTCTCGATCCGCACCAATTCGCACAGCCATGAATGGCTGCGGCGCTTTTCGGAGGTCATCCAGGAATTCCCGGAAGTGGTCGAATTCTATCGCATGAGCGGCGACGTCGACTATCTCTTGCGCGTCGTGGTGCCCGATATCGCCGCCTACGACGCCTTCTACAAGCGGCTGATCGCCAAGATCGAGATCCGCGACGTGTCGTCTTCCTTCGCCATGGAGCAGATCAAATACACGACCGAGATGCCGCTGGATTACATGATGCTCGACAAGGAATCCGGCGCTAACGCCGCCTGAGATTCGTCTGTTTAGTTCTTCTTTTTGTTCAGGAAAGTCCATGGCGAGTTGACCGGCAGCGTGATCGTGTCCGGCACCGTATCGACGTTGACCACCTCGGCCTTGTGCACGGTGTAACCCGACTGGATGACGCTGACGCCGTCAAGAATGAAAAGCTGGCTCTTCTCCATACCCGGTTGCAAGGCGCCGGTCACCGAAACCGGCTGGTAGGCCTCGGACATCCTGTAAGGGTGTGCAGGCGTAACGAGGACGATCTGGTTGGGCGGCGGCGTCGGCATGTGGCTGCAGGCTCCCGTCCACGGCACCAGCAGGAACTGGTAGACGAGATCGCCGTCGCGATCGACTGGCAGCGCATAGCCCGCGAGCTGCACGATCTTGTCCTGCAGATTGAGAGACAGCGTCTCGCCATGATCGGGCATTTTGGCCGCGATCATCGGCAGTCCGACGCTTTCGGCGGCTGCCTGGGTCGCCGGGCGCAGATCCTTCCAGAAAATATGCATCGTCCCGGCGCAAGCACTGTCTGCCACAATGGACACGAACACCGCGGCCGCCAGGATCGCTCCTGATTTGAGACGGTTGCTCATTGCTGCTCCATTGTTGAGCCTTGATCTGCGGCCTATGCCAGCAAGTAAAGCTGCCGCTGCCCCACAGGTCAACGCTCAAGCCGCATCACATGCCGGCGCGAGCCGGTCATGCCGATCTCGCGAAAGCCGCGGGCGACGAACATGTCGCGAAAACCCATGAAGCTGTAGCTCGGCGAAGCCTGGTCGACGGGATAGGCTTCGATCGTCCTGGCGCCTTTGGCAAAGGCGTGATCGATGGCCGCGTCGAGCAATGCGCTTGCCAGCCCGCCGCCGCGCAGCGCTTTCGGTACATAGAAGCAGACGATCGACCAGATGCCCATCTCGCTATCGTCCTGCTGCCGTGACAGCTTGCGGTAGGTCTCGCGCGGCGCAATCGAGCACCAGCCGACGGTCCGGCCATCGATCTGGGCGACAATGCCGACCGGCGTGCCGGCGTCGATCAGCGTCATCATCGCGCGTTTCTTCTCGTCGTTCTCGACATGCTCGCGGCGGTCGAGATTGCGCCAAGCCATACACCAGCAGTATTTCGGCCCGCCGGGTTGCTCGAACAGGTTTTCGAAATCGGCGCGCGTCGATTGCGTCACCTCCGTGAAGCGCACTTCGCTCAGGTCAAGCTTTTCTGGCGGCGAGCCGCTCGAGCGTCTTGGCATCGGAAAGTTCCTTCACGGCGTCCTTGCCGATCCAGCGTGCGGTCCTGTCTGTCGAGGCCGCCAGTTTTAGCGCCACGGCAAGGGCAGGGCCGTGCAAATTCATCGATCGCTTGCCGATCGAACGAAGCGCCCAGTTCACGGCCTTCTTCACAAAATTGCGGCCGTCGGTCGCATGCGCTTCGATGATCGGCAGGAATTCGAGGAAGGTCGTCTCGGGTTCCTTCTTCCGGTGGACCACCGACCAGGCCATCATCGCAAAAGCCGTGCGTCGAACGAATTCCCGTTCGTCGACCGCGAATTCGGCGATCAATTCCTTCCAGCAATCCGTATCGACAAAGAGATCGGAGACCCCGTCGACGATATCCCACGAGTCGAAAGTCGCCGCCCATCGTCTTGCATCCGCGGCGGAGAACCGCTCCGGATCGGCTGTCACGGAAGCGATGAACTGCGCCTCCATGATGCCTGTCTGCCAAAGCTCGAAGGCACGCTCATGGTTGCGCTTGATTTTCTTGGCAATCTGCCGCTGCACGCCATGCGAGATACCGAGCGCACGTTCGATCTTGATACCGTAGCGCAGCATGCCAAGTCGATTTTCCTCTGAGGCGATCGAGCGCAGATGAGCGACGATTTCATCGGCGCTGGATTGAGGCGAAAGCTCGGCCACAGTGAAATCCTATTTCTCCAGCCGCGCCAGCAGCGAGGACGTGTCCCAGCGCTTGCCGCCCATCGCCTGCACGTCCTTGTAGAACTGGTCGACAAGTGCCGTCACCGGCAGTTTGGCGCCGTTGCGGTCGGCCTCGGCGAGGCAGATGCCAAGATCCTTGCGCATCCAGTCGACGGCGAAGCCGAAATCATATTTGCCGGCATTCATCGTCTTGTGGCGGTTCTCCATCTGCCAGGAACCGGCGGCGCCCTTGGAGATAACCTCGATTACCTTTTCGATGTCGAGCCCAGCCTTCTTGCCGAAATGGATGCCCTCCGCCAGGCCCTGAACGAGGCCGGCGATGCAGATCTGGTTGATCATCTTGGTGAGTTGGCCAGCCCCGGCCGATCCCATCAATCCGACCATGCGGGCATAAGCATCTATGACTGGCCTGGCCCTGTCGAAGGCGTCGGGCTCGCCGCCGACCATCACGGTCAGCATGCCGTTCTCGGCGCCTGCCTGACCGCCGGAGACCGGGGCGTCGAGGAACGCAAACCCGAGCGCTTGCGACTGCTGCGCCAGTTCGCGCGCGACCTCCGCCGATGCCGTGGTGTTGTCGATGAAGATGGCGCCTTTCTTCATGGAATTGAAGGCGCCTCCGGGACCGGTCGTCACCGAGCGCAGATCGTCGTCATTGCCGACGCAGGAAAAGACGAAGTCCTTGCCCGCGGCCGCCTCTGCTGGTGTCGCGGCGAAGCTGCCGCCATGCTGGGCAACCCACTGCTCGGCCTTGGCCCTGGTGCGGTTGTAGACGGTGACGTCGTGACCGCCCTTGTTCTTGAGATGTCCGGCCATCGAATAGCCCATGACGCCAAGACCAAGAAATGCCACCGAAGCCATGTTTTCGAATCCCTTAGAAGCCTGCTTTGCGGTCTTCTTACCGGATCAGGCAAGGCGATGGGAGTCAGCGGTGCAGATGGATGGTGATGCGCCGTTCGATCCACTCGACGCCGTGGCGCAATGTTTCCACGATGATCAGATAGATGATCGCCGCCCAGATATACGACTGGAAGTCGAAGGTGCGCGCATAGGTGAGCCGGGTGATGCCCATCAAATCGTAGACCGTGATGATGGCGACGATTGCCGAGCCCTTGATCATCAGGATGATCTCGTTGCCATACGGGCGCAACGCGACGATCAGCGCCTGCGGCAGGATGATCTTCCACATCGTCTGCAGTTTGTGCAGGCCGAGCGAGGCGGCACCTTCCCACTGGCCCCTTGGCACGCTCTCGATCGCGCCACGCAAAATCTCGGCCTGGTACGCGGCCGTATTCAGCGAAAAGGCGAAGATCGCGCAGTTGAACGCTTCGCGGAAGAAGCCCCACAGTCCGACCATCTCGAGCTCCGGCCGGAAGGAGCCGACCCCATAGTAGACCAGGAAGGTCTGCGCCAACAGCGGCGTGCCGCGAAAGAAATAGACATAGGCATAGGCGAACCCCGAAAGGATCGGGTTCTTCGACATGCGTGCATAGGCGATCGGCACGGACAGGATCGCGCCAAGCACAATCGAGATGGCAACCAGCAACAGGGTGATGCCGAGGCCGGATATGTAGCCGGGTGCATATTTCTGGAAGAACTCCGGGTTCCACGCAGCGACCAGGTAGACGACCATGCCAATGCCGAGAGCGATCCACAGGCCGACTAGGACATGGCCGAGGATGCGTTGGCGCGACCAGCCGCGTGCGGGCGGCGGCGGCCGGTCGACTTTCAGCGTGTCGGTGGCAAGGCTCATCTCTTGACCTCGCTGCCGCCGACCGCTCGTTCGATCGCGTTGATGCCGAAGGAGGAGACGATCGCCAGCAGGAGATAGATGAGGCCGGCGAAACCGTAAAACAGGAACGCGTGCTTGGTGACGCGAGCGGCAACCCCGCTCTGCCGGAGGATCTCGTTGAGGCCGACGGCCGAGACGAGCGCGGTGTCCTTGAGCAGGATAAGCCAGAGATTGGCAAGTCCGGGCAACGCGATGCGGATCAACTGCGGCAGCACGATCAGCCGCATCGTCTGGCCGCTGGACAGGCCAACCGAATAGCCTCCCTCATATTGCCCTTTTGGAATCGCGCGGAAGGCGGATAAAAACACCTCGCTGGAATAAGAGGAGAAAATGAAGCACAGCGCGATCATGCCGGCGACGAAGCTGTTGACGTCGGCGGACGTTCCGGGGCTCACCAGCCGGACAATGTACTGCAGGATCAATGGGACGCCGAAGAAGATCAGAAACAGCGTGAGCAGCTCGGGTATTCCGCGAAAAATCGTGGTGTAGATGTTCCCGGCCAGTCTCAGCGACGGCTCTTCCGATTGTTTGGCCAGCGCCACGAAAAAGCCGAGCGTCAGCCCGAAGGGCAGAGTGGCCAGCGCAAGACATACCGTGACAAACACACCCGCGGCGATGTCGTCGAGCCAGCCTTCGGGTCCCCAACTGAGAAGCGTCAGTGCGCTCTGCATCCGCCTGCCTGTTCTCCTTGAGGCTCTTTGAGACCCGTGCCGCGTCACCCCTCGTGCGCGGCATCCTTATAAGAACGGCGGGAATCTCCCGCCGTTCAAGTCCTCGTATGTCGGTCGATCAGGACTCGCCGCCATAAACGTCATATTTGAAGTATTTGTCGTTGATTTCCTTGTACTTTCCGTTTGCTCGGATGGCGTCGATCGCCGCATTGAACTGGTTGACCAGATCGGTCTCGCCCTTGCGCACGGCAATGCCGGCACCCGGACCGTGGATTTCGATGACCGGCTTGATTGTGCCGACCAGCTTGCAGCAGGCGCCGTCCGGCGAATCCAGCCATTGCTGCAGCACGACGATGTCGTCATTGGCGGCATCGAGCCGGCCATTGGCCAGATCGAGCTGGTATTCCTGTGCGGTCGGGTACGGCTTGACGGTGCTGTCGGTATAAGTCTTGGTCGAATAGTTGAAATGCGTGGTGGACGCCTGCACGCCGATCGTCTTGCCGGCCAAATCTTCCTTGGTGACACCCTTGATGTCGGTGTCCTTGGGCGCGGCAATCGCCGGCGGCGTATTGTAATATTTGTGGGTGAAGTCGACCTTCTCGGCGCGTTCCGGCGTGATCGACATCGACGCGACGATGGCGTCGAACTTGCCTGCCTGAAGGGCGGGAATGATGCCGTCCCAGTCCTGCGCGACAAAGGTGCACTTCACCTTCATCTCGTCGCAGAGCGCCTTGGCAATGTCGATATCGAAGCCTACGAGTTGGCCGTCGGCTGTCAGATTGTTGAATGGGGGATAGGCTCCCTCGGTGCCGATCCTCAAGGTCTTTTCCTGGGCCTGGGCAACGCCAAGCGTCAGCAGCGCAGCCGAAGCGGCAAGCGCGATACGCAGTGCAATACGCATAATGGTCCTCTCTGTTGGTCCCGGCCGTCGTTCCCGAACGGCTCTGTGGGCGGTGCTTTTGACCGCCCGCTGATGCGATATTCCCATTCTTTCCCAAGAAAAAGCAACTGCAAAACCGTCGCTTGAGGGAAGGTCATGTTCAGAAAGCGATGACGCTGGGTCAGACGCCTAAATTGGGAAGCAAGTGGGCGGAAACTGTCTTCTGCCGCATTTTCAGCGCGACAGGCTTGTGGCGCGCTCGATGAAGTCAGCTATCGAATTCGTGTCGTCGAGATCGAAGGCCGGCAGGTCTTCGCCGACAATGGGGAAGTCGGAGGCGATGGCGACAATGTGTGGATCGCCTGCCGAGAGCGGTGTCCGGTCCTTGGCCTCGAGCCGTCTCGTCTCGATTTTCTTGTGCGCTTCGCGCTTGTACCCCTCGACCAACACGATGTCGCACGGTGCCAGCCGTGACAGGATCGCGTCTAGTGTCGGCTCGTCCTCGCCGCGCAATTCGTGCATCAGCGCCCAGCGCCTGCCCGACACGACCGCGACCTCCATCGCTCCCGCCTGCCGGTGGCGAAAGCTGTCCGCTCCGGGTTTGTCGATGTCGAAATCATGATGGGCGTGTTTTACCGTCGACACTTTCCAGCCGCGCCGGACGAGTTCCGCCACCAGCTTTTCGGTCAATGTCGTCTTGCCGGAGTTCTTCCAGCCGGTGATGCCGAAGATACGTCTTTTCATGGCTCGATGCTCTGCAACAGATGCGCGGCCTGGGCAAGGTCGTCGGGAGTGTTGATGTTGAAGAACGGATCGATCTCGGCCCCGCCGGATTTCAGGATGGGAAATTCCACCTCGACAAAACCGTGCCGGTCGATGAACGCCGCAACGCGCCGGTTGTCTTCCTCGACGAGAAATTGTCGCAAGGCCTGATCTAACCCTAGCGGCCAGAGTGCAAAGGTCGGATGCCGTTTGCCGCCGGAACAGGCGACCGCAATCGAGCCGGGGCGTTCGTCGGCTGCCGCGAGCAGCCGCTCGACCATATCCCTGGGCAGGAAAGGCGTATCGCCGGCAGCCGTGACCAGCGCCTGGCAGGTCGTGTCGGAAGCCCATTCGAGGCCGGTCAGGATCCCGGCAAGCGGCCCGGCATAACCTTTGACTGTGTCGGCAAGCACCGGAAGCCCCGTCGCGGCAAACCGTGTCGGATCGCCATTGGCGTTTAGCGCAAGCGGTCCGACCTGCGGGCCAAGGCGCGAAACGACACGGTCGAGCAGGGTACCGTCGCCAAGCGCAAGCAGCGTCTTGTCGCCGCCACCCATCCGGCTCGATCGGCCGCCGGCCAGAATGATCCCTGCGATATGTCGGCCCATCGTTTGCTGCCTAGGCCCAAAATCCAGTTTTCAAATCAGACAGTCGTCGACAGTCACTCTATATGCCGTCCGGCGCCATGTCCGGTCCAGTGCTTTCGGCGGCTGTTTTTCGCCGTCCGACGATCCGTTCGCGGTAGAGTGCATAGAGGCCTGACGCGATGATGATCGTGGCACCGAGGATCATCGGCAGATCGGGGACATCGCCGAAGATCGTGAAGCCAAGCAAGATCGACCAGAGCAGGGCGGTGTAGCGAAACGGCGCGATGAAGGAGATATCGCCCACCCGCATCGCCGTGATGATGAAGTGGTAGCCGATGAGCACGAGCACCGCCGCCAGCGCCAGGAACGCCGTGCTTTGTCCTGTCATCGGTGTCCAACCGCCCATCGGTGAAAGCAATGCCGCGCCCAGAACCGTCATGGCAAGCGCGGTGGCGCTCGACACCAGCAATGTCGGAATTGCCTGCGGTATCCGCTTGGTAGCGAGATCGCGCACCGCGCAGCATGCGACGCTGGCCAGCGCCAGCAGAGAAAAGACGCTGAACCCTTCGAAGCCCGGCCGCACGATGATCAGCACGCCGGCAAAACCGACGGCAATAGCCAGCCAGCGCCGCCAGCCGACGCCCTCGTTGAACACAAGCGCGGCGCCCATCGTCACCGCCAGCGGCAGCGCCTGCAGCACGGCGGAGACATTGGCGATCGGAAGATGTGCCAGAGCAACCAGGAACGACACGGTGGCGCCGGCCTCGCCGGCGACGCGCAGCGCAACGGTCGGCTGCAGCATCGAACCTGGCCGGGCAAGCGCGCCCCGTTGCCACGCAAGCAGGCCAACGAAAAGCGAAGCGAAGGCGCCGCGGATCAGCATGACCTGCGCCATGTTCATCGATTCCGATGAGAATTTGGTGATCGCGTCGTTGAGAGTGAAACCAGCCATGGCCACCATCATGAACAACGCGCCGCGGAGGTTTGGCGAAAGAGGCAAGGCGATTACCGGGTGAGTCCTGCAGCAAGCGTCTAGCAGGCACCCACAAGACAGCAACGTCAAAGGGCTGGGCCACAGCCTTTCTGTGGCCCGTGACATCTGCCGCGCAAGAGCGGCAGGGCTTATTTGGGCGTCAGTACCTCGGTGCCGTTGCCTTCCTTGCCGGCAATCGTCCACAGGCCACGCAGCGAGCCGTCGTCCTGCACCTTGTAGACGACTAGACCGAACGCCTTGCCCATGACATAGCCGGCGGAGAAGGCATCGTCGTTGCGCATGCAGATACCGTCCGAGGACGAGCCGCCTGTCTCCCAATGGATCGTGCAGGTCGTCTCGCTGGTCAGCGTGATCGTGGCGTCGCCACCATAGGACGACCCATCGAAATTGGTGCCGGCCACGGCATAGGTGCCGCCGATCGACTGAGCCGCCGCGGGCAGGGCCGCGAGGCTGAGCAATGCAAGAGAAAGAATGAGTTTGCGCATATCGTATTCCCCCACTGGGCGAAGAACCGCTCCAGAGCAGAGGCTAGGCCCGAATGGGCTTGCGGTAAATCCGGTGACCGTTTGCGGACAAGACCTTTTCTGGGTGTGACCCCAAAAAAGGTGCCGTTCTAAAGGATAGGTTCGGAGGGCAAATTTGTCACACTGCGGCTCGAGGAAAATTTTTCGACGAGATCAAATTTGCTCGGCAAGATTCACCAAATTGGTCGATGGTCCATGATGAATGCACGAGGCAATGCGGACTGGCTTGGCACAGGCAGCAGGGGGCATGTTTCGTCGGCTTTTCGGTTCTCTTCTGCCCTGGCGGTTATCCTCATGGCGATAGCGCCTGCGTTCGCCGAGAACGGCGCTTCGGCGTCGGCAGTCGAACGGATGTCCACGCCGGGTCACGAAGCGGATGAGCTCGCTCGCCGCGTCGGGAAATGGTCCGTCGTCAACACGATCTGGCCAACGCCCGGCGCCCAGCCGATCATGATGACGGGGCTGGTGGCCGAGCGCACGATGATCGGTCCCTTCATGCAGGAGGTAATGCGCCCGGCGCCCGGATCGAAAATGCCGGACTTCCAGCGGATAGCCTATTTGAGCTATGACCGGGTGGAGGGCCGCTGGAAGTATGTCTCCATGGACACCCGTTTCCCGGCAGGGATCATGCCCGCCTGGAGTTTTGGTGGTGAGGAGGACGGCAAGATTTCACTGCTGTTCCAGCCGCTTGGTTTCGTCGGCTTCGGCCCCGAGGTCGAAGGGCGGTTCACGGCCTCCGATTTCGTCATTTCCAGGGACGGCGACAATCACGAAGTGGCCGAGCAACATTTCCTCCAGGCCAATGGCAGCGGCAAAAAATGGCTTGCCGTACGATATGACTACACGCGCCAACAACCGTGACTCGCTAGCAAAAACAATAGGCTGCCAATAAGTTCTGACGTCGCCGGATGCTCACGGTCCCCTGAGGCTGCCGGCGATCGCATCGACGAGCGGGTCGTATTTCGATTTCAGGGCTGGCGGGTAGTCGATCCAGACCGTGCGGATGACACCGTCTTTTCCGAACAGGCGGCGTTGATAGAAGATGTTCCCGCCTTTGATGCCCGACAGCACCGCCCAGTCCTTGCCGGTCTTGCTGTAGGTGATCCTGTAGCCAGGTTCCTTGCTGGCCCTCTCGGCGGAGACGAAGGCTGTCGGGGTGTCATCATCGATGTTGAGGATACCCGAACAGATCAGGCTGGCGCCATCGGCAGTGAGCCATTGTTGTCCATCGCCATTGTCCGGCTCAGGCTGGCGAAGAGTGAAGATTTCATCCGGAAAGGTGCAGATGGTACCGAAGCGCTCGTTCGTGTAGGTAAATGGCGCGGCAACTGCCGTGGTCCCCGCCATCACTCCGAAAAACGTCAGGACTGCAAGAAACCGCTGCACGCCTTGCCTCGCGCCGATACCAAGGCGATTATTCTTGCACGAAATCGGCGAAAAATCAGCCGCCGGTGACGCTCATATGCCGCGACACCGACGGACGGTTGGTGCGGCGATCGATGATGAAGTCGTGGCCTTTGGGCTTGCGGCCGATTGCTTCGTCGATGGCATCGGCGACCAGCTCGTTGCCTTCCGACGCACGCAGCGGCGCGCGCAGGTCGGCGGCATCTTCCTGGCCGAGGCACATGTAAAGGGTGCCGGTGCAGGTCAGCCGGACCCGGTTGCAGCTTTCGCAGAAATTATGCGTCATCGGCGTGATGAAGCCCAGCCGTCCGCCGGTCTCGGCGACTTGGACATAGCGGGCCGGGCCACCGGTCTTGTAGGGAATGTCGCTTAGCGTGAACTGGCGTTCGAGAGCCGCGCGCAGCAGCGACAGCGGCAAATACTGGTCGGTGCGGTCGGCGTCGATCTCGCCCATCGGCATGGTTTCGATGACCGTCAGATCCATGCCGCGGCCATGCGCCCAGCGCAGCATTTCCGGCAATTCGGCGTCATTGAAGTCCTTCAACGCCACGGCGTTGAGCTTTACCTTCAGCCCGGCCGCCTGCGCGGCGTCGATGCCGTCCATGACCTTGTCCAGATTGCCCCAGCGGGTGATTTGGCGGAATTTGTCGGCATCGAGCGTATCGAGCGAGATGTTAATGCGCTTGACGCCGCAGTCGGCGAGCTCGGCGGCAAAGCGGGAAAGCTGCGATCCGTTGGTGGTCAGCGTCAGCTCTTCCAGTGCACCACTCTCGAGATGCCGCGAAAGCTGGCGTACCAGGTGCATGATGTTCTTGCGCACAAGCGGCTCACCGCCGGTGAGGCGGAGCTTGCGCACGCCCTTTTCGATGAAGACCGTGCAGAGCCGGTCGAGCTCTTCCAGCGACAGCAGGTCCTTCTTGGGCAGGAACGTCATGTCCTCGGCCATGCAATAGGTGCAGCGGAAATCGCAGCGGTCGGTGACCGATACGCGCAGGTAGGTGATCGTGCGACCGAAAGGATCGATCATATCCATGCTTATGCGCTTCCCGTGGCCGTGAACGGCTTCGTTATATATGGCTATGTGATACGAACCAACTTGCCATTCAAGATAGAAGCTCGTGATCTTCGGTAACATTCCGACGCCGACAGGTCATGTCGGAACTTTCCATGCGGCCTTTTCCCTTGACGCGAAGCGGCGTAGGGAAGGGCAGTTCTCCGCAGGATCCACCACCATGACAGCGCCAAAAGAACTTAGGGTCTCGAAGGACCGCAAGCTGCTTTCCGTCACCTTTCCGGGCCATCAGCCGTTCGAATTGCCGGCCGAGCTGCTGCGCGTCGCCTCGCCATCGGCCGAGGTGCAGGGCCATTCGCCCGAACAGCGCGTCACCGTTCCCGGCAAGCGCAATGTAGCGATTCTGAAGATCGAGCCGGTCGGCAATTATGCCGTGCGCATCACCTTCGACGATTTCCATGATACCGGCATCTTCACCTGGAATTACCTGCATACGCTGGGTCATGAGAAGGATGCACGCTGGGCCGCCTATCTCGCCGAACTGGAAGAGAAGGGGCTGAGCCGCGACCGTTGAATGGATCCCGCAGGACTCTCAGGTCAACGCAGGATCGCCAGTATCTCGCTGGTGTCGTAATAAAACGGCGTGCCTTCGATCAGCCGGTCATCCTTGAAGCGCAAGACTTCGGCAAACGGCTGTTTGATGGTTGCACCATTGGCCCGCGATGTCAGCGAAAGCGAGCAGCTCATGAACACCGTGTCATCGTTTTGGGCGACCTGAAGGTCCTCCACCGCCACGTCGCTCCAGATTTCCCGCATTTTGCGGAAAAGGGCGCCAACGCCGTCGAGGCCGCTCCAGTCACCGGCATAGGGCAGGGAGCGCGGCTCATGCACGACAATCTCGGCATGAAATGCGCCGGCAAGCACATCGAGGCTCTCCGACCCTGATTGCAGGAAACGCATTTCAACATTGAACATGTTTTCAATAAGTTCCATGGCGGTGCGTCGCCGGTCGAGCGGTTTATCCATTTTTGACCTCCGTATCCGTTGGCACGATCATGCAGGTAAAGCGGTTTGCCCTTGTTTGCGTTGCCTCGACACCCGTTTCCTGATGACCGGCAAACGGGCACTTGTCGTGAAAACGTCATCCATCTGGAGTAGCGCCGGCAAAGCTTTGGAGACGAAAACATGTCCATGATCACCAGCATCGAACAGCTTGAAGCGCTCTATGGCCTGCCCGGCGAGGCGTCGGTGGTCAAGGAACTCGACCAGCTGATTCGCGAATACGCAGCTATCATCGAGGCTTCGCCGTTTGCCGCGCTCGCAACCTGCGGGCCAGAAGGGCTGGACTGCTCGCCGCGCGGCGATCTCGCCGGCTTCGTCCGCATCCACGATCCGAAAACGCTGATGATGCCGGACCGGCGCGGCAACAACCGTGCCGATTCGCTAAGGAACATCCTTCGCGATCCGCGCGTCGCGCTCCTGTTCCTGGTGCCGGGTTCCGGCACGACGCTGCGCGTCAATGGCCGCGCCCACATCACCACCGATACCGGCCTTTGCGCCTCGTTCGCCGTCGAGGGCAAGCCGGCGCGCTCGGTGACGATCATCGAGATCGATGCGGTTTATTTCCAGTGCGCCCGCGCCATCCACCGATCGGAACTGTGGAATCCGGCAAGGCATGTCGACCCGAGATCGCTGCCGACTCCCGGCCAAATCCTGGAAATCACCAGCCGCAAGAACATTGACGGCGAGGTCTACGACAAGGAATGGCCCGAGCGCGCGAAAAAATCGATGTGGTGAAGCATTTGGTGGTGGAGCACTGGGCTGTCAGGCGGTCTTCAAAACCTCGGCAATCCTACGCATCTGTTCGCCGATCATGTCACATTGTTCCGGCGTCGACTGGCTCATCGCCTTCTCGATCAGCGCCATATGGACCTTCAGCGCCTGCATCAGCAGTGCCTCGCCGGCCTCTGTCAACGTCAGCCTCAGCACGCGCTTGTCCTTCTCGTCGCCCTCGCGGCGCAGCAGGCCACGGGTCTCCAGCTGAGGCAAAAGCATGGTGATGTTGGAGCGGCCGACCAGCAGCCGACGAGCAAGGTCGTGCTGCGACATGCCGGGATGACGGTAGAGGTTCATCAGCACGTCGAGCTGCGCCGGCTTCAGGTCGAGCGGCGCAAGCTTCACCGCCAGGGTGCGTTCCACCACATGGCAGGCGCGCGCCACCGCGACCCAGTTGCGAAAACGCGGGTTGTCCCAGGGCAGGTCTTGCTTAATGTTCATGTTTGAACTATTATGTTCATGCTTGAACCAATGAATGGATCGGCACTATGGCATCATTTGGACTGAAGGTCATCCGCGGCACGTTCGGCGTGGCTGAGCATGTGGCACCGCGACTCACCGGGCGTGCTGCATTCGAGCTGTTCTGCCGCACGCCGCACGAGAAGAGCTTGAGCAAAGGCGAGCGCCGCGCAATTGATCGCGCCGCCGATTTCATGACCCAGGCACGTCATCACCGGCTAAAGACCAGAACCGGCTGCGTCATGGTGCATGAATTCCGGCCCGAGCCGGGCAGGGCGACTGCCGGCACCGTGCTCGTCATCCATGGTTGGCGTTCGCGCACCGAATACATGCGCGCGCTGATCGAAGCCTATCGCGATGCCGGCTACAAGGTGGTCTCGCTCGATCTGCCGGGCCACGGCCAGTCGCAGGGCCGCCGGCTTACCCTGGTCAGTGCGGTCGATGCGGCACGGGTTGCCGGCGAATGGTTCGGCCCGTTCGCGGCCATTGTCGGCCATTCCTTTGGTGGTGCCGTTGCCGCCAACGCCGTCGCCGGTTCGATCAGGAACATCCCGCGATTGGCGGCCGGGCGGCTGGTGCTTATCGCCGCGCCGAGCTCGCTGCCGGCGATCTTCGCTGATTTCAGCCGCATGCTGAATGTCGGCTCGCGCTCGCAGGCCGCCATGGCCGACCGGGTCGAGCGCATCGCCGGCCGGCCGTTGCACGAGTTCACCGGTGACCGCCAGCTCGCAAGCACGCCGCTGCCCACGCTGGTGATCCACGCCCCGAACGACCGCGAAGTGTCCGCCGAGCATGCAAGGCTCTACACGCGCGCCGGAGACCATGTGCGGCTTTACTGGGCCGACGGGCTCGGCCACCGCCGCATTCTCGCCGACAGGGGTGTGGTGGAGCGTGCCGTTGGCTTCGTTGCCGGCAGGCTGGAGCCGTCTCTGCAGTGACCTGAATATCGTTCTTGTCAGCCGGTTTCGACCGTCACGCCGCCCCGGTGCTGGCCATCGCTATCCAAGCCGCCATTGCCCCGGCCACCGTCGCCAGAAGAGCCGAGCGCGACGCGCCGTCGCGCGCCTGGATCGACATGCCGTGCTGCACGGTCGCGTAGAAGGTCGCGGCCGTACCGCAGTCGAAATCGGCCGGCAACTCTCCCTCGGCGACGCCACGCTCGAGGCGTCTCAGCAAGGCTTCGCGGTTTTCGGCGCGGCGACGGCGCAGATCATCGCAGATGGCGCCGCGGCTTGAATCCTGGTGCAATGCGCCGAGCGCGATAAGGCAGCCTTGCGGACGACCGGTCTGTGAATAGGCCCTGGCAGTCTGCCGCAGGAACCGTTCGACGGCCTCGCGCGCGGTCGGCGCCTTTTCCAGCGCGGACCAGATCTCGGTTCCCTCGACCCGCGTGTAAAGCTCGGTTGCCTCGAGAAACAGCGCTTCCTTGCTGCCGAAGGCGGCATAGAGGCTGGGTGAGTTGATGCCCATTGCAGCGGTCAGGTCGCTTATCGACGCGCCCTCATAACCCTTGGCCCAAAACACTTCCATTGCGCGCCGCAAGGCGGCGGCTCGATCGAAGGTGCGGGGGCGGCCTCGTTCCGGCATGGCATTCTTTCTGTATTGATCGATACATAATTCCGTTGACGTGGTTCAGCAAGGCTGGCAGATATTTATGTATCAATCACTACAAAAATGGAGAAGCAGATGTCATCCAGAAGGTTGAACGGCAAGGCCGCCCTCGTCACCGGCGGCAGCCGCGGCATTGGTGCGGCGATCGCAAGAAGGCTCGCGGCCGACGGCGCAGGCGTGGCGATCACCTATGTGAATGGCGAGGAAGGGGCGCGTGCGGTGGTCAGGGAAATCGAGGCGGCCGGCGGCCGGGCCTTTGCCATCAAGGCCGACAATCGCGATGCTGGGGCGATCGAGGCGGCAGTCGATGAGGCAGCAACAGCCTTCGGACGGCTCGACATCCTGGTCAACAGCGCCGGCATCTGGCGCGCTGCGCCGATCGATGCCCTGTCGCTTGCCGATTTCGACGAGACGATGGAGGTCAACCTCAGAGCCCCGTTCGTCGCCGCCAAGGCGGCAGCAGCGCATATGGGCGAGGGTGGCCGGATCATCTCGATCGGCAGCAATCTGGCCGAGCGTGCCACGGACGCCGGCCTGAGCGCCTACTCGGCCAGCAAGGCTGCCTTGGTTGGCCTGACCAAGGCCTTTGCACGCGATCTCGGTCCGCGCGGCATCACCGCCAATGTCGTCCATCCGGGGTCGACCGATACCGACATGAATCCGGCAGCCGGCCCGCACGCCGAGCATCAACGCCAGAAGATGGCGATGCCTCGCTTCGGCACGGCCGACGAGATCGCCGGCATGGTCGCCTGGCTTGCCGGTCCCGAAGGGCGCTTCGTGACAGGCACGGCATTGACCATCGACGGCGGCGCCAACGCTTGAGGCTTGGCTCACGGGCACTATCATTATCGGGGGCGATGACGGATTGACTCGACCCGTCACGATCTTGTGAAACCGTTCTGCAACAGACGTTCCGAAATTTATGGAAGCTTAACGAAATCAGTATGAATCAGTGTAGTCACGCCTTACATCCGCCATGCGGTGGGCGAGACCGTGAAAGCGGTGCGGAACGGGATCCGGTTCAACCGGAGCGGGTGATCCATGAAACTCCTTGGAAACAAAGCAACCGTGCTGCCGTTTGCGGTGGCCGCGGCAATGCTGGCCTTCGGGGCGCCGAAGGCTGAAGCGCAAGGGTTCTTCGACATGCTTTTCGGCGGCGGCGTCAAACACGGACCGCCGAAAGGTAACTTTCCGCCGCCACCGTCAAAATACAAGCCGAAGCCCAGGGCGCCGGCCGCTTCCGGTGGTGGTGCGCAAATCAGCGGCCCGTCCTATTATACCTACAAGAGCGATCCGCTGGTGCGCGTCGATTTTTCGGCACTGTCGGCAGCGCCTGAACCAGCAACGCCTCAGGACGCTGCTTTCGAGCCGGCGGCCACCGGGGCTGCATTCCGCGAAGCCATTGCCGGCCTCGACGGCTATGACCTCTACGCCGAGAAGGACATCGCCAAGGCGCTGATCGCCTATTACTCGGCCAATCCGGATTTCATCTGGGTGACGGGAACCAGTCCCAGCAGCCGTGCCCAGGATGCCGTGCGGGTGCTGGGCGAGGCCGCGAGCTACGGCCTGACGCCCGCCGACTACACCGTCGAAGTTCCGGCAGCAGGCACATCGGCGGGCAATGTCGATGAACGCCTGAAAGAGCTGGTCCGCTTCGAGATGGCGCTGTCGGCGCGTGTCCTGCGCTACGCCCGTGACGCACAAAGCGGCCGCGTCGATCCCAACCGCATGACCGGCTACTACGATTTTCCGCCGAAGCCGCTCGACATGGAAGGGGTGCTGAAGACGCTGGCCCATACCCAGCAAGTGCGCACTTATCTCGAGTCGCGGCATCCACAGAATTCCGAGTATCAGGCGCTGCGCGTCGAACTGGAAGCGCTCCAGGCCAGCGCCGAAGACGAAATCACCATCGATCCCAATCTGCTGTTGAAGCCGGGGCAGACCAGCCCCGAGCTGCCGAAGCTTTTGACAAAGATCGCGCGCAATCTCGATGACGAGATGGGCGGCGCCTATGGCGAGGTCCTGGCGAGGCTCGCTACCAGCGAGGTCTACGATCCGGAGCTGGTGCCGGTGATCAAGGCGGTGCAGAAACGGGCCGGCATGAAAGGCGACGGCGTCATCGGCCCGCGTACCGTTGCATCGTTGGCCGGAACGTCCAAGGCCGACAAAATTCAGAAGGTTCGGGTTGCGCTGGAAGAGTTGCGCTGGTTGCCTTCCGACCTTGGCAGCCCGCGCGTCTTCATCAACCAGCCGGCTTTCACCGCGAGCTATATCGATGATGGCGAGGAGAAGCTGAAGACCCGCGCCGTGGTTGGCAGGCCCACCAACCAGACTGCTTTCTTCTATGACCAGATAGAGCAGGTCGACTTCCATCCCTATTGGGGCGTGCCGCAATCGATCCTGGTCAACGAGATGCTGCCGCGGCTGCGCCGGGATCCTGGCTATCTCGACCGCGCCGGCTACGAGGTGGTCAATGCCCGCGGCAAGCGCATTCCCTCGTCCTCGGTCAATTGGGGCGCCTACGGCGCAAAGATACCCTACGGCGTGCGCCAGCTGCCGAGCGAGGCCAATGCGCTGGGCGAGCTGAAGATACTGTTCCCCAACAAGCATGCAATCTACATGCACGATACGCCGCAGAAGTCGTTTTTCCAGCGCGACATGCGTGCGCTCAGCCATGGCTGCGTTCGCTTGCAGGATCCGCGCGGCATGGCCGCTGCCGTGCTCGGCACCTCGGTCGACTACATCGAGGACAAACTGAAACACGGACATTCGACCGAGGACGTGACACGCAAGATCCCGGTCTATGTCGCCTATTTCACCGCATGGCCGGACCTGTCCGGCAAGGTCGAATACTTCAACGACGTCTACGGCCGCGATACAAGGCTGCAGCAGGCGCTCGACAGCACGGAAGCGGTGCGTTCGCCGGCAAGCTGACGAATGCGGTTCTAGCGCTGAAACAGTGGACGCCGGAAACCGGCATCGCGTCCGGCGATGAGCCAATAGACCAAGCCCGCGACAACGCCTGCGGCGGCAATGATGCCGATATCGGCCCAGCGCTCCGGGTTCGTGTCATCCGGTACACTGGGCCAGATCAAGGCGAAGCCGCCAACCGCGGCCGCCGCGCCGAAGACCATGTGCAGCCAAAAACTGCGCAGCGAGAAAAACTCGGCAATCAGTGCGAAGATCAGCGTCTGCAGGCCGGTCAGCACGATTGTCAGAAAATAGATGAACATACCAAGCGGTGGCAACAGCAGCACCGCAACGGGGGTGACACCCATGATGTCGAAGTAACTTGGCGCATTTGGCAGCGAACTCAGCCCGCCATAGATCGCCGCCACCGCGATCAGCCCAACCAGTACCGCTATGAAATAGCCCGCGAGCATCATCAGAAAGCGTTTCAATACGTGCTTTACCGTTGCCATGCCCACCCCCGCGCGCAATGATAGCACCGCAGTCAGCCATCAAAGTCATATCTGCGCAAGTGTATGCCCAGGGCCGGGTGCCTCCGGCGCCTGTTTCGAATGCTGACCATTGCAGGCAGCGACTATTTCGGCGCGGCTGTCACCGGATCGTAGGTGATTTCGACTTTCGCCTTGTCGCTCGTGTAATAGGTGACGGTGTAGCCATCGCTGTCCCAATCGACCTCCTTGATGTAGCGGAAGTCGTCGCGCTGCTCGACCTTGGCAATGATTTCCGACAGCTTCTTGGCATTCTGCGGCGGCAGCGGATTTTCGTCCGCGGCAAAGGCCGATCCGCCGACAAGCAGCACGGCGGCCGCCAAAACAAGTCTGGACATGGCTTTCCCTCACATCTCGATGAGCAGAAACTCGTTTCTATGCAGGTTTGTTCCGGGATAGCGGACCGTTGCGCTACAAGGAGGCGCCGTCCGTACCTGATTTATGGCTGCCGAAAGAACACGGCGACTGCTTAAAATCATGATGCGTCGCCTCAACATCGCGGCCGTAATAGTGCTGGTGGTCATTCGGGGTTTTACATGCAAATGCGTCATGCCATCATATTTGTACTTTTCACATTTTCCATTCCGGCCATTTCGATGCCTGTCCAGAAAGCCGAGGCGCTAGAACCTGAACGCTATACGGTCTATTGCGCCGACGACCGCATCGAGGTTTCGTTCTGGGATATCGAGCAGATGAGGTGCGGGCCGGCTCCAACGTTTTCCAGTTCCAGAGCTATACGAGCTACAGCAGCGCTTTGAATTTCGCCCAAAAGAATTTTGGCGGCGAGGGGGCTACCTGCAGCTGCTAGTGGTAAAAATCTGACGCTTGGTGCCCGATGCGGATTATCTGTTCCGACCCTTTCCGGCCGTACAGACGTGGCAATGCTACGGCGTCAGTTGACCCGTTCCGATCATTGGCCATCTTGCAACCGTTTGAAATCTGGCGCTGGATGGGACATGGGACCATTACTGCGCGAGGTCTCTATGGCAAACACAGAAGAAGGAACGCGCGTAGCAGGAGTTTGGCTTGCGATCGCCTCTATCCTGCTGGCAGGCGCGCTGGTCGGCCATGGTCCGATCGATCCCGATATGGGTCGCCAGATGGGAGTCATCACCGACGACCCTGTCCGATGGGCGATCATCCATTGGGTTTCCGCGGTAGCGCTATCACTGTTCGTCCTGACAGGTCTGATCGTGCTGGCGGCCAGATCGCGCCTCACCCAGGCGTGGTGGACGTTGTCTGCCTGGGGTGTGCTGACTGTCGGCGCCCTCTGGACCATGACGACCGCGGTGGCCGAGGCCACCGTGGTCTCCGCCGCTGCTGCCGCCGGGGACACGGCAACTTTCGAGGCCTGGTGGGCATTTTCCGAAGGAAAGGCTAACGGCTTCATGTTTTTGGCGTTGGCCGTTGCCGTGATCGCTGGCAACGAGGCGCAGACCACTCACCGAGCCACGCCGGTCTGGGCATCGTACATCGCAGTGGTGGCCGGAATTGGAGCCTTCCTCGGTTGGCCCCTGGGCATGTGGCTCGGAGTCACCCTGGGCAGCTTCGTCTGGGTCGTGGCATCACTGGTGATGTCCCTGTGGACACTTTGGTTCGGGTTGGGTTTAGCGCGGACCGTGATCGGGCTGCGGCCTCACAATGGGTGACATCGAGTCCGTAGCGGGAGCGTAGCGAGCGACCGCTTGATGACCGCGACGGGCGCTCCAGCCGCTCCGAGGCGGCGGGGATTGCTTCGCGCCGCTGAAAAAAACGGCCTCGACGCGCGAGTTTGCCGAATGGGCAATATGCTTGCAGTAGGCGCGATAAAGCCGCTTCAGCAGCCGGAGCGAAAGGCAGGTTTACCCAGAGCGGGCCTACTGCTTCGGCACCAAGCGTCAGATTTTGACCACTAGCCGCTCTGACTTGGAATTGATTCAGGAAAGCGGATGGTGGGCGATGCAGGGATTGAACCTGCGACCCCACCCGTGTGAAGGGTGTGCTCTCCCGCTGAGCTAATCGCCCGCTCGTTGCCCGAAGGCCAAGCGCGCCGCGATATAAGGGAGGCCGGCCTGCTAAGTCAACCACTTGTCGGTCGGCATCCGGCGGTCCGCCCGATGGGCAGCTTTCAGCCTTCTGCCGCGGCCATCAGCCCTTGTGCCAGATCGAGCGTCAGCGAATCGAAATGCGAGATCACCGCCGACGGTTCGAACTCTCGCACATGACGGTCGGTGTAGCCGAAATCGACTGCCACCACCGGAATCCCGGCGGCTTTCGCCGTGTCGATGTCGGTCTGCGAATCACCGACCATCAGTGCACGGTGCGGGTCGCCGCCGGCGCGCGCGATGGTCTGCGTGAGATGGCGCGGGTCGGGCTTGCGGAACGGAAAACTATCCTGACCGCAGATCGCCGCGAAATGCCTGGTCATACCGAGCGCCTCGATCAGCGCCACCGAATTGGCCTCGTATTTATTGGTGCAGATGGCCAGCAGGTAACCGGCTGCCTCGAACCGTGCGATCGCCTCGGGGACGCCGGGGTAGGGGCGCGATTTGCCGGGGATGTTGACGCTGTAATGGTCCAGAAACAGCTTGAGCAGGCGGTCGTGCTCCTCCACTGCCAGCGACCTGTGCTGCGCTGCGTGAGCGCGCTCGATCATCACCCGGCCGCCATGGCCGACGAAGCGCTTGAAGCCGGCTTCGTCGACGGCCGCGAGCTGGCTGGCGGCAAGGCTGTGGTTGAGACTGTCGAGCAGGTCCGGCGCCGTGTCGATCAGCGTCCCGTCGAGGTCGAACACGATGATCGGTCGGGTCATGGCCTGTCCTGTGACGATTTTGATTGCCGGCAGGCGATAACCGCTGCGGCCCGTTCAGGCAAGCCGGCTTGTCCACCGCGGGCAAGGTCCTTTGACCAGCCCGGCAAAAATGCTACGAGCGCCGAAACAAATCTCGGGACCCGGCATGGATGCGAGGCAATTGAAGGTTGAGGCCGCGCGGGCAGCGCTTGCCCATGTCACGGATGGCATGCGGCTCGGCATCGGCACCGGCACGACGGCGGACGAGTTCGTGCGGCTGCTCGCCGACAAGGTCGCCACCGGCCTGACTGTCATCGGCGTGCCGACCTCGGAGCGCACCGCCGTCCTTTGCACCGAGCTTGGTGTGCCGCTGTCCACCCTCGAGGAAACCCCCGAGCTCGATCTCACCATCGACGGCGCCGACGAGATCGATCCGGCGCTGACATTGATCAAGGGCGGCGGCGGCGCGCTGCTGCGCGAAAAGATCGTCGCGGCGGCCTCCGCCCGCATGATCGTCATCGCCGACAGCTCCAAGATGGTCGAGATGATCGGCCGTTTTCCGCTGCCCATCGAAGTCAACCGGTTTGGCCTGCGCGCCACCGAAATTGCGGTCGGCGCGGCGGCTGCAAACCTTGGCCTTTCCGGCCCTGTTACATTGAGGATGACGGGGAGCCAGCCATTTGTTACAGACGGCGGCCATTTTATCCTCGATGCATCTTTTGGCCGCATTCCGGATACAAGAGCGCTTTCGAATGCTCTCCACGCCATTCCGGGCGTGGTCGAGCATGGTCTTTTCATCGGGCTGGCATCAACGGCCATCATAGCCGGCGGCGACGGCATCCAAACCGTCCATACCGCCCGAAAATCAGGGAGTTTTACCGATCATGATGTTGCATAACCGGGTTGGCCGCTTTTTTGCCATTCTGGCGGCCTCGGCCGTTTTCGCGTTTTCGTCGCCTGCGTCTTCGCAGGACGTCACCGATGCGCATTTGAAGGCGGCGCGCGCCGCCGTCGCGGCGATCCATGCGACGGATACGTTCGACAGCATCCTGCCGCAAGCGGCCGCGGCACTGGAGCAGCAGCTGATCCAGAAGAACCCGGACATGCAGGAACTGATCGCCAAGACGATCAACGAGAAGGCGATGGCCTTGGCATCGCGCCGCGCCGACCTGGAAAAGGAAGCGGCGCTCGCCTATGCGAAGGTGTTCTCGGAAAAGGAACTCAATGAAATCGCCGCCTTCTACAATTCCGATTCCGGCAAGAAGCTGCTCGACAACGGCCCGATCGTGACGCGCGAACTGGTGAAGGCTGCCGAGATCTGGCAGAACGGCCTGGCTCGCGATCTCGCCCAGCAGGTCGGCGAGACCCTGGGTGCAGCGGCGAATGCCAAGGCGCCGGCTGCACCTGCCGACGGTACCGCTCCGGCCGATGGCGCAGCTCCCGCGGACGCTACACCGAATTGATTGCGGACTTCCGAGCCGCCTGACCGCCACTGGACCAAAAGCCCGGCAAGTCCGGGCTTTTCTTTTGATAGTCGGCAGCCTACCTGTCTCGGGGTTTGAGGGGCAAGGAGTTCAGCCATGGCCGGTTACGACTACGATCTTTTCGTCATCGGCGGCGGCTCCGGCGGGGTGAGGGCGGCGCGCGTCGCGGCCGCACTCGGCAAGCGTGTCGGCATTGCCGAGGAATACCGCTATGGCGGCACATGCGTGATCCGTGGCTGCGTGCCGAAGAAGCTCTATGTCTACGCCTCGCAATTCCCCGAGCATTTCGCCGACGCCGCCGGTTATGGCTGGACGGTGCCTGAGGCGCGTTTCGACTGGCAGACGCTGGTCGCCAACAAGGACCGCGAAATCAGCCGGCTGGAGGCCATCTACAAGAAGAACGTGCAGGGCGCCGGCGGCGAGGTCTTTCATTCGCGCGCCACCCTGCTCGATCGGCATGTGGTGCATCTTCTCGGTGAGGATCGCACCGTTACCGCCGACCAGATCCTGATCGCTACCGGCGGGCGACCGGCGCCGCATCCGGCATTGCCCGGCCATGAGCACTGCATCTTTTCCAACGAGGCCTTCGACCTCAAGGAACTGCCGAAGGCAATCATGATCGAGGGCGGCGGCTATATCGCCGTCGAATTCGCCAACATCTTTCACGGTCTCGGAGTCGACACGACGCTGGTCTACCGCGGCAAGGAGATCCTCAGCCGTTTCGACATGGACCTCAGACGCATGCTGCACGACACGATGGAAAAGAAAGGGATAAAAATCCTCTGCCACGCCGTGTCCGAGTGGGTCAGGAAGCGGCCTGACGGCCGGCTCGACGCGCTTGTCACCGGCGGCACGGTGCTGACGGTCGACCAGGTCATGCTCGCCATCGGCCGCATTCCCAATACCGAGAACATGGGCCTGGAAGGCGTCGGCATCGAGATGACCAAAACCGGGGCAATCCACGTCGACGAATACTCCCGCACGAACATCGACAACATCTGGGCAATCGGTGACGTCACCCATCGCGTGCAATTGACGCCGGTGGCAATCCACGAGGCGATGTGCTTCGTCGAGACCGCCTTCAAGGACAAGCCGACGGCGCCCGACCATGACACGATCGCTACCGCAGTCTTTTCGCAGCCCGAGATCGGTGCGGTCGGCCTGTCGGAGGATGAGGCGGCAAAGCGCTTTTCGGATGTTGAAATCTACCGCGCCACCTTCCGGCCGATGCGGCACACACTGTCCGGCCGCGACGAAAAGATGCTGATGAAGCTGGTCGTCGACGGCGCCTCGAAAAAGGTCCTCGGCGCCCACATCCTCGGGCCGGATGCCGGCGAAATGGCGCAGCTTCTCGGCATACCGCTGAAGGCCGGCCTGACCAAGGATGATTTCGATCGCACCATGGCGGTGCATCCGACCGCCGCGGAAGAACTCGTCACCATGTACAAGCCGACTTACCGGGTGAGAGATGGTGAGCGCGTCTGACGCGACGACAACCCATCGCGGCAACGAAATTGCCGCGATGGAAGTGCGTGAGTTTTCTTACAGCAACGTTCCGCGCAGGATCACCAGCGCCACAGAAAAATAGATCACCAGCCCGGTGACGTCGACCAGCGTGGCGACGAACGGGGCCGATGCGCTGGCCGGGTCGAAGCCCATGCGCTTCAGGGCGAACGGCAGCATCGATCCAGACAGCGAGCCGAAGGTGACGATGCCAACCAGCGTGGCGCCGATCGTCATTGCGATCAGCGGCCAGTGCGGGCCGTAGTCGTAGAAGCCGAGATACTGCCAGAGCGCGATGCGGCAGACGCCGACCACGCCAAGAATCGAGCCAAGCACCAGGCCGGTGGGCAGCTCGCGCAATGCCACCCGCCACCAGTCGCCAAGGCCGATCTCGCGCAGCGCCAGCGCCCGGATGACGAGCGAGGTCGCCTGCGAGCCGGAATTGCCGCCGGAGCTCATGATCAATGGAATAAATAGCGTCAGCACGATCGCCTTTTCCAGCTCGCCCTCGTAACTTTGCATCGCGTTGGCGGTCAGCATCTCGCTGATAAACAGCGCGCACAGCCAGCCGGCGCGTTTCTGGATCATCGCCAGAAAGCCCATCTTCATATAGGGCTCGTCGAGAGCCTCCATGCCGCCGAAACGATGCACATCCTCCGTCGTTTCCTCGATCATCGTGTCGATAATATCGTCGATGGTAACGATGCCGAGCAGTTTGCCGTTGTCCACGACCGGAACGGCGAGCAGATCATATTTCGAGATCAGCTGAGCAACCTTTTCACTATCGGTCAGCGGTGAAACGGTGATAGGCGCACGATCCGGCGCGATTGCCATGATCAGCTCGTCGGGCCCGCCAGCGATCAGTCGACGCAGGCTGGTCGAGCGCAACAGGACATGCGTTTGCGGATCGACGATGTAGATCGCGTAGACGGTTTCGCGCGTCCGCTCCACCTTGCGGATATAATCCAGCGTGCGGGCCACGCTCCAGTCCGGCGGCACGCTGACATATTCGGTCGTCATGAGCGAGGCGGCGCTGCCCTCGGGATAGCCGAGAATGGCAAGCAGCGTCGCGCGCAGCGGTGGCGCCAGGCCACCAAGCAGTTCGGAACGAGCCGGCTCGTTCAGATCGCGCAGTGTGTCGGCGGCGCGGTCGACCGACATGGCGGCAAGCAGTCTGCCTGCCTTGATGCGGGGCAGCGCCTCGACCAGTTCGGATGCGCCGTCGAGTTCAGGCTGGTCGAAGATCTCGACCAGCCGCCCGAACGGCACTTCGCAAAGCAGCTCCGATGCCGTCTCGCGGGGCTCCTGATTCAAGGCCTCGACGATGTCGGCGACGTGTTCGTTGGCAAGTACGCGAGCGATGGCAATGGCATCGCCGCCCGCGACAGGGGAAAACTCGTTCATGGCTCACTCCTTGCCGTCCGGCAGGACGTGAGCCTGTCAGGTCACGTCAAGCGGACGGCGGTTGCGTTCGACTGTGACTGTCGCCAGGCATGGCGCGGTGACCTTTCTGCTCGCGGGTTCGAGTTGAGATTCTGCAAGCCGGCGCAACATAGGAGCGCGCCTTGCCGAGTCAATCGCGAGAGCGGGTGAAAACGGCGGCAAACCGACTGGATCGCGAGACTGTGATCGGGCTACGTGGCAGGCTGGCTGGACGCCGGCAATGGTGCCGCAGCTATCTCTGCTTCAGCCGGCGGGGAAAGCGCAGCCACTTGTCCTCGGCCGGCCGCGTCGGCTGCGTGAGGATGGTGGTGAGCTCTACCGGCAAGCTCGGAACCAGCGGCTTCTTGGTGGCGACGCCGTCGGCAATCGCAACCACGCTGTGGTAGAATTCGGTGCCCGCGAGCGATCTCGGCGGCGTCGCCTCATGCATGATCGAGATCACAGTTGCATCAGGGCAATTGTCCTTGATCGCCTGGTGGAAGGCGATCCGTCCATCGGGGTCGAGCGCGCCGGTGGCTTCGTCGAGGAACAGCAATCCCGGCTGCTGCAGCACGATGCGGGCGACGACGAGCTTCTGTTTCTGCCCACCTGAAAGAACCTGATCCCAGATCTTTCCTTCACGGCTCTCATCGGCCAGATGCTCGATGAAATCGCCGAGGCCGGCCTTGTGCAGGGCGGATGCGACCTGCAGGTCGGCGTAATCATGCTCGGAACCGGGCAGGCAGACCAGTTGCTTCAACGAGACCTGCTGCAGCTTCACCTCCTGGGCGGCGTAGAAACTCCTGACCCCTTCCGGGAAGACGATGGTACCGCGGCCATAAGGCCACAGCCCGTTGATCGCCTTGATCAGCGAGGTCTTGCCGCAGCCGGATTCGCCCTTGAGGAAAGTCCACTCGCCACGCCGGAAGCGCAAATTTGCAGCACTCAGGAAGGGCGTTGCGTCCTCGCCCTGATGCGCCAGTTCGAGCTTCTGGATGGTCAGGCCGAAAACCGGGTTTTGGCGGTCGTAGCGAAAATCGGAGCGGCCGGTCTGCTGATAAAATTCCTGCGGGTGCTGGACGTTTTCGATCGCCTGCGCCAATTCAATGACGCGCAAGCTGTTGGCGCGCAACGTGGCAAGACTTGGCATGACATGGATGAACCACGAACATTTGCTGATCAGCGCGTTGACCTGTTCGGAACCTGTTATGTAACCCTTGAGGTCGAGGCCGTTATGGATGAACGGCACAAGGCCAGGCCCGAAGGCGACAATTTTGGCACCGACAAAGTTATAGACCGATTCGAATCCCGAATAGATGGTGTTGACGATGTTGAACTTCGACCAAGTCCTATCGATGTCGAGATAGAGCCGGCTATGTATCGTCTTCTGCACGACTTCGCCTTGCGAGGCCGCCACATGAAAGCTGCGGCGCAATAACGTGATCAGTTCGCCCCGATAGCTGCCTTCAGCCTTCTGCATCCTGATGTTGAGCCACTCCAGCATTCCGCCGATTTTGACTGCGATCCAGGTGTTGAACGGCACGTAGAGAGCGACCGCCAGCAGAGCAAGCACGACACTCCCGTAGCTGCCGAGGAACTCGAGTCCTTTTACCTCCACAGAATTTGCCAACAAAGCTCCACCGACAAAGTAGAGCGAGGTAAAGACACTGAATACGCCCATGGCAAGCCCAATAGCGCCGCCTGTCATGTCCTTGATCGATTCCTGCACGCGCTGGTCGATGTTGTCGGGCGCTGCCGTGCCGGACGAGCCATGCTGGGCGTGGTAGTGTGAATGGTTGGGGTCGAGTAGCGCCGCATTGAAGCGGCTATCTAGCCAGCCGCGCCATTTGCGATGCAATGTCGCCGATACAAACTTGCATGTACTGGTAATGCCCATGTCCTTGAGCACGACCAGCAGCACGAGCAGGCCGGCATTGGTCAGCAACGTTTTGAGCGGCGTGGTATTCGCGGCGTCGTGAAAAAAAGCGATTGAGGTATATAGTTCAGCCGCCGCCACGGTAAACCAGACGTCGGCTTTGCTGGAGAGCCCTGTCAGCAAGCCTATTACCAAGGTGAGCGTCCAGGCTTCGACCCACTTGTCCGAGAACCAGTAGGCCCGCATCAGTCCCCAGAAGCTGCGCATCGACGATACGGGCGTCAGGGGCGACTGCCTTGCGGCACCGCGGAGCCATTTTTCCGATATTGAATGTCGCGTTGGTCTATCGACCCGAATCACTATCCCGCCCAAACGATTTTTCTTTTGTTACGGACAGTAACACCAATTGATCATTTTCCATTAGCTTTTCACCAGTCGCAGGTGGCTTAGCTCGCCGGCCGTTGCAGTGGAGCAACAGAATGAATGATCACGGCGCTATGTCGTCATGCTTCGAGAGGCGGAATACCAACGCAATTTCAAATAGTTACTTGCCTGCGCCGGAGCAAGTAGAGACCTTCCCCTGGGGAAGGTCTTCACACAGCTTTGTGAACATAGAAGCGCCGTCCAGCGGTCGATCTTCACAGCCTGAATCGCCTTCACGGCCAGTCCGGCCTCGTCGGCGGCCAGAACGTGACCGTATGATTCGTGGTTGAAGCCGCCTTGTCAGGACCCGTAGTCGGCCAAGCAATGACTTTGCCGACACAGTCCAGGATGAAGATCAATATCAATTAGCCCGTGCCTTTTTAAGAGCGCGCACAAACCGCGTTTGACAAACATGCGCTTCGGATTGAACCTGCCGGACGCATCCAGGTTTGAACCGGGGGGAAGTTCGCCATGCTTGCACGGACATTTTTTGTCGCGACGCTCGCAACATTTTTCTGGCTGCCGCAAACATATGCCGGCAGCCAGACCGTTCCCGCAAACGCCGAGGGACAGATCGAGTTCAACACGCCGTCCGGCAATATTGGCTGCATCTACACGCCGAACGGCGGCACCAGCACCTACGAGCCACAGGATGGCGGACCGGAACTGAGCTGTTCGCGCGTCGAGCCCAGCTACGTCACCGTCATCCTCGGCCCGAAAGGTCCGGCGACGCTGATCAAGAATCCGGGCGAGCAAGGCTGCTGCGGCGGCGTCACCAGGCTGGCGTACGGCGCCAGCTGGAGTAAGGGCCCGTTTTCCTGCCAGTCATCCACCAAGGGATTGACCTGCACCGGCAAGCATGGCCATGGCTTTTTCATCAGCAAGGCCAAGGTGACGGTGAAGTAGTCCGACTCAGTTCGCTGTTTCCAGTTCGCCGCGTGCCTTGGCCGCGGCGACCTGGCGGAGTGCATCGGCGAGCGTATCGGCGTCCTGGGCGCCCATCACCGCATATTTGCCTTCAAGCAGAAAGCACGGCACACCCGATATGCCCATGCGCGAAGCTGTGGCGATTTCGCTGCGCACCGCCTCGACATCGGCGTCGGTCGGCAGAAGCGTTTCGACCACGGACGCATCCATGCCGGCCTCGCGGGCGGCTTCGATCAGCACGGCATGATCGCCGAGATTGGCGCCTTCCTCGAAATTCAGCTGGAACAGCCGGCGCACCAGCCGGTTCTGAATGGCCTCGCCGGCCGTCCCGGCCCAGCGAATGAGACGGTGCGCATCCAGCGTATTGGGCGCGACCTTGATAGCGTCGAAGGCGAAGGAAATGCCTTCAGCCTCGCCCAGCGGCTCGATCCGGGCATGGATTTCGCGGATGCGTTGCTCGCTGCCGAATTTCGCCACCATATAGTCACGGCGGTTCTTGCCTTCGGGCGGGATTGTTGGGTCGAGTTGGAAGGGCCGCCAGCGTATGTGAACGTCGATATCGACGGCGGCAATCGCCTTGTCGAGCCGTTTCTGGCCGATAAAGCACCAGGGGCACACGACGTCGGAGACCACATCGACGGTAATCGAGTTCTCGTCGTTCATCTTGATCTCCTGTTGTGAAGAGGTCACTTCGGTTTGCGCCACCAGGTCGGCAACTGATAACCGTATATGGGCGTCTTTTGCGGATGTTCCAGATAGTTCCAATAAGCGAGCCATTGCTGGTTGTTGTGCTGCGTCGGCACCATGTAGTTGCCGGAGATCAGCAGCCGGTCGAGAACGCGGACGGCAGCGACGGAGTCCTCCTTCGAACGAGCTCTCAGCATCGCCTCGATCGCCGCATCCACCGCCGGATCGGCGACGCCGGCGAGGTTGAACGATCCTTCGGCCTTGGCGGCAGCGGATCCCCAGCGCCCGGTTTGCTCGATACCGGGCGACAGCGAGTTGTTGAAACCGGTCGAGCCGACCAGCACCTCGAAATCGAAACGCTGCTTGCGCGACTGGATCTGATCACCGTCGAGGCTGCGGATGCCGACATCGATGCCGAGCTTCTCAAGGGTGCGCTGATAGATAGCGGCAAGTCGCTCTTCGTCCTGCGAGGCGGTCAGGATCTCGAAACCGAACGGCTTTCCCTCGGGATCGAGCATCGCGCCGTCCTGCACCGTATAGCCCGCGCTCTTCAGCAGCTCGAATGCCGCCTTCAGCACCTTGCGGTCCTGGCCGGAGCCGTCGGTAACGGGCGGCCTGTAGGTGCCGTCCATGACATCTGCGGGCACGCGGCCGGGGTAGGGGGCCAGCAGGGCCTTTTCCTTTTCGCTGGCCGGGTGGCCGAGCGCGGACAGTTCGGAATTCTGCCAAAAGCTCATCGTGCGCGTGTATTTGCCGCCGAACAGATTCTTGTTGGCCCATTCGAAATCGTAGAGCATGCCGAGCGCGCGCCGCACGACCGGATTGGAAAATTTCGGCAGCCGCGTGTTGAACAGGAAACCGTTGACCACCGGCGGAATGCCGGTATCGAAAGTTTCGGCGATGACCTCGCCCCTGTGGAAGGCCGGAAAATCGAGATCGCGCTCGCGTTTGACCGGGTCGCTGTCGTCGTCGATGGCGCAGATGCCTTTCTTGAACGCTTCCTGCTTGGCGTTGGCGTTGAGGAAATATTCGATGGTGATCTGGTCGTAATTGTCGAAGCCGCGCTTGGACGGCACGTCCTTGCCCCAATAGTCCGGATTGCGCTTGAACACGATGCGCTGACCGGGCACGACTTGCGCCACCGTGTAAGGCCCGCTGCCGATCACCGGCTTTAGCGTCGTCCTGTCGAAGGTGTCCTTGTTGAAGGCGTGTTTCGGGATGATCGGCGTCAGCGCAATGATCAAAGGAAATTCGCGGTCGGCCTTGTCGTTGAAGGTGAAGCGCACACTGCGGTCGCCGGTCTTTTCGAGCTTGGCAATCGCTTTCATTCGCTGGCTGTAAGGTGGGCGGCCCTTCTCGGTGAAGACGTCATAGGTAAACAACACGTCTTCCGGCGTCACCGGCTCGCCGTCCGACCATTTGGCGTTGGGATCGAGGTGGAATTCGATGCTCTTGCGCTCGGGATCCATGTCGGCGGTATCGGCGAGCAGGCCGTAGAGACTGAAGGCCTCGTCGTAGTTGCGCTGCATCAACGGCTCGAAGACAAGATTGCCAAAGGCTTGATCCATCATTCCGCGCGCGGTGGTGCGCAGGCTTCTCAGGATGAACGGATTGAGATTGTCGAAGCTGCCGACGACGCAATAGGTAATGCTGCCGCCTTTCGGCGCGTCGGGATTGACGTAATTGAAATGATCATAGTCGGCCGGCAGCGCCGGCTCGCCCTGCATGGCAAGTGCGTGGACCGGTTCCGACAGGGCCGGCTGCAGGGAAAGGCTGACAAACAAGATTGCGGCGATCAGCCAAACGACAACGCGGCCCATGACCGTCTCCTTCCCGATTCGATGCGCAGCATACATGAGCCGGTCGTGCACCGGCCAACCCGTTGAGCCTATCCCTCGGCCAAGATTCGCGAGACCCGGGCTGGATTCGGCACCGCTTGCAGTGTAACACGCCGTCCGAAGTCATTCTGTTGCCTCATTTCGGCAACAGGTAGCTGGACCACACGGCATGAAAAAAGCCGGTTCCGGGATCATTTGAGAGGAATGCACGACATGACGAGCCTGAACAGCAACGCGTACCGCCTGTCGGTCATGGCCGCTGGCGTGGTCGGCATTCTGGGCGCCGGGATTCCCGCTGCTTCCGCGCAGCAGCAACAGCAGATTCCGCAAGGCTGGTTCAAGGCCTGCACCAAGCAGGAAGACGTCGACATCTGCAATGTCCAGAACATCACCACCGCCGGCAACGGCCAGCTCATCACTGGCGTCAGCCTGATCGAATTGAAGGGCAAGGTGAACCGCAAGGTGTTCCAGGTGACGGTTCCGACCGGCCGTCTCGTTCCTCCCGGCATCGGCCTCCAGATCGACGGCGGCAAGGCGCAGAAGCTCGACTATGTGATCTGTTTTCCGGATCGCTGCGTGGCGGAAGTGCCGCTGACCGATCAGCTCGTCGCGTCCTTCAAGAAAGGTTCGAACCTGACGCTGACCTCGGTCAATTTCCAGAACCAGCCGAACCCGATCAAGATCGCGCTGACCGGCTTCAGCGGCGCCTTCGACGGCCCGCCGCTGCAGCAGTCGGACATCGAGGACCGACAGAAGAAGCTCCAGGAGTTCGTCGCCAAGAACAATCAGGATTTTGCCAAGAAGCTCAAGGAAGAGCAGGAAAAGGCGAAGGCCGCCAACTAATCGACGGGTTTCGAACAAAACAAAAAGCGGGGTTCATACCCCGCTTTTTTATTGAATCGGCTGATTGTCGGGTCCAGACTTGTCTCAAGCCAGTCCCAGCCCAGCCAGATTCCGACTAAGTCAATGTCTCAATTGGTGCTTCGGCTCGTAGCGCCCGTCCGGCTTCTTGTCGAACATTTCACCAATCTGCGGATGCCGGACCGGTTCGCCCGACCGGTCCTCGAGTAAATTCTGCTCGGACACATAGGCGATGTATTCCGTTTCGGAATTCTCGGCGAGCAGATGATAGAAAGGCTGGTCCTTGCGCGGCCGCACGTCAGCGGGGATCGCCTCGTACCATTCGTCAGTATTGGCGAATTGGGGATCGACGTCGAAAATGACGCCGCGGAACGGAAACAGCCGGTGCCGAACCACCTGTCCGATCGAGAATTTGGCTGTCTTCATCGCACTCACCACTTGAACTTCTTGAACGCCACGCATCCTGGAACACGCAAGGAACGCTCCAGGACTTTAGATTCTTACGCACCGGTCCGGCAAAGACTGGCCCAGACCTTAAGGTCGACATCGTCATTATTTGGCGCAGACGCCGCGTCAATTCAATCCCGATCCCCTTGATGCCGGGTTGAGCATCGCGAGATGCGGATCAAGGGCGGTGGCCAAGATCGCTATCGCTCAGCCGGTTTTCGCAATCCGCCAAAAAACGCCGCAAAACCGCTGCCGGGTCGAAGACCCTCGCGCATGAAAAACGCCCGCAACGGCGCAAACCCCTCAAGCGCGCCCAGGCCAGCGCTGCGCGCCAGCTGGGCCGGCAGCATGTCGGAAAGCAACGACATGTTCAGCAGGTTGACCGCGCTGCTGCGCGCCAGAATGTCCGGCCGCCGCTTGAAATCATAGGCTGCAAGCGCCTTGGCGGCGCCCGGGTCCGAGCGGTTTCTGCTTGCGGCACCAATCAGGTCGTCGATGTCCCTGATGCCGAGATTGAGGCCTTGCGCGCCGATTGGGGGAAACACGTGGGCGGCTTCGCCGACTAGGGCTACGCGGCGCTGCGCAAACCGCCACGGGCTCACCGCTGAAAGTGGGTAGATCTGCCGGCCGGGCTCAACCGACACGCGGCCCAAGATCGATTGCATTCGCTGTTCGACCCGCGTCGAAAGCTGGGCGTCGTCGAGTGCTGCAAGGTCCTTGGCGATATCAGGTTCGAGCACCCAGACAAGGCTGGACCGGTTGCCGGGCAGGGGAACCTGTGTGAACGGACCGGTCTCGGTGTGGAATTCGGTCGAGGTGAAGGCATGGTCGCTGCGGTGACCGAAATTGAGCACCAACGCCGCCTGCGGATAGGATCGGATCGAGGTGCGGATGCCGGCTGCCTCGCGGGCCGGCGACTGACGGCCATCGGCGGCAACTGCCAACGATGCCTCAACCTCGCTGCCGTCGGCGAGAACGGCATGGGCATGGTCGGCATCGAGGCGCCATGCCTCCACCATCGACTTTCGCCATTCGATGCCCGAATGCGCGACAGCCTCGGCTAGCGTGCGGTTGAGAACGCTGTTGGGCAAGTTCAGCCCGAATTGCTCTTCGCTGATCTCGCTGGCGCGAAAGGTCACTGTCGGGCTGCGGATCAGCCGTTTGGTTGCGTCAACGATACGCATCACCTTGAGCGGCGCTGCGTGCGGCCTGATTCCGTCGAAGATCCCTAGCCGTTCGAACATCTTCAGGGCAGGGTTCATCAAGGCTGTCGTCCGGCCGTCGGGGCCGGCTGCATCGGGTCCGACGAGCGTCACGGGAAAGCCCGCCTCGGCAAAGCCAAGCGCCGCGATCAGCCCCGCAGGGCCGCTGCCGGCGACCAGTATCCGTGCTGTTTCCCGATGGTTCAAATTCGGCTTCCGGATTGCGAGGTGAGGCCCGTCCGACCTGCTGGTCCATATAGGTCAGGTGATGCGGCTTGATCAACGCGGCGATTCGGCCCATTCGGTTGCCATGACCGGCCAACAAGACGATTTCAGCCACCTCGACGGCACCGGCCGCGCGATGGCGAGCGTTGCGCGCAGCCCTCGACTGACCGTGAGCGTTGTTGCCGGCATGGGCATCGCCCTTGCCTGGCTCCTTCTCGGCGCAATGGCAGTTCGGGGGGCGGTGAGCCGGCTCCCGGGCGCCGATGCACCCGGCGACACGATGCTGGGGAACCTGCCGCAACTGCCGCTGCCGGATTTCCTTGCGCGTTTCTTCGCCCTTTGCCTTGCGCCAGCGCCGCTTCGCGCAAGCGTAGGCGCGCAAGGCGGTGCACTCACCGCGATGTGGCTGTTGATGGCCATCGCGACCATGCTGCCCTCCGCGGCGCCGATGATCCGCACCTATTGCGAGATCGCAGATACCGCCAGGATCAAGGGGGAACCCGTTGCCCATCCGTTGATCCTTGTCGCTGGATATTTGAGCGTCTGGCTTGCCGCCTCGGCAATATTCGCTGCCCTGACGCTCGCAGTCCATGCATTCGTGTCATCCGGGCAGATGCTCGATCCGCTGCTTGGAATTGCCGGAGCAGCCGCGCTGTCGATCGCTGGCCTCTATCAGTTCAGCTGGCTGAAGAAAGCCTGTCTGGAGAAGTGCAGAAATCCGTTCTCGGTCCTGTTCGCCAACTGGAGCGCCAGGCCCATTCGCATTTTCCGGCTCGGTATGGAGCAGGGCCTGTGGTGCCTTGGATGCTGCTGGGCGCTGATGCTGGTAATGTTTGCCGTCGGTGTGATGAACGTGTTCTGGATGGCGCTGATCGGCTTGTTCAGCCTGGTCGAAAAACAGACGGCAGGCAATCTGCCGACGCGGCTGGGCGGTGCGATACTGCTTGTCTGGGCAGCCGCGCTACTAGTAGTCTCGGCATAAGGGGGGAGAATTCGATGACAGATCAAAACTGGGCAATGAAGGGAGAGCTCATCCTTTCCTGCAATTGCACGGTTTTTTGCCCTTGCGTTCTGTCGCTCGGCAATCATCCGCCTACGGAAGGCTATTGCCAAACCTGGGCGGGGTTCCGGATCGATGCCGGCCATTTCGGAGAGGTCGACCTGTCCGGTCTCAATCTTGGGCTGGTCATGGAAATCCCCGGTTATATGAGCCGCGGCAACTGGACAGCGGGCCTGTTCATCGACAAGCGCGCCTCGGTTTACGCTGTGAAGGGACTGACGAAGATATTCACCGGCAAGGCCGGTGGAACCACATCGCTGCTCTCCATCCTGGTCGGACAGTTCCTCGGCGCCGAGCAGGTGCCGATCACCTACGAGACGCGTGAAAAAACACGCATCTTTCAGATACCGAAGATCATCGATGGTGCGGTGACGCCAATCACCGGCAAGGATCGCGATAAGGATACGGTCATCAGCAATTCGGAATACTGGATTGCGCCGGAAATCATCGTCGCCAAATCCGACAAGAGCAAAATGCGGGCCTTTGGCCGCAACTGGAACTTTGCTGGCCGTTCGGCCGAAATCTGCAAGCTGGACTGGCGGGGCCCGTGAGCAAGAAGACGACGGCCAGGAAAATCGCCGACCGGATTCCGCGGCCGAAGAAGAAAGTCACATGGCCTCAGGCGCGGGCGTTCTCGGTCCATCTCTTGACCGCGTCGGGCTCATTTCTGGCGTTTCTGTCGCTAGTGGCAGCAAGCGAGCAGCGCTGGACGGCGATGTTCTGGTGGCTGGGGCTGGCGCTTTTCGTCGACGGCATCGACGGGCCGATCGCCAGGAAGCTCGATGTCAAGGAAATCCTGCCGACTTGGTCGGGCGAACTGCTCGACAACATCATCGATTACGTGACCTACGTGTTGATTCCGGCCTTCGCGCTCTATCAGCGCGGTTTCATGGGCGAGCGCCTGTCGTTCCTGTCGGCGGCGATCATCGTGGTGTCGAGCGCAATCTACTATGCCGATACCGGCATGAAGACGAAGGAGAATTTCTTCAAGGGCTTTCCGGTCGTCTGGAACATGGTGGTGTTCACGCTGTTCGTCATCGAGCCCGGACAATGGGTTTCTTTCGCCGTGGTCGTGGTGGCCGGCATTCTCACCTTCGTGCCGATCAATTTCATCCATCCGGTGCGGGTGAAGCGGCTGCGGCCAATCAATCTCGGCATGACGCTGCTTTGGTGCGCTTTCGGCGCGCTGGCGCTGGCGCAGGCCGCACTTGCCTCCTTCTACGACCAGATCGGCGTGCTGGGCGAGCAGGTCAGCGATTTCATCAAGTTCGGGATTACGTTCACCGGGCTTTACCTCGCCTGCATCGGCGCTATCATGCAGTTCTTCCCAAATCTCGGCGCCAAGCCGGATAAGAAAGCCTGATCCCAAGAGAGCCAGAAAATGTCCAAAGCGATCCGCATCCATGCCCATGGCGGCCCGGAGGTCCTGACCTATGAGGATGCCGATCCCGGGCAGCCGGGCTCGGGACAGATCCTGGTCAAGCATACCGCGATCGGTCTCAATTTCATCGACGTCTATTATCGCTCTGGCCTTTATCAGCCGCAGGGCGGATTTCCGCTGATCCCTGGCGGCGAGGCGGCCGGCGTGGTCTTGGATGTCGGCTCGGATGTCGACTGGCTCAAACCCGGCGATCGCATCGCCTACGCCGTGACGACCGGCGCCTATGCCGGGCAGCGCGTGATCGCCGCCGACCGCGTGGTGAAGGTGCCGGACGGCATCAGCGACGAACAGGCCGCAGCCATGATGCTAAAGGGCATGACCGCCGAATATCTGTTGCGCCGTACATTCAAGGTGAAAGCCGGCGACACGATCCTGTTTCATGCGGCGGCCGGCGGTGTCGGGCTGATCCTCGGCCAATGGGCCAAGCATCTCGGCGCGACAGTGATCGGCACGGCGAGTTCCACCGACAAGATCGAGCTCGCCAAGGCGCATGGCTTCGACCACGTGATCAACTATCGCGAGCAGGATTTCGTGGCCGGCGTTGCCGCTATCACCGGTGGCAAGAAATGCGACGTTGTCTACGATTCAGTCGGCAACGACACATTTCCAGCCTCGCTCGATTGCCTGCGGCCGCTCGGCACTTTCGTCAGCTTCGGTCAATCGTCTGGGCCGATCCCGCCCTTCAGCATCTCGTTGCTGGCGCAGAAGGGCTCGCTGTTCGCAACGCGGCCGACGCTGTTCGTCTATAATGCCAGGCGCGAAGACCTCGAGGTTTCCGCCGCCGCCTTGTTCGACGTGGTGCTCAGCGGCGCCGTCAAGATCAAGATCAACCAGCGTTACGCGCTCAGCGAGGCCGGCAAAGCGCATTCCGATCTCGAAGGGCGCCGGACCACCGGGACAACAATACTTATCCCTTAGGCGCCCGCAGTTTCGGGCCGCCGACGCCGCCGTTCTTGCGAACTGCTCTTTACCACTTGAGTTTCCGCTGAAATTCTTGAAGCTCTTTCAAGTCGTGAGGCGCTTACCGTAGAGAGCAGCCCGCGCATACGATGCTTGCGGGAACACAGAACATGTCTGGCAAACCAGATGGAGGCACCGTGAGTGCAGATCAGGACGGCGCAAACCTGCTTGAGGTTCGCGGCCTCACAAAGATATTCGGCACGTTGACGGCGTGCGACCATGTCGATCTCAACATCGCCAAGGGCGAGATCCATGCGTTGCTTGGCGAGAACGGCGCCGGCAAGTCGACCCTGGTGAAAATGCTGTTTGGATCGCTGGAACCGAATTCCGGCGAGATTTTCTGGAATGGCCAGGCGGTCAGGATCACCAGCCCCGGCACCGCAAAAAAGCTCGGCATCGGCATGGTTTTCCAGCATTTTTCCCTGTTCGAAGCGCTGACGGCGGCGGAGAACATCGCGCTGTCGCTGGATGACGGCTCGCCGATCAGCACGATCGCGGCCAAGGCGAGGGCGCTCTCCTACAGTTACGGCCTGCCTCTCGATCCGCTATCGCTGGTCGGTGATCTGTCGGTCGGCGAGCGTCAGCGTATCGAAATCATCCGCTGCCTGCTGCAGACGCCGCAACTCATCATCCTCGACGAACCAACTTCGGTGCTGACGCCGCAGGAGGCCGATAAGTTGTTCGAGACGCTCGAACGGCTGCGTTCGGAAGGAAAGTCCATCCTCTACATTTCGCACCGGCTGGAAGAGGTCAAACGGATCTGCGACCGCGCCACCGTGCTGCGTCACGGCAAGGTGGTCGGCCATTGCAATCCGCGCCAGGAAACCGTGTCTTCGTTGGCGCGGATGATGGTCGGCAACGAGGTGCAGGCCGTGGTGCGGGCGCCGGCCGAGGGTATCGAGACCGCGCCGGCGCTGCTTCAAATCCGCGAACTCACCCGCAAGCCGGCGACCCCGTTCTCGATCCCGCTCAGGAACATCAATCTCCAGGTCCGCGCCGGCGAGGTGATCGGCATTGCCGGTGTCGCCGGCAACGGCCAGGGCGAATTCTTCGAGTCCGTTTCCGGCGAGGTGCTGCAGCAGGATGCCGGCTCGGTCCGCATCCGCGGCAAGGATGCCGGCGGCCTCACCATCACCGGCAGGCGTCTGATGGGCGCTGCCTTCGTCCCGGAAGAGCGGCTCGGCCATGGCGCAGCACCGCGCATGAAGCTTTCGGAGAACCTGCTTCTGTCGCGCCACGCCACCGATGGCAAGATGTTTGTCGGCGCCGGTGGAATGGTCAAGGGCGATGCGATCCATACCGCTGCCCAGCGCATCATAAAGGCAATGGACGTGCGCAAGAGCGCGCCGGATCCGGAGGCTGCGGCTCTTTCGGGCGGCAATCTGCAGAAGTTCATCGTTGGCCGCGAACTCGACCGCCGGCCGAGCGTCTTGGTGGTCAATCAGCCGACCTGGGGGGTCGACGCGGGTGCGGCGGCCCACATCCGTCAGGCGCTGATCGAACTGGCGCGCAGTGGCTCGGCGGTGCTGGTCATCAGCCAGGACCTCGACGAGCTGTTCGAGATTTCCGATGCGATCACGGTCATGCACAATGGCGAACTGTCGAAGCCGCTGCCGATAGCTGAAGCGACATTCGAGAAAATCGGGCTGCTGATGGGCGGCGCCGAACCCGGTCATGCCGAACATACGCTGGAGACGGCTTGATGCGCCTCGAACTTGTAAAACGCCCGCAGCGCTCGATGCTGTTTTCGGCACTCTCGCCTTTCATCGCTTTCGTTTTGACGATCATTGCCGGCGCCATCATGTTCGCGTTGCTCGGCGTCAACCCGTTGACTGCGTTCCGCATCTACTTCATCGAACCGATCAGCCAGGTGTGGCAGCTGCACGAGCTGGCGATCAAGGCCGCCCCCCTGATCCTGATCGCGGTCGGACTGTCGGTCTGCTACAAGGCCAACATCTGGAACATCGGCGCCGAAGGCCAGTTCATCCTGGGCGGCATTGTCGGCTCGATCATCCCCGTGCTGTTTCCGCAGTTCGAGGGCCCATTGGTGCTGCCGCTGATGCTTCTTCTCGGCATGGTCGGTGGGGCCGCCTATGCTGCAATCCCGGCACTGCTGAAGACGCGCTTCAACACCAACGAGATCCTGACCAGCCTGATGCTGGTCTATGTCGCCCAGCTCTTCCTCGATTGGCTCGTACGCGGGCCGTGGCGCGATCCGCAGGGCCACGGTTTCCCGCAGACCATCCAGTTCAACGACTCGGCCATACTGCCGGAACTCCTCCCGGAATCCGGCCGGGCAAACTGGGGATTTGTCTTCGCGCTGATCGCGGCGATACTGATCTGGATCCTGATGAGCCGTATGCTGAAAGGCTTCGAGGTCCGCGTGCTCGGCTCAAGCCCGAGGGCAGGGCGCTTCGCCGGGTTTGGCCTTAACCGCATGGTCTTCTTTGCCTTCCTGCTGTCGGGCGCACTGGCCGGACTTGCAGGGATTTCGGAGGTCTCGGGAGCCATCGGACAATTGCAGCCGGTGATCTCGCCCGGCTACGGATTTACCGCTATCATCGTGGCATTTCTCGGCCGGCTCAATCCGCTCGGCATCGTCGCCGCAGGCCTTGTGCTGGCGCTGACCTATCTGGGCGGCGAGGCAGTGCAAAGCGCGCTCGGCATCTCCGACAAGGTGGCGCGCGTGTTCCAGGGCATGCTTTTGTTCTTCGTGCTCGGCTGCGACACGCTCATCCATTACCGCATTCGCCTGACCGGCTTTTCCGCGCCGAAGCTCGAGGCAGCGCCGAAGTTGGAGGAAGCCCGCTGATGGACATCACCGTCAACATCCTCTTGACCATCGCGACGGCGGCGACGCCGCTGCTGATCGCGGCGATCGGCGAACTGGTGGTCGAACGTTCGGGTGTGCTCAATCTCGGCGTCGAAGGAATGATGATCATGGGTGCCGTCGGCGGTTTCGGCGCCGGCTATCTCACCGGCTCGCCTTGGATAGGGCTGTTGGCGGCAATCACCATGGGGGCAGTGTTCTCGCTTCTGTTTGCCGTCATGACGCTGTCGCTGGCCACCAATCAGGTGGCCACCGGCCTGTCGCTGACACTGCTCGGCCTCGGCCTTTCCGGCATGATGGGAACGAATTTTGTCGGCCAGCCCGGCGAAAGGCTGCCAAACCTCGATATTCCCGGCCTGACCGCAATCCCGGTCGTCGGCAGGCTGCTGTTCGGCCAGGATCCAATCTTCTACATCTCGATCGCGCTGACCGCCGCCGTCATGTGGTTCCTGTTCAAGACCCGCACCGGGCTCACGCTGCGCTCGATCGGCGACAGCCATGCATCCGCCCATGCGCTTGGCATCCACGTCATCCGCTACCGCTATCTCTCAGTGATTTTCGGCGGCGCTTGTGCCGGCCTCGCCGGCGGTCACCTATCGCTGGTCTACACACCGCAATGGGTGGAGAACATGACCGCCGGCCGCGGCTGGATCGCGCTGGCTCTGGTCGTCTTCGCCTCCTGGCGGCCATGGCGGGTGCTGGCCGGCGCCTATATTTTCGGTGCGATCTGGGTTGGCCAGCTTCACGTCCAAGCCATAAATCTGCAGGACTTCGTCGACGCGCCCTGGTTGCTCTACAAGTTAATTGCGTTCTTAAAATCGTTTCCCTCGCAACTGCTTTCTTCGCTGCCCTATCTGGCAACCGTCGTGGTTCTCGTTCTAATCTCGCGCAACAAGCGTTTGACGATGATGAACACGCCGGCCTCCTTGGGCCAGCCATTCGTTCCGGATCGTTGACAACAAAAAGACGGAAGCTCCAAGGCTTAACTCAGAGAGGTAACACAATGAAAAAACTGCTTATTGCCCTGATGGCGACGACGGCCGCATTGTCGCTGGCGGCCTCAGCCGAGGCGGCGGACAAGCTGAAGGCGTGCTGGGTCTACACCGGCCCGATCGGCGATTTCGGCTACTCCTACCAGCACGACCAAGGCCGCCTCGAGGTGGAAAAGGCACTCGGCGACAAGGTCGAGACCGCCTATCTCGAAAACGTCTCCGAAGGCCCCGATGCCGACCGCGCCTTCGAGCGCCTGGCGCGCGAGGGATGCAAGATCATTTTCGGCACGTCCTTCGGCTTCATGGACCCGGAAGTGAAGATCGCCAAGAAATTCCCCAAGGTGATGTTCGAGCACGCCACCGGCTACAAGACGGCCGAAAATCTCGGCATCTACAATGCGCGTTTCTACGAAGGCCGCTACGTGCTTGGCCAGATCGCCGCCAAGCAATCGAAGTCGGGCGTCGCCGGCTACATCGTTTCCTTCCCGATCCCGGAAGTGGTGATGGGCATAAATTCCTTTATGCTCGGCGCACAGTCGATCAACCCGAACTTCAAGGCGAAGATCGTGTGGGTGAACTCCTGGTTCGATCCGGGCAAGGAGGCCGATGCTGCCAAGGCATTGTTCGACCAGGGCGCCGATATCATCGTCCAGCACACCGACTCGACCGCTGCCTTGCAGGTGGCGGAGGAGCGCAAGCTGCACGGCTTCGGGCAGTCCTCCGACATGATCAAGTTCGCGCCGCACGCGCAGCTGACCTCGCTGACCGACGAGTGGGGTCCCTACTACATCAGCCGGGTCCAGGCGGCGCTCGACGGCACCTGGAAGCCCGACAATGTCTGGCTCGGTATTAAGGACGGCGCCGTCAAGCTGGCGCCGTTCACCAACATGCCCGACGACGTCAAGGCGATGGCCGAAGCCACCACCAAGAAGATCGCCGACGGCTGGAACCCCTTCACCGGGCCGATCGCCAAGCAGGACGGCACACCTTGGCTGAAGGAGGGCGAGGTCGCCGACGACGCCACGTTGCTCGGCATGAATTTCTACGTGAAGGGCGTCGACGACAAGCTGCCGCAGTAGGCGGTCGGAAACATATCGAACGAAAGGGCGCCACGCGGCGCCCTTTTCATTTTGGACGGAATATCAGACTGCTGAGCCGTAAAGGTCGTAAGCGTCGGCGCGCTCGATCTTGACCGTGACGATGTCGCCGGCGCGCAGTGGCCGCCGCGACTGGATATGGACCGAACCGTCGATTTCGGGCGCGTCGTATTTGGTCCGGCCCTTGGCCGAATTGCCATGCGCCTCGTCGATCAGGACCGGCAGGCGCTTGCCAATTTTCTTGGTTAGCTGCGTTGCCGAAATCTTCTGTTGGCGCTGCATGAAGCGGTGCCAGCGGGCTTCCTTGATCTCCTGCGGCACTTGCTCGAGGCCGAGCTCGTTGGAGCGGGCGCCTCTGACCGGCTCGTATTTGAAACAGCCGGCGCGGTCGATCTTGGCTTCGTCCAGCCAGTCGAGCAGCATCTCGAAATCGTCGTCCGTCTCGCCGGGGAAGCCGACGATGAAGGTGGAGCGGATGGCAAGGTCCGGGCAGACGTCGCGCCAGCCGCGAATGCGCTCGAGCGTCTTTTCGCCATGAGCGGGCCGGCGCATGTTCTTCAGCACCTGCGGCGAGGCGTGCTGGAATGGGATATCGAGATAGGGAAGAATATTGCCTTCGGCCATCAGTGGGATGACGTCCGCGACATGCGGGTAGGGATAGACATAGTGCATGCGCACCCAGACACCGAGCTTGCCCAGTTCTTCCGATAGATCGAGGAATTTCGCCCGCACTTCGCGATCGCCGAACATGCTGGTCTGGTATTTGATATCGATGCCGTAGGCGCTGGTATCCTGCGAGATGACGAGGATCTCCTTGACCCCGGCCTTGGCCAGCTTCTCGGCTTCGCGCAACACGTCGGCCGCCGGCCGCGATACGAGGTCGCCACGCAGCGCCGGGATGATGCAGAAGGTGCAGCGGTTGTTGCAGCCTTCCGAAATCTTGAGATACGCATAGTGGCGCGGCGTGAGCTTGACCCCTTGCGGCGGCAAAAGGTCGATGTGGGGATCATGGCTCGGGGGGGCAGCCTCATGCACCGCCGCCATCACGCTTTCATAAGCTTGTGGTCCGGTGATGGCGAGGACGTTCGGATGTCTTTCACGGATGACGTCCGGCTCGGCGCCGAGGCAGCCGGTGACGATAACTTTGCCATTCTCCGAAAGTGCGGAGCCGATGGCGTTGAGCGATTCGTCGCGAGCCGAATCGAGGAAGCCACAGGTGTTGACGACGACTAGGTCGGCGCCGTCGTGCTTGCGGGCGATCTCGTAGCCTTCGGCGCGCAGGCGGGTGATAATGCGCTCCGAATCCACAAGGGCTTTCGGGCATCCAAGGCTGACGAAACTGACGCGAGGGGCGGACATCTAAGCTTTTCCGGATTTTCAGGATTGGCGGCGCAGTATCACACTTGTCGCGGCATTGGTATGGGCAGCGGCTGCGGCGAAACGCAACCGCCAGCGTCGCCGAAGGCTCGCCGAAGCTGAAAGGCCGACCGATGAGAATTCGAGTCGGCGTGTCAGCTCACCGCACTGCTGACATGCGGCAAGACTTCCACCGCGCCCCGGTAGATCATATCGAGTGCGACATAGAAGATGATCAAAAGGCCGATATAGGCGATCCAGCGATGGCGTTGCAGCAGCTTGGCGATGAAGCTCGCGGCAAGGCCCATCAGCGCGATCGACAGGACGAGGCCTATCACCAGCACCTGGAAGTGATCGCGCGCCGCGCCGGCGACCGCCAGTACGTTGTCGAGCGACATCGAGACGTCGGCGATGACGATCTGCAATGCCGCCTGACCCAAGGTCTTCTTGCGCGCCTTGCCGGCCACCAAATCATCGCTGTTGATATCGGAATTGGACAGCGCTTCGGTCGCCTCCACCTCGTCGGCATACGACGTGCGCAGCTCGCGATACATCTTCCAGCACACCCACAGCAGCAAGATGCCGCCGGCCAGCAGCAGGCCGACAATCTGTAACAGGGTGACGGTGATCGCAGCAAAACCGATACGCAGCACCGTCGCCGCCACCACGCCGATGAGGATCGCTCTCTTGCGCTGCTCGACCGGCAAGCCCGCCGCGGCCAAGCCGATGACGATGGCGTTATCGCCTGCAAGCACGAGGTCGATGGCGATGACCTGGAGCAGGGCAGAGAAGCCCGCGGCAGTGAAAATTTCCATCGACTGGAAGTCCCTTGCTGGTTGGCCGACCGTTCGCGTCGAATGCCTGGAGGGCCTAACGTGTATGGTTCCTGCGCGTCAAGGGACTGGTTGGAACAAGGTCGGCAAACCGCCCGTTATTGCGGCAATATACAGAGTTTGCGACGATCGGCCCGAACACCGGCAAAATGCGGCCACAGGTCGCGAATGCCTAGTTATAGAGATTGTATTTGGGCCAGTCGCTTTCCGGAATTTCATCACCGATCCGATAGCGGAGCTGCAGGACTTCCATATGGTCCGGCGCTGTTTCGCATTTGAATTTCAGCCGGTACCACTGTCCCTTGCTGCGAAACGCAGCACCCGGGCTCTTGATCGCATCGGCGCCCATTTCGGGCGTCGCAAAAGCGTAGGCGACGACACGATCGGCTTTGTATTTGTGGTCGTCGCGGGTAATCCGGTCGAGAATTTCGGCGTCGCATCGCTGCTCCAGCCGGGTTTGCGGATCGAGTTTCAGCAGGCCGGCGCGCAATGCGCTGTCCATTGCGCTGGCCGGCCAAGCCACTATCGTCCATGCGAGGACCGCAGAAAATAGTTTATTCATGGGCGGGAGAAGCACCATATTCGGGCGGAGAAATCAACCCGACGAAGCGCGGCGGCGCGGCGGGTGACAGTCTTCGCTTTGTGGCAGGTTGTTGATTACGCAATAGTATCACCGGTACTTTGGTATCGTTGCCATGATCGCACCTGTCGCATTTCAGCGACGCGAGAGGTGGCGCGCGGCATGGGGCAGAGCGGCGGTTCTCCCCTAACCGGACCGGCCTGTTAAACCCAGGCAGTCGAGAATCCGACGAGCGGAAAACTCGACGTCATGCCTGCAGGATTGAAGAAATTGGACGGATATGGCGGAGGGAGTGGGATTCGAACCCACGGTGGGCTTGCACCCACGCCGGTTTTCAAGACCGGTGCCTTAAACCGCTCGGCCATCCCTCCAACGTGATTTTTCAATCACTTAGGATATCGCGAGAGGAGCGGGTTCGAGCTGTCGGTACCGGATAGGCACCAGGACGTTCCCCGACCGGTTCGCGCTCCATTCCTGTAAAGCCGCATTCAACGCCAAGTCAACCGTGGCGGCCGCACCTTTCGGCGCGATCCAGGACGGTGAGCAGCGTCATGGCGAGCTGTGTTTGTGCTGAGTGTGAAAAATCGTTTTTAAAACCCGCACGGACTATTAATCGTTGAGCGCTGATATGTGGAGCGCATTAGGCACATGTAAGTAAATCGTATTCTGGAGTTGATTTTGGCCGTACTTGGCGCTCTCCCGCCCGGTCTTCGCTGTAGACCAATTCGCGAAACCGACTGGGAGGGAGTGGTTGATTGCCTGTGCGGGGGCTTTCCGGCGCGTAACCGGAGTTACTGGATACACGCTCTGACCCGTTTGTCGCAGCGTCCTGCGGTTGCCGAGTTCCCACGATATGGCTTTGTTTTGGAGCATGCCGGTCGGATCGTCGGCGTTGTGCTCACCCTTTATGCTCGCTACCAGGGGCCAGAGGGCGACGAAATCCGCTGCAATCTTTCAAGCTGGTCAGTCGATGCAGATTTCCGTCCCTATGGTGCGATGTTGGTTGCGGCGGTTCTCAAGCGGAAGGACGTGACCTACACGAACATTTCGCCGGCACAAGCGACATTGAAAGCCAACCGGGCGCTAGGCTTTCGGCTCTTCTCCAGCGGACAATTTACCTTCTTGCCGGCTTTAAGTTTGACGCAGCGGTCATGTCGCGTGGTCGAAGTGCGTCCCGATCTTCCGGAATTGGCGATGCTGCCCGAGAGTGAGAGATACATACTCTCGGAACACGCCGCGCTGGGCTGCCTGTCGTTGATCTGCATCTGCGATGGAGCAGCGTTCCCCCTGGTATTGATGCCGCGCCGAATGTTGCACGGTGTTATCCAGTGCCATCAGGTCATCTATTGCCGCTCGCTTGCGGATTTGAGCCGCTGCGCCGGTGCGATGGGGCGCTTTCTCTTGCGAAGCGGAATCCTGGTTTGCTTTGTCGACGCCAAGGAGCCGATTCCAGGCTTGGTGGGATGGTACCGCCCCAACAAGGGGCTGAAATACTTCAAAGGTCCCAGACCACCCGCACCTGGAGATCTGACGTTCACCGAACTTGTGATATTCGGTCCCTGAATCTGCGCTCGCAGACACGCCAAGCCAGGGGCAAAGTGCGCCACGAACGGCGTTTCTGATCGATAAGCGATGATTTTCATGCCGATCGGCGAGGCGGTCCGTGCCACAATCTCGCCCGGTTCCGAACACAATCGGTTAATACGGTGATAAACAATTCCTGCGCACAAAAAGGATTGGGGTAGGGCGTCGCCGGCGTTTCTGGAGTGGGTGCTTTGGCATCGCTGACGTTCATGCTGCGGTGCCTTCGTCGATGCTATAGGGGACAATCAAAATATGCAGACCACGGCGCGCCCGCGTCTTCGTCGCGCTTCCGCTTTCGCGCTGTTTGCCTTGTCGGCAGCCTTTCTTGCAGCATGTGCCGGGCCGCAGCAAAAGGCGATGGTCAACAAGAAACCTCGCTCCAAGGAATATTTTTCCGAAGCCGAATACGGCGTGAAAGCCAGCCCGCGCGTCATGTTCAAGACGTCTCGCGGACGCGACCAGCTCGGCAAGCCCTATCAGGTGCGCGGCAAGTGGTATTATCCGAAGGAAGACAAACGTTACGCCAAGGTTGGCCTCGCATCCTGGTACGGTGAGGCCTTCCACGGCCGGTTGACCGCCAACGGCGAAGTCTACGACATGGCAGATCTGACGGCGGCGCATCCGACCATGCCGCTGCCGAGCTATGCGCGGGTCACCAACATGAAGACCGGCAGCTCGGTGATCGTGCGCGTCAACGACCGCGGACCCTATCATGATGGACGCATCATCGATGTGTCGAAGCGCGCTGCTGAAATGCTCGATTATGCCAACATCGGTACGGCCGAGGTGAAAGTCGAATATGTCGGCCGTGCGCCGCTCGAAGGCAATGACGGGCAGTATCTTATGGCTTCGTATCGTCCAGGCAACAGGGCGCCGGATCCGTCGGACGGCCTGCCCAGCGGTGTCATGGTCGCGATGAATGGGCCGTCGCCAAGCCTGCCGGTGAGCGCTGCTGCCGTGCCGTTCCCCGGTCAGCTGACGAATTCCGGGCAGGGATCCGATGCAGGGCCTGTCATGGCAGTGCAAGCATCTGCTTTGGGAGACGTTGTACTGCCCGATTTCGGCCCGATCGTGCCGGAGCGCCCGGAGATCAACCTGCCGGCGCAATCGCCGTTCACCGTGGCGTCGCTGTCTTACGTGGACGAGCGCGTGCAACGCGCCTCCAACGCGTTTGCCGGGCTGGATGGCGCCGGCATGTCGCCCGCCGAAATTCTTCAATCGTGGAAGCGGCAAGCCCCTCCAGCCGGGTCGCCCACGGACTATGTCGCGGCGGGTTCATTCGAGAATGCCGCCGAAGCGGAGCGTGTGGCTGCCCAGCTTTCCAGCTTCGGCAAGACCGAAATCCAGCGCTCGGAACTTGAAGGCAAGGACTGGTACTCGGTCAACCTCTTTGCCGACGGTCGTGGCAGCCTGGACGAGATGCTGCAGGCAGCGTGGTCGCATGGTGCGCCGGATGCGCTTGCGGTACGCAACTGAGCTCGGGGCTGCCTGGTTTTTTCGCGCGCGATTGATCCGCCAGGCAAAAGCCTGATAGCTTCTGCCAACTTGCAAAAGCGCCGGCTCACGGGTCGAACCTGATGAAATCTTTTCACCCTTTCACCGGGCTTATGGCGCTCGGCCTGCTGCTGCTCTCGCTTGCGCAGGCCTCAGCTCAGCTTTTCGAGACCAAGGCCGCGCAGGTCTTCATGATCGATGCCGAAACCGGAACCGTGCTGTTTTCCAAGGACGCCGACAGGTTGATCCCGCCGGCCTCGCTGGCCAAGCTGATGACGATGGAAGTGGTTTTCGACGCCATCAAATCAGGGCGCATGACGCTCGATGACACCTTCGTGGTGAGCGAGAACGCCTGGCGCAAAGGCGGCGCTCCTTCGGGGACATCGACCATGTTCGCCAAGCTCAAGTCGACGATCCGGCTGGAAGACCTGATCCAGGGCGTGACCGTGCAGGCGGCCAATGACGGCTGTATCGTCATCGCTGAAGGGATGGCCGGGTCCGAAGCAAACTTCGCGGCGCAGATGACCGAGCGTGCCCGCCAGATCGGCTTGCAGAAATCGACTTTCGTCAATTCCACCGGTCTGCCGGCCGATGGGCAGCAAACGAGCGTTCGCGAACTCGCGCTTCTGGCGCTGCATATCTGGCGCAACTACCCGAATCTCTACCGCTATTACGGCCAGAAGGATTTTACCTGGAACAAGATTTCCCAGAGGAACCGCAATCCGCTACTGGCCATGGACATAGGCGCCGACGGGCTCGCGGTCGGTGCCAGCGAGCAATCCGGGTTCGGCATTGTCGGCTCGGTCAGCCACAACGGCACAAGGGTGATCGCGGCGATGAGCGGCCTGGCAAACGACCGTGAGCGTGCTGAGGAAGCGCGAAAGCTGCTCGACTGGGGCGTTCGCTCCTTCGAGAAGACTGAAGTATTCGCCAAGGACGAAGTGGTTGGCGAAGCCCAGGTCTTTGGCGGCGCCAAGTCCGGTGTCGCGTTAAAGGCAAAAGGACCGGTGCAGATCTTCCTGCCGATCACCAACCGCGACAAGCTCACCGCCAGGATCGTCTATGACGGACCGGTGGCAGCGCCGGTGGAGGAGGGGCAGCCGGTGGGTACGCTGCGCGTCTGGATCGGCGATACGCTGAGCCAGGAGACGCCGCTGTTTGCCGCCGAGTCGATCGGTGTCGGTTCGCTGCCGCAGCGCGCGCTCGACGCCGCCAAGGAACTGGCCGTCGGCTGGCTGCGTTAGCACCGTCGCGGTGGACCTTTTTTCCCGCCGGGACTATACGGTCCCCGAAGTATGGACAAAGGCTTTGGCGCGCGGATTTTTCATCACTTTTGAAGGCGGCGAAGGAGCAGGCAAGTCGACGCAGATCGAGCGGCTGGCAAAGAAGATGCGCGCCAAGAAATACGATGTGCTGGTGACACGTGAGCCTGGTGGCTCGCCGGGCGCGGAGGCGGTCAGGCATGTCCTGCTTTCAGGCGCAGCCGAGCCGTTCGGCCCCAAGATGGAAGCGCTGCTTTTCGCCGCTGCGCGTTCCGACCATGTCGAACAGGTCATCCGGCCGGCAGTCGAGCGCGGTTCGGTCGTGCTTTGCGATCGTTTCATGGATTCCTCGCGCGTCTACCAGGGCGTCACCGGCGGCCTCGACCCGGCATTCATGGACGCATTGGAGAAGGTCGCCATCAACGGCATGGTGCCGGACATGACACTGATCTTCGACATCGACCCCGCCGAGGGCCTGAGGCGCGCTACCGCCCGGCGGGGCAGCAGTGACGGACCGGACCGCTTCGAGAAAGAAACATTGGCCATCCACCAACGCCGGCGCGAGGCGTTTCTCGCGATCGCCTCAACTGAACCCGAACGCTGCGTTGTCGTCGATGCCTCAGCCGACCTAGAGGCGGTGGAGGATGTCGTTACCGCCGCGGTCTTCGCGGCTCTCGAGAGGATGATGCCGGCGCAAAGAAGGCAGGCGGCGCCAGCATGATTTTCGAACGCATCGCGCCCGAACAGCACGACACGCTGGACGGGGTGCCCGAGCCATCCGAGACGCCGCGTCTTGTCGGTCACCTGCAGGCGGCCAATATGCTCGCCACCGCTTACCGCTCGGGAAAGCTGCCGCACGCACTGATCTTTGCCGGACCGGTTGGCATCGGCAAGGCGACGCTGGCCTTTCACCTGGCGCATCATCTGTTGAAGCACCCGGCCTTCGAGCAGGCGCCGGAAAGCCTTGCCGTTCCAGATCCGGCTTCGTCGCTGTTTCGACAGATCGCCACCGGCGCGCATCCTTCGGTGCTGCATCTTACACGCCCGGCGAACGACAAGACCAAGAGCTTCAAGACAGTGGTCACGGTCGACGAAATCCGCAAGGTCAGCCGTTTTCTGTCGCTGACGTCGCACGACGGCAGCTACCGGGTGGTTATCGTCGATCCCGCCGACGACATGAACACCAATGCTGCCAATGCCTTGCTGAAGAATCTTGAAGAGCCACCCGCGCGCACCTTGTTCATCCTCATCGTCCATGCGCCGGGCAGTCTGCTGCCGACGATCCGGTCGCGCTGCCAGATGGTGCGGTTGGCGCCGCTCGATGCCGAGAGCTTGATGACGGTTCTGGAAGGCATCGAGCCGCCGCCACCGGAGGATCCTGGCGCGCGCGCGGCGCTGGCGGAGCGGGCAGGGGGCAGCGCGCGCAATGCGATCCTGTTGACGCAGTATGGAGGGCTCGAAATCGCCGCCACCCTCGACGCCCTGGTGATGTCCAAGAAGATAGATGTCGCAGGCGCCTACCGTCTTGCCGAGGCGGTCGCCGGCCGCGACCAGGCAATCCCGTTCGAGATATTCAATCGCCGCGCGCTTGATCTGCTGTCGGCCGGCGCCAGCCAGGCCGCGCTCGCCGGCGATCTCGCGCTGGCCAAAACGCTGTCGGATACTTGGCACGAGGCTTTGAACGCTATATCTGAAACCGAGACCTACAATCTCGACAAAAAGCAGCACGCCCTGACCATGATCGACCGCCTGAATTCTGCAATGCGAATGTGACGGCCGCTGGCGTGGCTTTGAAGCCCCTGAGTATTGATCCCAATCAATCGCAGGAACTTCGAAGCCACCACATTGGCTTCGGATGGCAATTGCCGTTTCGATGCGATATCTCACCGCGACATCTTTCATTCAGACATTCATGACGGCTCATCCATGGCACGCGAAAAATACTACGTCACGACGGCTATTTCCTATCCGAACGGCAAACCGCATATCGGCCATGCCTACGAGTTGATTGCCACCGACGCGCTGGCCCGCTTCCAGCGGCTCGACGGTAAGGACGTGCTCTTTCTCACCGGCACCGACGAGCACGGCATCAAGATGCTGCAGACGGCGAAGAGAGAAGGTATTTCAGCGCGCGAGCTGGCAGACCGCAACTCGGCCGATTTCGAGCGCATGGCCGTCGCGCTCGATGCCTCCAACGACGATTTCATCCGCACCACGGAAAAGCGGCACTACAAGGCCTCGCAGGCGATCTGGAAGGCGATGGCCGCCAATGGCGACGTCTATAAGGGCGGCTATGCCGGCTGGTACTCGGTGCGTGACGAAGCCTATTACGGCGAAGAAGAGACCGAGGTGCGTGCCGACAATGTCCGCTACGGGCCGCAGGGGACGCCGGTCGAATGGGTCGAGGAAGAGAGCTACTTCTTCCGGCTGTCGGCTTATCAGGACAGGCTCCTTGCACTTTACGAAAACCAGCCCGATTTCGTCGGTCCTGCCGAGAGGCGCAATGAGGTGATGAGCTTCGTCAGGTCCGGCCTGAAGGACCTATCGATCTCGCGCACCACGTTCGACTGGGGCATCCCGGTGCCGGGCGACGAGAAGCATGTGATGTATGTCTGGGTCGACGCCTTGACCAACTACATCACCGCCGCCGGCTATCCGGATCCGGCCAATGAGAGATGGTCGTTCTGGCCGGCAAACGCGCACGTCATCGGCAAGGACATCGTCCGCTTCCACGCGGTCTACTGGCCGGCTTTCCTGATGTCGGCTGGCATCGAATTGCCGAAGCGCGTGTTCGCGCATGGTTTTTTGTTCAACCGCGGCGAGAAAATGTCGAAGTCGGTCGGCAACGTCATCGACCCGTTCGCGATGATCGAGCACTACGGCCTCGACCAGGTGCGCTATTTCTTGCTGCGCGAAGTGCCGTTCGGCCAGGACGGCAGCTACAGCCATGATGCGATCGTCAACCGCACCAATGCCGACCTTGCCAATGGCCTCGGCAATCTGGCGCAGCGCTCGCTGAAGATGATCGCCAAGAACTGCAGCGGCGCGGTGCCGAAGCGCGGCGAACTGACCGAAGCCGACAGCGCCATCCTCGACCAAGCGGTGGGGGCACTCGCCGTCGCGCGAAAGGCGATGGCGGATCAGGGCATCCATTTGGCGCTGGCGGCGATCTTCGGAGTGGTGGCCGAAGCTGACCGCTATTTCGCCTCTCAGCAACCCTGGGCGCTAAGCAAAAGCGATCCAGAGCGTATGAAGACAGTTCTGTGGACGACGATCGAAGTCGTCCGGCGCGTGACGCTGCTCTGCCAGCCCTTTGTTCCGGGGTCGGCTGCAAAGCTGCTCGACCTGCTGGCGGTGCCGGCAGACAACCGTGACTTTGCGCATGTCCACGCCGACTCTGCGCTGGTGCCCGGCACGGCATTGCCCGCGCCGGAGGCGGTCTTTCCGCGTTACGAAAAGCAGGACGCGAACGCCTGATGCTGGTCGACAGTCACTGCCACCTCGACTTTCCGGATTTCGCCGAAGAGCGGGCGGCCATTGTCGCCCGCGCCCTAGCGGCCGGCATCGGCCGAATGGTGACGATCTCGACGAGGGTGAAGCGATTTAACCAAGTGCTTGAGATTGCAGAGACTTTCGATGAGGTCTACTGCTCTGTCGGCACCCATCCGCATAATGCGGCCGAAGAGCTTGATGTCACTGTCGATGATCTGGTGCGGCTCTCTGCTCATCGCAAAGTGGTGGCGATCGGCGAGGCCGGACTCGACTATTTCTACGATCATGCGCCGCGCGACGCACAGGCGCAGGGCTTTCGCACCCACATCGCCGCGGCGCGCGTGACCGGTCTGCCGCTGGTCATCCATTCGCGCGACGCCGACGACGACATGGCTGATATCCTCGAAGAAGAAACGGGGAAGGGCGCCTTCCCCTTCATCCTGCACTGTTTTTCGTCGGGGCGCCGGCTGGCCGAGATCGGCGTGGCGCTCGGCGGCTACGTCTCGTTTTCCGGCATCCTGACCTTCAAGAACTCCGCCGAGCTGCGCGCCGTCGCCGCCGATGTGCCGCGCGACCGTCTGCTGGTCGAAACCGACGCGCCATACCTTGCGCCGATCCCGTTTCGCGGCAAGCGTAATGAGCCCGCCTATGTCGCGCATACAGCCAAGGTGCTGGCCGAGACGATCGGCTTCAGCGAGGCCGAGATCGCTAATATCACCACGGATAATTTCTTCCGGCTGTTCAGGAAAATGCCGCGCCCGAGCGCGCCGGGCGCCTGACGCATGAGCGACCGGTTACGTCTTACCGTCCTCGGCTGCGGCTCATCGCCGGGCACGCCACGCATCACCGGCGACTGGGGCAATTGCGATCCCGCGAACCCCCGGAACCGGCGCACGCGCACCGCAGCGCTCGTCGAGCGGATCGCGGCGAGTGGCGCCCGGACCACGGTCGTCATCGACACCGGCCCGGATTTCCGCGAGCAGATGCTGCTGGCATCGGTCAAGCGCATCGATGCGGTGGTCTATACACATCCGCATGCCGACCATATCCACGGCATCGACGATTTGCGCGGCTTCGTGCTCGAGCAGCGCCACCGGATCGACATCCATGCGGATCAGGCTACCATGCTGCGCCTACGCGAGGCGTTCCGCTACTGTTTCGAAACACCGAAAGGCAGTTCGTATCCGCCGATCGTCAACGCCCATATCATCGACCACCACAGGCCGGTGGTGATCGCAGGCGAGGGCGGCGCCCTCACCCTCGAACCGCTGCTGCAGCTCCATGGCGACATCACCTCGCTGGGTTTCCGCATCGGCGGGCTGGCCTATTGCCCTGACGTCAGCGACTTTCCGGAGGCGACCGCCAAGCGTTTGCGCGGGCTGGACATGCTGGTCATCGACGCGCTGCAATACACCGTCCATCCGAGCCATCTGTCGCTTGGCCAGGCGCTTGGCTGGATCGAAAGACTGGCGCCGAAGAACGCGGTGCTGACGCATATGCATGTGCCACTCGACTACGCTACGGTAATGGCCGAGACGCCGGCCAACGTCGAGCCTGCTTATGACGGCATGACGATCGAAATCCCTTACGAATCAGCGTGAAAGACTAAGTTTTTACGGCCTGGGTTCCCGAGTTGGATATCGCGAGGTGCTATCTTCACGTCACATCCAATCGGCCAAGCTAGTTCCATAATCTATGTTATGCGACTACGCCTATAGCATCCGTTGGCGGCGAGATCGGGCGGTCACTCTTAGACATTCGCGACAGCGCTGTGGGGCAACGGGCATGCTAGGGTTGCGAATCATGAACACACTCCCACTGCTTGCAAGTCTTGCCCTCACCCTCGCCTGCGCGCTCACTGGCGCGCGAGCGCAGGACCTTGATCGTGCGCCAGGCGAGAACGACCTGGCTTTCGCCAAACGTGTTGTTGGGTTCGCCGACAATGCTGATCCGCACACCACAGCCGTGAGCTGGAACGGCCTCCAGACACTCTTCGTCGATTACCAGACCGCTGAGGACTATCCGGAACGCCCGCTCGTCGCGCTGCAACGGCTAGCTGACAATAGATATCGCGCAATCCAGGTCACGATCGGTGAACAAGAGGGTGACACACCGGACATAGCGCTCGGCCTCGCCAACGCCGACCACGACCCGGCGAAGGAACTGATCGTGATACTTTCCTGGGCTCAGATGCACTACGATGTCGAAGGGACGCTCTACGAAGTTCGCATCTTCGATGGCCCCAAGCCAGGCCAGAAGGCGCTGACTCAATTGAAAGCGAGCCGGAAGTTCGATGCCACATGCGACTGCCATTGGCGCGACGGCGCAACGAAGCACTTCCGCTTCAAGACGATCGCGGCGGTCAAGGCTGAACTGAAGCGCCTGGGCTATTAGCCGCCGGCGAGGGCTCGCTTCCCGGATGTTGCCCTCGCCACCTCGCCTATGCTGACCCGCAATCGTCACCAGCGCCAGCACAGGCACAGGCTGGGTCGCTCGTCAGAACTCCATATCACCGAAGTCACCGCCATTATCGGAGCTGGAATCGCCTGCCTGATCGGCTTCGTCCGGCTGCGGCGTCGGCTGTTCAGCTGCCTTCGCTTCGCTGCCGCCAAACACGCCGGCGATCGCGTTGCCGAGCAGCACGCCGCCCGCCACGCCCATCGCGGTCTGCGCGGCGCCGGCAAGAAAACCGCCGCCTGCCCGCTGTGGCGTGTCCTGCGGCCCTTCAGTTGCAACGGAGGCGGTGCGCCCTACCCGCGGAACCGAGCCTGAGCGCCTGCCGCCGCTGCGGCCGAAGAAGCCGCTGAGCGGTCCACCGCCGGCCGGCTGCCGCGCCTGCTCCTCCAGTTCTTCTATGCGCGCCTGAGCTGCGTTCAGGGCCTGCTCCTGCACCACGATCGTCTGGGCCATGTAATATGGCGCCCCAGGCTGCTGGGTGATCTGGTCCTGGATGAAGCGCTCTGCTTCGGCATCGCGCGGCGGCGCCTGGCGCTCGGCGTTTGCCAACTTCTCGAAGAGCTGTCCGATCGCTTGCTGATCGTTTCTGTCCATGATGTTCAACTCCGGTCTTGGTTCAACGCCGGCTATTCGCGCTCGCCGGTGAAGTTCAACAGCAGTTGGAAGATGTTGATGAAGTTCAGATAGAGCGAGAATGCACCGAAGACAGCGAGTTTCTGCTGTGATTCCGCGCCGAAGTTTTCCGCATACTGCTCCTTGATCGTCTGGGTATCCCAGGCGGTGAGGCCGATGAAGACGGCGATGCCGATCACAGAGATCGCGAATTGGAGCGCGGTCGAGCCCAGGAAGATATTGACGATGCTGGCGATCACCACGCCGATCAGGCCCATGATCAGGAACGACGAAAACTGCGTCAGGTCGCGTTTGGTCGTGTACCCGTAAAGGCTGGTCGCGCCGAACATGGTGGCGGCGATGAAGAAGGTGCGTGCGATGCTGGTGCCGGTAAAGACCAGGAACACGGAAGCCAGCGACAGGCCCATGACCGCGCAGAATGCCCAGAACATCGCCTGGGCGCCGGCTGCCGACATCGCCTGCATCCGAAAGGAGAACAAGAGCACAAAGGCCAGCGGGGCCAGCATCACCACCCATTTCAGCGGTGTGGAGAAGATCGGCACGTAAAGGGCGGGCGTGGAAGCCACCACGAACGCGATCACGCCCGTAACGACGAGGCCAAGGCCCATGTAGTTATAGACGCGCAGCATGTGCCGGCGCAGGCCTTCATCGTAGACGGCTCCGGCTCGGGCTCCGGCCCCGATATATCCGAGATTGTTCATGTGGTTCTCCTTCTTGCAGGTCGATCAGTAAAGCGTTTTGGCGAGCGCTTCGGCCGTGCGATCGAGACCGCCGACATCGCTGCGTCCGACGACCGCGTAGGCGACCTCGCCGATCTGGAAATAAGCCGAGGAAACTTCGCCCGAGGGAACGACGGTCGGCTTGACGACGTCGAATGTTCCGGGCCTGATCGCGAACAACGAGACCAGCCCCATCCCTTTCGTCTCGATAGCCATCTCGACGCTCGGTCCGAATTGCGATGGATAGATCTGCACGTCACGGACCGTCCAGTCCGCTGGCAGCGATGGCATCACGATCGCCGTCGCGGCGCGGATTTCGTCGGCATTGTAGCCGGGTGCTTCGGGTTGCGACGACATCGCCTCGCGTACGAGCGTCGTGCGGTGCGCCCGGACCGCGTCCTCCACATAGGCCGGCGGATGGGTCGAAGCGACGACTTCCGTCACCGATATCGGTCCGATGAGCCCGTTCGCAAGCCAGCCGGCAGCGACGAAGACAGCGACTGCCGCAACTCGCTGCAAAGCACCAAGGACGCGGCCGCGCACCAATCCCCGCTCCAGCCGCCGTGCAGCATCGGCCGTCGCGGGCCGCGCCATGCCTTTCGATCCGGCAAGCGCCACGCGCAATTCGTCACGCATCCGTAAGTCGGACATCACCCGCGCGGCCGCGTCCGGGCGGGCCGAAAGGAACGCCTCGACCTCGATGCGACGAGCCACGTCCAGCTGATCGTCGACATAGGCGTCGAGATCGGCGCCGGTTACGGGATCGCGCTGTTGGTTCATGATCCACCTCCGACGATCTTCAGATGGCCTTTCGCGCGTGCCGGCACCGCGTCCTCCATCTCGCGCAGGGCCGCACGCGCCCTGCCGATGCGCGACATCAGCGTGCCAAGCGGCACGCCACTCACCTCAGCGGCCTGGCTGTAGCTAAGCCCCTCGATGGCGACGAGATGCAACGCCGAACGCTGCTCCTCCGGCAATTCGAAAAACGCTTCGCGCACCTGCGCCAGACGGACCGAATGTTCCTGCGGAGCCTGGACATTCGCCTCGGCGAGATAGCCGGCCTGTTCGATGCGCATTGCTTCGGATTTGCGGGACCGCAGACCGTCGATGAATGCATTATGGACGATCGACAGCAGCCATACGCGAAGATTTCCGCCGGAGTGGAAGCTGCCGCGTCGCTCATAGGCACGCACCAGCGCATCATGCAGCAGATCCTCTGCATCGGCGCTGTCGCGCGTCAGCGAGCGTGCATAGCGGCGCAGCGAACCGAGCTGTCCCAGAATATCGAAGCGTGGCATCGGCCGTTTCATGTCCTGTTTACGGAGCAGGTCGGGATGTTAATCCCGCTCTCCCCGAAATTTTCTTACGGCTCGCCGCGTTCTCGTCCTGGGAGATATCGGGCCCGCTCTCGCCCGCCAGATAGTATCGGCCGCCCTCGAGGCAAACCGGCGCCGAGTTGGCGCATATGAAACTGCTGGCAAAGTACGGCCGGTTTGCGTATCACTCCGCCGCCAACGGAACCTTATCGATGTTCGAAAATCTCCAGCCCGCGCCTGCCGACAAGATCCTGGCCTTGATCGGTCTCTATCGCGCCGACCCGCGTCCCGACAAGGTCGATCTTGGGGTCGGCGTTTATAGGGATCGCGACGGCAAGACGCCGGTGATGCGCGCGGTGCGCGAAGCCGAAAAGCGGCTGCTGCAGGGCCAGGATACCAAGACCTATCTCGGCCTTGCCGGCGATACCGCCTTCAACGCGGCGATGGCCAGGTTGGTGTTCGGCCCAGCCGCCGACATGACGCGCATTCGTGCGGCGCAGGCGCCGGGCGGCTCCGGCGCGCTGCGGCTGGTTGCAGAGCTGCTGAAAAGGACCCGCACCGACGCGATGGTCTGGCTGTCGGATCCGACATGGCCGAACCACATGCCGGTGATGCGCGGCGCTGGCCTGCAGACACGCGAATATCCCTATTTCGACGCTGCTTCTGGTGCGGTTCGCTTCGACGACATGCTGAATGCATTGAGAACCGCGAATCCCGGCGACGTCGTATTGTTGCACGGCTGTTGCCATAACCCGACAGGCGCCAATCTAGACATCTCGCAATGGGCTGCCATTGCCGATCTTGTCGTTGAGCGCGGCCTGCTGCCCTTTGTCGACATCGCCTATCAGGGCTTTGGCGAGGGACTTGATGCGGATGCCGCCGGCTTGCGCCTTCTGGCGGCAAAGGTTCCGGAAATGGTCGTTGCCTCCAGCTGCTCGAAGAACTTTGCCGTCTATCGCGACCGAGTCGGTGCAGCGCTGATCATGGCGAAAGACGGCGCGCAGGCGGATTTGGCGATGGGCCAGATGCTGTCGGCGGCGCGCGCCATGTATTCGATGCCGCCGGACCACGGCGCGGCGGCGGTGCGCATCGTGCTTGAAGACCCCGCATTACGTTCCGACTGGGAGGCAGAGCTTGAAGAGATGCGGCTGCGCATGCTGCGGCTGCGCGTCCAGTTCGCCGAGGCGCTGCGGCGGCAGTCCAACTCCGACCGTTTCGATTTCGTCGCCAGCCATCGCGGCATGTTTTCCCGGCTTGGCCTGTCGGAAGCGCAAGTCGAGCGGCTGCGCGCCGAGCATGCCATCTACATGGTCGGCGACAGCCGCATCAACGTTGCCGGCCTGCCCGAGGACGGCATGGATGCGCTCGCCAAGGCGATAGTCTCCGTGCTCGACTGATGCTTTTGCTAACTAGGATCTTCCGGAAACCGGCTTCCACTTTCGTATCATGGTCTGGCGGCCCATCTGTGGACAAGGCGCCCTCACCGGCTGAAGCCGTTGGCCGCACAGCCGTGTACAGGATAGCGTTTCCCAGATGAAACCCTCGAAAGACATTTCCCGACTGATCGAGATCATGGCCGCGCTGCGGGCGCCGGAAACCGGTTGCCCGTGGGATATCGAGCAGGACTTTTCGACAATCGCGCCATACACGATCGAGGAAGCCTACGAAGTGGCGGACGCCATTGCGCGCGGCGACCTCGACGATCTGCGGGATGAACTTGGCGATCTCCTGCTGCAAGTGGTCTACCACGCGCAAATGGCCGAGGAGGCCGGCGAATTTTCATTCGGCGATGTAGTCCAGGCCATCACCACAAAAATGATCCGCCGCCACCCCCATGTCTTCGGCGACAACAAGGCGCGCAGCGCCGGCATAGCCAAGGGCATGTGGGAAAAGATCAAGGCAGAGGAAAAGGCGGAGAAGCGCAGTGCTCGCCTCACCCGTGGGCTCGACCCGGAAGACCATGGCAAGGGCTTTCTCGACAGCGTGCCGGTCGCCCTGCCCGCACTGACCCGAGCGCTCAAACTGCAGGAAAAGGCCGCCCGCGTCGGCTTCGACTGGAGCGAGGCGGCACCGATCCTCGAAAAGATTGAGGAGGAGATCGGCGAATTGCGAGAAGCGCTGGCCAAAGGCGACAGCGCGCCGATCAAGGATGAGTTCGGCGACATGCTGTTTGCGGTCGTCAATCTCGGCCGGCACCTCAAAATTGATTCCGAAGCGGCACTCAGCGGCACCAACGAAAAATTCCGATCGCGCTTCCACTATGTCGAGCGGACGCTGCAAGCGTCGGGAAACAGCCTCGAAGAGGCGACGCTGGACGAGATGGAAGCGCTCTGGCATCAGGCAAAAAGCGCGAAGTAAACGCCTCTACCCGTTGTTTTGACGGCGCAATCGGCTTTCGATCTCCTGCCGAGCGCTGTGTGTAGCCTTGAGCGCGACGGTCACGCTGCCATCCTCATTGTCGTCGCGCGAGACGATGTCGCCGTTGCGGTAAAGCCAGTCGACGACGCCGAGTTGGTCGGGCTTGAGTGTGACGGTGAACGTCTCCAGTTCGCCCGACATCATCGTCTCGATGATCGTCTTCAGCGCATCGATGCCCTCGCCGGTTACCGCCGATATGGCGATCGGCGGTGCCTTCTTGCCGTCAGCACCATCGGCAAGCAGCCGCGCCCTGTTGCCCTCGTCGAGCCGGTCGATCTTGTTCCATACTTCGATGACGCGCTTGCTATCGCGGGCATCGACGCCGAGATCGGCAAGGATGCGCTCGACATCTTCGGCCTGCGCGGCCGTATCGGGATCGGAGATGTCGCGCAGATGAATGACGAGGTCTGCCTCGACCACTTCCTCCAGCGTCGCCCTGAAGGCCGCGACCAGATGCGTTGGCAGGTCGGAAATGAAGCCGACCGTATCGGAAAGGATGATCGGCGTGCCGTGCGGCAGACGCACGCGGCGCAGCGTCGGGTCGAGCGTGGCAAACAGCATGTCTTCGGCCAGCACCCCTGCTCCGGTCAGCCGGTTGAACAGAGTCGACTTGCCGGCATTGGTGTAGCCGACGATCGCCACCACCGGAAATGGCACCTTCTTGCGCTTGGCGCGGTGCAGGTCGCGGGTGCGGCGCACAGTTTCGAGCTCGTGCTTCAGCTTGGTGATCTTGTCCTGCAGCACACGCCGATCCGACTCGATCTGGGTCTCGCCAGGGCCGCCGAGAAAGCCGGCGCCGCCACGCTGGCGCTCGAGGTGGGTCCAGCTCCGCACAAGGCGGCCTTTCTGGTAGTTGAGATGGGCAAGATCGACCTGCAGCGTGCCTTCCTTGGTGCGGGCGCGCTCGCCGAAAATCTCCAGGATCAGCCCGGTGCGGTCGAGCACCTTGGCGTTCAACTCTTTTTCGAGGTTGCGCTGCTGTACCGGGGTCAGCGGATGATCGACAATGACCACTTCCGCGTGGCCCTCTTTGACGATCTCAGCGAACTCCGCCACCTTGCCGCTGCCGAGCAAGGTCGCCGGGCGTGGATCGTTGACGGTCACCACCGCCGTGTGGACCAGGTCGAGGTCGATTGCGCTGGCGAGGCCGACGGCCTCGTCGCGACGAGCCTCCGCGGAACGACTCAGGCGGGGGCGGTTGGTGTCGTCGTCGCCACGAGGTTGCCGGGTAAGCACCGGCACGATAACCACCGCCCGGGTCGGGCCGTTGGCCTCTGTCCCGGTCTGATGTGCTGGTTTTCCGCGAACGCTGCGGTCCGCGTCTTTCTCACGTGCCAATCAGGCGCCCTGGCTTTCCTCACCATCGAACATCTGAACCGGCTGGCTCGGCATGATCGTGGAAATAGCGTGCTTGTAGACAAGCTGGGAATGGCCGTCGCGACGCAGCAGAACGCAGAAATTGTCGAACGAAGTGACCACGCCGGTCAGCTTCACGCCGTTGATGAGAAAGATGGTGAGTGGATTTTTGCTCTTGCGAACTGAATTCAGGAACAGGTCCTGAAGATTTTGCGATCGTTCCGCCATTGTTCTTGTCTTTCGCCGATCCCCTTCGGTTTGCAGGCCAATGCGCCAAATTAGCCGGCACATGTCAAGCACGCAAACACCATCTTGCCGTCAGTAACGACAAGCAGAACGAGATATATTGATGTTCATTCCATCTGTGCGGTTATCAGGCTGGACTTTTTTCCGCAACGTCAAAAAAGGCCTGCCGTAATGAAACTGTTAGCGAGCCCGGGTGGCCGTTGGCGACGGGAGCGCCATCGATCGCCACCACCGGCATGGCAATCGTGGTCGCGGAACTGATGAAAACCTCGCGCGCGGCCTTGGCTTCGGCCACCGAAAAACCGCGCTCCTCGATCTTCAGGCCGAGCTTGGCGGCCACGTCGAACAGGGTCGTACGGGTGATGCCGCGCAGGATGCCGTGCTCGGCCGGCCGCGTCACCAGCACGCCATCCCCGGTGATGATCCAGGCGTTCGACGATCCACCTTCCTTGACGGTGCCGTCGACATCGACGAACCAGGCCTCCTGAGCGCCGGCTTCCTTGGCTTTCTGCTTGGCCAGCACGTTCGGCAGCAGGCCGACCGACTTGATATCGACCCGATCCCACCGGTTCTCCGGCACTGTGATAACCCGGATCCCGCTCTCGGCCCGCTTCGCGGCAGCTGCAGGATCGGCTTTTTTGGCGGTCATCACCAGCGACGGCTTCGTGTCCGCCGGCGGGAAGAAAAACTCGCGGCTGGCGACGCCGCGTGTCACCTGGACATAGACCAGGCCGTCGACGACATGGTTGCGGCGCACCACCTCGCGCATGACGAGCGGCAGCACGCCGCGCGTGATCGGCCAATCGATCGAGAGTTCGGCAAGTGAGCGGTTCAATCGGGCGAGATGGCGCGGCATGTCGACGATGAAGCCTCGTGCCACCTCGCAGACCTCGTAGACGCCATCGGCGAATTGATAGCCACGGTCCTCGATATGCACGGAAGCTTCGGCGTGAGCGACGTAGCGCCCGTTCACATAGGCAATGCGCGGCATGGCTAATCCCTGAGAGAAGTCCAGCTTTCTTATGCGATTCCAAGACCGCCGTAACCGATAATTGCGTGGGCCACGACTGGTTTGACTGTCAGACGCCCAGCGACTTCAGCTTGCGGTGCAATGCAGAGCGCTCCATGCCGATAAACTCTGCCGTCTTCGAGATGTTGCCGCCAAAACGGTTGATCTGGGCAATCAGATAGTCCTTCTCGAATTGTTCGCGCGCTTCCCGCAGCGGCAGCGCCATTATGTGCTGATCGGATTTGTTTGGAGTGCGCGGCATGACGTCGCCGATCTCGGCAGGCAGGAGATCGGCGGTGATCGGCGCATCGACATCGTCGCCGCGCGCGAGGATCATCAGCCGCTCGACATTGTTGCGCAACTGGCGAACGTTGCCCGGCCAGTTATGCGCCTGCAGCACCGCCAGCGCGTCGTCGCCGATGCGGCGCGGCTTGATGCCGGCCTGGCGAGCGATCTGCTTCATGAAATTGTCGACCAGATAAGGAATGTCCTCGCGACGCTCGGCCAGTCCCGGCACCATGACCGGAACCACGGCCAGGCGATGATAAAGGTCCTCGCGGAAACGGCCGTCGGCGATCATGGCTTCCAGGTTCTGCGAGGTCGACGAGATGATGCGCACGTCGACCTTGACCCGCTTGGTGCCCCCTACCCGCTCGAACTGCTGTTCGACCAGCACGCGCAGGATCTTGTTTTGCGTCTCGCGCGGCATGTCGGCCACTTCATCGATGTAGAGAATGCCGCGATGGGCTTCCTCCAGCGCGCCGACCTTGCGTTCGACGCCGTTCGATTCGGTGCCGAACAACTCGATCTCCATACGCTCAGGCGTGATGCTGGCGGCGCTCAGCGTCACAAACGGTGCACTCTTGCGCGCCGACAGTGCGTGGACGGCGCGCGCCGCCAGTTCCTTGCCCGAGCCGGAGGGGCCGATAATCATGACGCGGCTGTTGGTCGGCGCGACGCGCTCGATGGTCTGGCGCAATTGGCTCATTGCCGATGACATGCCGATGAGGTCGAAAGTCTCGCCGCTGCGCAGCTTGAGATCCGAAACCTCGCGTCTCAATTTGGAGGTTTCGAGCGCCCGTTCGGCAATGAGGATCAGCCTGTCGGCCTTGAATGGCTTTTCGATGAAATCATAGGCGCCGCGGCGGATGGCCGAGACTGCCGTTTCGATATTGCCGTGGCCCGAGATCATCACCACCGGCAGGTTCGGGTGCATCGTCTTGATCTCGTCAAGCAAGACAAGGCCATCGAGCCGCGAGCCCTGCAGCCAGATGTCGAGGAAAATCAGCCTGGGTGCCCGGTCGGCAACCGCCGCAAGCGCGCTGTCGGCGTCAAACGCCGTGCGTGTTTCGTGACCTTCGTCGCTCAGGATACCGGCGACGAGTTCGCGGATGTCTTCCTCGTCATCGACGATGAGAATATCAGACGCCATTACCGACCTTTTCAGTTTCTTTTTCGTGTTCCGTCTTGCCCTCGCCGCGTACCGGAACGGTGGCGGCAACCGGCAGGATGATGCTGATCATTGCACCCCGCCCATCGTGGAAGTCCGCTGGTGCATCGTGCAATTCGAGTCGCCCGCCATGGTCCTCCACGATCTTCTTGACGATAGCGAGGCCAAGCCCGGTGCCTTTCTCGCGTGTCGTCATGTAAGGCTCGAGCAAGCGCTGCCGGTTTTCGCGCGGCAAGCCCCTGCCGTTGTCGATGACGTCGATTCGAATCGCGCCATTCTGACGCCCGGCTTGAATCCGGATTATGCCGTGCGGACGATCCTCTGCATCAAGTCCGTCGATGGCTTCGGCAGCATTCTTGATGACGTTGCCGAAAGCCTGCGCCATCAGCCGGCTGTCGAACGTGCCTTTGAGCGGCTCATTGCCGAAGACGCGCTCGAAAGTGATGTCGGCCCGGCTCACTTCGACCAGGAACGAGGCTTCGCGCAACGAATCGCGCAGATCGATGGCCTTCATTTCCGGTTTCGGCATGCGGGCGAACGCCGAGAACTCGTCGACCATGCGGCCGATGTCCTCCACTTGCCGGATGATGGTGTCGGTGCATTGATCGAAAACCTCACGGTCCTCGGTGATGACCTTGCCGTAACGGCGCTTGATACGCTCGGCCGAAAGCTGGATCGGCGTCAGTGGATTCTTGATCTCGTGGGCGATGCGTCGCGCCACGTCGGCCCATGCGGAGGAACGCTGTGCCTGGACCAGATCGGTAATGTCATCGACTGTAACGACGTAGGATTTATCCTCCGAACCGTCGTCGCCGGCTTCGATCGTGATCTGTACGTTGAAGGTCCGTTCAGTGCCGGCACGATAGAAGGTGACCTGTTCGCGATAGACCGGCTTGCCCGACTTGCGGCCGATCTGGAAGACGCGGCCGACATGCGGCAGCACGGCGGAAAGGTTCTGCCCAAGCGCTGCCGTGGCGGATATGGCCAGCATCGTTTCGGCCGAACGGTTGACGATGGTGACGATGCCATATGGATCGACGCCGATGACCCCGGCGGTGACGCCGGCAAGCACCGCCTCCGAAAAGCGTCGCCGCTCGTCGATCAAATCCTTGGCCGACAGGATCTCGTTGCGCTGCGATTTCAGCTCCATCAGCATCTTGTTGAAGGTGTCGCCGAGCGAGGCGACGTCGCCGTCGGAGGGGCGGACTGGCACGGCCACATCGAGATTGCCGGTAGCGACCTCGTCGGCCGCGCCGATGAGCTGACGAATCGGCCGCACCAGGCGGTCGGCCACCGCAATGCCGGTCCAGATGGCGGACAGGATGATGATCAGCGTCAGCGACAGATAGGGAAGCGCGAAAGCCACTTGCGAGGTGCGGCGATTGTCTTCGAGACCGCGATATTCGGCGGTGTTGGACTTGACGATCTGCCGCGCCTTGATCACCTCGGGATCGACGAGGCGAATGGTGTAGAGATAGAGGCCGTCGATCTCGCGCAGCTTGACGATGGCACCCATGATGTTGCGGGTGCGCGGCTCTATCAGCACCGGCTTGCCGTCGGCAGCGCTTGCCACGGCGCCCTCAGGCGGCTCCGGCATGGCAAAGTCCGCGTCGGTCTTGGCGCTCATAACGAAGGAACCATCGGGCTTGATGAGTGCTGCGTGCGCCAGCGAACGTCCCACCGCCTCCTTGTTCATGAGGTCGAGAAAACCGGTACGATCGAGGCCGTAAAGCGTGCGCGAAGCGTCGAGGTCGTAAGCCATCGACAACGTCGTGCCCTGAAGATTTCGCGCGTTTTCCTGCACATAGGCGTCAGCGATCGACAATGACGAATTGACGATCGTCTTGGTGCGGATCTCGAACCAGCGGTCGAGGCCGATGTCGAGCGTGATCGACGCGATGATCGCCACCATGATCGCGGGGATGGCGGCGACTAGCGCAAACATCGCCACTATGCGCACATGCAGGCGCGACGCAGCCTTGCCATGCCGTCGTGCCATCAGGATGCGATGCACCTCGCGGCCGACCAGCAAGATCAGAAACAGGACGAACGCCGCATTAAGCGCAATCAGCGCCAGCGTCGTCCTCGCGTCGGGCGTGATCGGCGTCGCGCCGACCAGAATGGCGAAGGAGATCGCCGCCGTCACCAGCGCACCGGCAACGGCGATCACGCCCGGCAGCGCAAGCAGCCGGCGACCGTCTCGCGCGCCCGTATTGCTGAAAAGCGATTTGCTCAGTGTCGGTGCGTGCAGGGCCATGTCGCCGTCTAGAGCCAGTGATTGCGTCGGATGTATGCAACGCATTGTGGCGATTATGCAACAAGTGTGGCCGAGACGGAAATCTTTCGGCAATCGATCCCCTGGAAAGCGCTCGTAAAGGGGTTCGTCTAGACCTGCCTGGAGGACTTGTAGACGTTGACGCCGAGTTCGCGAATCTTTTTGCGCAGCGTGTTGCGGTTGAGTCCGAGCAATTCGGCGGCCTTGATCTGGTTACCGCGCGTTGCGGTCATCGAGGCGAGGACCAGGGGATACTCGACCTCGGAGAGGATTCGCTGATAGAGGCCGGCCGGCGGCAAGTCGCCGGCAAACGAGGCAAAATAGCGCTGCAGGAAATGCTCCACCGCCTGGCCGATGGAAAGGTCGTCGGGAATGAGGTTGCCGCCACCTGGAACGACAGGCCTTTCGCCGGTCTTCAACTCCGCCTCGATGATCTCGGCGGAAATCTCGTCCTGCGAATACAGTGCAGCCAGCCTGCGGATGAGGTTTTCGAGTTCGCGCACGTTGCCCGGCCATGGGTAGCGCTTCATCAGCTCGATGCCGCCGGTGGAAATGCGCTTGGTCTGCAGGCCTTCACTGGCGCCGAGCTTGAAGAAGTGCCGGACGAGGTCCGGAATGTCCTCCGATCGCTCGCGCAGCGCCGGCAGCCTGAGCGGCACAACGTTCAAGCGGTAGAACAGGTCCTCGCGGAAAAGCCCCTGATTGATCAGCGTGCGCAGGTCCTTGTTGGTAGCAGCGACGATGCGCACGTCGGTCTTGATCGGCGTGCGGCCGCCGACCGTAGTGTATTCGCCCTGCTGCAGCACACGCAGAAGCCGCGTCTGCGCTTCCATCGGCATGTCGCCGATCTCGTCGAGGAAGAGCGTGCCGCCTTCGGCCTGCTCGAAACGGCCGGTGGATCGGTTCTGCGCGCCGGTAAAGGCGCCCTTCTCGTGCCCGAACAACTCCGATTCGATCAAGTCGCGCGGGATCGCTGCCATATTGATGGCGACGAAGGGACCGCCTCGGCGGCGGCCGTATTCATGCAGCGCGCGCGCCACCAGTTCCTTGCCGGTACCCGACTCTCCGCTGATCATGACCGTCAGGTCGGTCTGCATCATGCGGGCCAGCATGCGGTAGATGTCCTGCATGGCCGCCGAGCGGCCGACCAGCGGCATCGTTTCCGGCGGCTCGTCGGCCCGCGTATCGATCTTCGGCCGCCGCGGCTCGGAAAGAGCGCGGTTGACGATGTTGAGCAACTCGGTCAGGTCGAACGGTTTCGGCAGATACTCGTAGGCCCCGGTTTCGGAGGCACGAATTGCTGTCATGAACGTGTTCTGCGCACTCATGACGATGACCGGCAGTTCCGGTCGCGCCTTCTTGATGCGCGGCAGCATGTCGAAGGCGTTCTCGTCAGGCATGACAACGTCGGTGATAACCAGATCGCCCTCGCCCGCCGCAACCCAGCGCCACAGCGTCGAAGCGTTGGAGGTGACACGCACGTCGTGCCCGACGCGCGAAAGCGCCTGGTTGAGGACTGTGCGGATGGCCGCATCGTCGTCAGCGACGAGAATATTGCCGCGAACGGTCATTTGCGGTCTCCTTCACCGTCGTCGTCGGTGCCAAACTGGGTTTCTTTCCACGCCGGCATCAGGATGCGGAAGGTGGTCCCGCGCGGCGTCGATTCGCATTCAATGATGCCGCCATGCTCGCCGACGATCTTTGCGACCAGCGCCAGACCGAGACCGGAGCCGTTCGGCTTAGTGGTGATGAAGGGATCGAACAGGATCGGCAGGATATCCTCGGAAACACCCGAACCGTTGTCACGCACGCAGAATTCCAATGGCAGCGATACGCGGTCCTGAGTCCCGGGTACGGAAACACGGATGCCCGGGCGGAAGGCGGTCGACAGCATGATCTCGCCCTGCGGATCGCTGCCGATCGCCTCGGCGGCATTTTTTACCAGATTGAGAAACACCTGGATGAGCTGGTCGCGATTGGCAAAGACCGGAGGCAATGATGGATCATAATCCTCTAATATCTTGATCCGCTTGGCAAAACCGTTCTTGGCGATTGCCTTGACATGGTCGAGCACGACATGGATGTTGACAGGGTAGCGGTCGATCGGTCGCTCGTCCGAAAACACCTCCATGCGGTCGACCAGCGAGACAATGCGGTCGGTCTCGTCGGTGATCAGCCTGGTCAGTGCGCGATCCTCGTCGGACGCCGACAGCTCAAGCAGCTGCGCGGCTCCACGAATGCCGGACAGCGGGTTCTTGATCTCATGGGCAAGCATCGCGGCAAGGCCGGTGACCGAGCGCGCCGCACCGCGATGCGTCATCTGCCGGTCGATCTTATCGGCCATTGAGCGTTCCTGGAACATTACCACGACCGAGCCTGGAAATTCCGTCACAGGCGCGACGTAGAGATCGACCACCTTCTCGATGCCGAGCCGCGGCGACGACACGTCCACCCGGTATTCGTTGACTGGCGCCCGGCGCTCGCGCACCTGGTCGACAAGCGTCAGCAGCGGACTGCCGAAAGGAATGAGCTTGTGCAGCGTATTGCGCGCGAGCATCGTGGCGCTCGAACGGAAAAAATCCTCGGCATCGGCATTGGCGAAGGTGATGAAGCCTTGCGGATCGACCATGATCACCGGCCGGCGAATGGTGTTGAGCACAATATGCGCGGCGTCCGCCATATCCGTGCTCTGTGTGACGGTGGCGTTCATGCCGCACTCCGCAGGTTCGCCGCTTCGGGAGCGCTTGAAAATACGTCGCGCAGCAAGGAAATGACGCGCCCAGGCTCGAAAGACGTGAGTATGGCCTTGCGCCGGTCGTCGCTTGTGGCGGCGTGGCGGTCGAGATACCAGCCGAGATGCTTGCGCGCCTGGCGCAATCCGCTTTCCACGCCATAGAGCGTCAGCATGTCTTCGTAATGGGCAATGACGTAGTCGGACAGCGTTTGCGGGCTTTCCGGCATGCCGGATACTGGCTCGGCCAGCGCGGCCGCTACAATGCTGCCGGCGGTCCACGGCGCGCCATAGTGCGCACGGCCGATCATCACCGCGTCGGCGCCGGACTGGTCGAGGATCGACGCTGCCTCTGCCGGCGAGCCGACATCGCCATTGGCAACCACAGGGATCGAGACGGCCTGCTTGACGCGTGCGATGGCACGCCAGTCGGCCGTGCCCTGATAGAACTGGCAACGTGTGCGGCCGTGCACCGTCACCATCATTACCCCGGCCTGCTCAGCGCGTCGCGCCAGCATCGGCGCGTTGAGCGCGCCTTCGTCCCAGCCGAGCCGCATCTTGACCGTGACCGGCACGTCGACCGCGCCGACTACCGCTTCGATCAGCGACAGCGCGTGGTCGAGGTCTCGCATCAGTGCCGAACCGGCATAGCCGCCCGTCACCTTCTTGGCCGGACAGCCCATGTTGATGTCGATGATGTCGGCGCCTTCGCCGGCCGCGATTCGCGCGCCCTCGGCCATGTGCATCGCCTCGCGGCCGGCAAGCTGGACCATGTGGACAGGCAGCCCGGAATGACGGATGCGCAGGCCCGAGCCAGCGCTGCCCTTTGCAAGCTCCCCGCTCGCCACCATTTCCGAAACAACCAGCCCGGCGCCATGCGCATGGGCGCGCTGCCGAAACGGTTCGTCGGTGATGCCCGACATCGGCGCGAGAAACACGCGGTTGTGGATTCTCACGCCACCCACATCCAGCGGCGAAGCCAATTTGGTCACATCAGGCATGCACAAAAACCAAGCACCTTCGGTTGCTGCACATTCTCTAGCCAGAACGACGGCAATGTGCAACGCGCAATGTCGTGATATTAAGGCGCATTTGGGAAAAATACGGATCGCCGCACCGCATCAATCCTGGGTCTTCCAAAAGCGATACCACTTTTCGGGATCATGCGCTAAGCGTCTCGGCATGAGAGCTGTGAGCGAAAAGCAAGCTGCGGACGACAAGGTCGCCGTGGTCATCGTTGCCGCCGGCCGCGGCGCGCGCGCCGGACAGGCCAAGGGGCCGAAGCAGTACCAGCAAATTGGCGGCGGCGCCGTTATCGCACGCACGCTCGGCGCCTTTCTGATGCATCCGAAGATTGGGCCTGTCGTCGTTGCTATCCATGCCGACGACGGCGCGCTTTTTCGCCGTGCGGCGGGTGCGAACGCCGACCGTGTCGTCGCGGTGACCGGCGGTACGTCACGGCAGGAGTCCGTCCGGCTTGGACTGCTGGCGTTAAGAAGCCATGCGCCGGGCCGGGTGCTGATCCATGATGCGGCTCGGCCGTTTGTCGACGCGGAACTGATAGACCGCACGATCGCCGCCATTGGCGAGCGCCAGGGAGCACTGCCTGCCTTGCCCGTTGCCGATACGCTGAAGCGCGAAACGGCCGAAGGCATGATCGGCGAAACCGTGTCCAGGGCCGGGCTTCATGCCGCACAGACACCGCAAGGCTTTCCGTTCTGGCCGATCCTGGCTGCGCACGAAAAGGCTCATCATCTGGGCAAAGCGGATTTCACCGACGATGCGGCAATCGCCGAATGGGCGCATATTCCGGTGAAGATCGTTCCCGGCTCGCCGGACAATGTCAAACTGACCTGGGCACGGGATATTGCAATGGCGGACCAGCGGCTTTCCAGCGCCCCACGTTTTCCCGACATCCGAACCGGCAATGGCTATGACGTGCATGCGCTCGAGCCCGGCGACCATGTCACCCTGTGCGGCGTCGCCATTCCACACGACAGGAAGTTATCCGGCCATTCGGATGCCGATGTCGGTCTCCATGCCTTGACCGACGCCCTGCTGGCCACCTGCGGCGCCGGTGACATCGGCACGCATTTCCCGCCCTCCGACCCGCAGTGGAAAGGGGCCGCTTCACGCATCTTCGTCGAACACGCGGTGAAGCTGGTGCGCGCGCGCGGCGGGCGCATCGCCAACGCCGACATCACCCTGATCTGCGAGGCGCCGCGCGTCGGCCCACATCGCGAGGCAATGACCGAAGCGCTTTCGGCAATGCTGCGAATTTCGCGCAATCGCATCTCGATCAAGGCGACAACCAATGAGAAGCTCGGCTTCGTCGGCCGTGAGGAAGGCATAGCGGCCATCGCGACCGCCAGCGTTGTGTTTCCAGGGGATGTCCCCGAGTGAGCAATAGCGATCTCGCAGATGCCCTGCTTCAGGCCTGCCAGCAGCGCGGCATCATGCTGGCGACGGCGGAGAGCTGCACCGGCGGCATGATCATCGCCGCGCTGACCGACATTGCCGGCTCTTCCACGGTGGTCGATCGCGGCTTCATCACCTATTCCAACCAGGCCAAGACCGAAATGCTCGGCGTCTCGGCCGCTACGCTCGAAGCGCACGGCGCGGTCTCGCGCGAGACTGCGGTGGAGATGGCGGCCGGGGCCTTGGCGCATTCGCCGGCCGGGCTCGCGCTCGCGGTGACCGGCATCGCCGGTCCGGGCGGCGGCTCGGCGGAGAAACCTGTCGGCCTGGTCTGGTTCGGCGTTGCCGTGGCTGGCCGGTCGGTGGTCAGCGAATGCCAGCTGTTCGCCGACAAGGGCCGTGATTTCATTCGCCGGGAGACGGTCCAACATGCGCTTGAACTGGGTCTGCGCGCGCTCGCCGCGGATCAGGCTGCCGATGGCGCGCCGTAGATGATTTCGGCACGTTTCTCGAACGCCTCGGAGAACATGCGGAAGGCGCGGTCGAACATGGTTCCCATGAGCGCACCCAGAATGCGGCTCTTGAACTCATAGTCGATAAAGAAACAGACGTTGCAACCGCCGCCGTCCGCCGGGTCGAAGCGCCAGACATTGCTGAGATATTTGAACGGGCCGTCGATATATTTGACGTCGATGGCGTTCTCGTCAGGCTTCAGCAGCACCTGCGTGGTGAAAGTCTCGCGGATCGCCTTGTAGCCGATGCTCATGTCCGCGATGAGCAGGGTGCGTCCGTTGCGTTCCTTGCGCGAACGAACCGTAAGTGCCTCGCAAAGCGGCAGGAATTGCGGATAGGATTCGATATCGGCAACCAGAGCGAACATCTGCTCCGGCGTATGCGCGACGCGGCGATGGGCTTCGAATTGTGGCATGAAACCAGTTTGTTAGGCGGACTTGCTGAGAAACGCTTCGCGCGCCGCGCGTAGTCTGGCGAAATCGTCGCCGGCATGGTGCGACGAGCGCGTCAGCGGGCTTGACGCCACCAGCAGGAAGCCCTTGGTCCTGCCGATCGTCTCGAAGGACTTGAATTCCTCCGGCGTGACGAAGCGTATAACCGGATGGTGCTTCTTCGACGGCTGCAGATATTGGCCGATGGTCATGAAATCGACATTGGCCGAACGCAGATCGTCCATCAGTTGCAGGATTTCGTTCCGCTCCTCGCCAAGGCCGACCATGATGCCGGACTTGGAGAAGATCGAGGGGTCGAGTTCCTTGACCCGCTGCAAGAGCCTGATCGAGTGGAAATAGCGCGCACCCGGCCGAACCGTCAGATAGTTAGACGGCACGGTCTCGAGATTATGGTTGAAAACGTCCGGCTTGGCCGCCACGACGATCTCCAGTGCACCGTCCTTGCGCAGGAAATCGGGCGTCAGGATTTCGATCGTCGTCGACGGGGTTGCTGCCCTGATCGCACGGATGACATCGGCAAAATGCTGGGCCCCGCCATCGGCGAGATCGTCGCGATCGACGGAGGTGATGACGACATGGCTCAAGCCCATTTGCTTGACCGCATGCGCGACACGCGCCGGCTCGTCGGGATCGAGTGCGGTCGGGATGCCGGTGGCGACATTGCAAAAGGCGCAGGCCCGCGTGCAGATCTCGCCCATGATCATGAAGGTGGCGTGCTTCTTCTCCCAGCACTCGCCGATATTGGGGCAGCCCGCCTCTTCGCAAACCGTCACCAGTTTGTGAGACTTCACGATTTCGCGCGTCTCGGCATAGCCTTTCGACATCGGCGCCTTGACGCGGATCCAGTCAGGCTTGCGCAGTACGTCCTGATCCGGCTTGTGCGCCTTTTCGGGATGCCGCAGGCGCGGCGCATTGGCAATCGTGTCGAGGACGGTGACCATGTGAAACCCGGCTCATTGGCAAGCGCTTGTCCAGCGCTCGCTCTACCCACGTCATCTAGGACTTTTCGGCGAAAAGAAAAAGGCCGCGATCACGCATGCCGCGGTGGCCTTTTTCGCATAGCAAGTGCCGACAGAGGTTAGCGGCGCACCAGTCGTCCGACCGCAATCAGAATGCAGGCACCGATGAAGCCGGTGATCAGATAGGCTATCCAGCCGACGCCGAAGATGCCGATGTTCAGGGCCTGCAAGATGGCGTTCAACACGATTGCGCCGACAATGCCGAGAACGATGTTCATGAGGATGCCGGTATTGCTCTTCATGACCATCTCGGCGAGCCATCCCGCCAGGCCGCCGATGATGATGGCTGCAACCCAGCCCACGCCGTTCATTTCCATATGCCCTCTCCTTGTATGATGGATGATGCCTGCGAAACGAATTGCTCTGCCGTCGAGTTACTTTGTGTCTTCCGTGTGAGACCCGCCCAACTAATTTATCATGCATTCAGTGCGCGGCCATAGGCGTCGAGTACACTCTCCTTCATCATCTCCGACAGCGTCGGGTGCGGGAAGATCGTGTGCATCAGCTCTTCCTCGGTGGTCTCCAGATTCATCGCCACGACGAAGCCCTGGATCAGTTCGGTTACTTCTGCGCCAACCATGTGGGCACCCAGCAACTGGCCGGTCTTCTTGTCGAAAATGATCTTGACGAAGCCTTGGTCCTCGCCCAGCGCAATCGCCTTGCCGTTTGCGGCGAACTGGAAGCGGCCGACGCGGATGTCCTTGCCATCGGCTTTCGCTTTGGCTTCCGTCAGTCCGACCGAGGCGACTTGCGGATTGCAATAGGTGCAGCCCGGGATCTTCAGCTTGTCGATGGCATGCACGCCGGGGAAATTGGCGATCTTTTCCACACAGACCACGCCCTCATGCTCGGCCTTGTGGGCGAGCATCGGCGGTCCGGCAACGTCGCCGATGGCGTAGACGCCCGGCACATTGGTCTTGCCGTAGCCGTCGACGACGACGCAACCGCGGTCCGTCTTCACGCCGAGCGTCTCGAGGCCGAGGTTTTCGATGTTACCCTGTACGCCGACGGCCGAGATCATGCGATCGGCGGTGATCTTCTCGACCTTGCCGTCCTTCATCTCGACATGCGCGGTGACCGAGTTAGTGCCCTTCTCGACCTTGGTCACCTTGGCTTCTAGGATGATCTTCATGCCCTGCTTCTCGAACTGCTTCTGCGCGAATTTCGAGACCTCGGCGTCCTCGACCGGCATCACAGCCGGCAGCAGTTCGACCACCGTCACCTCGGCGCCCATGGTGCGGTAGAACGAGGCAAACTCGATGCCGATGGCGCCCGAGCCCATCACCAGCAGCGACTTCGGCATCTCTTTCGGCACCATCGCCTCGAAATAGGTCCAGATCAACTTGCCGTCAGGCTCGATGCCGGGCAGCGCGCGCGGCCTGGCGCCGGTCGCCAGGATGATGTGCTTGGCGCTATAGGTGCCCTCGCCCTTGACGCCCTTGGGCGCCGGCGGCTGCGGCTCCATCGGCTTCTTCGACGATTTCGACACGACGATCTCGCCAGGTTTGGTCAGCTTGGCTTCGCCCCAGATGACGTCGACCTTGTTCTTCTTCATCAGGAAGCCGACGCCGCCGTTGAGCCGCAGCGAGACCTTTCGCGAGCGATCGACGACGGCGGCTGTGTCGACGCTGACCTTGCCATCGATCTTCAGGCCGTAGTCCTTCAGATAATCCGAATAGTGCATGATCTCGGCGGAGCGCAGCAGCGCTTTGGTCGGAATGCAGCCCCAGTTGAGGCAGATGCCGCCCAAGTGCTCGCGCTCGACGATCGCCGTCTTGAAGCCAAGCTGGGCCGAACGCACTGCAGTGACATAGCCGCCGGGGCCGGAGCCGATGATGATGACGTCGTAGTTCTCAGCCACGGCTTTCTCCTTCACAATTCCAACATGAGGCGCACGAGCGGCGCCAGCGCTTGCCCGACGTTCCGCGTGTTTTCCGCGTCCAGGTGGACGCCGTCGAGCGGCGTGGTTTTGGCCACCGTGCCGGCATCGAAGAAGCCGCAGCCGGCCTCGTCGGCAAGGGTGGAATATTGCGGCGCCAGCCGCTTTGACGCGTCATCGCCGCCGGCGAACATTTCCTTGAACTCGGCGTTTTCCGTGCGGCTGACTACGGGCGGCGCGACGATCAGGATCTGCGGCGCCGGCCAATCGAACGGGTAATCATGACCGCGCACGATATCGATCAGGCGTTGCATGCCTTGTTTGGCCGCGACCGGATTACCGTGAATCCACGGCTTCATATCGTTGGCGCCGAGCATGATGACGATCAAGTCGATCGGCGCATGCGTCGTCAGGATTGTTGGCAACAGCCTTGCGCCATTGCGGTCCGCTCCGGCCAAGTGATCGTCAAAGGCGGTGGTTCGGCCATTCAGGCCTTCGGCGATGACCTCGACGCCGCTGCCCAATGCCGCCTGCAGCACGCTCGGCCAGCGATCTTCCAGCGGATGCCGGCCGAGGTTTGCCGCGTCATAGCCCCAGGTAAGCGAATCGCCGTAGCAGAGGACCGTCTTCATGTGCCTGCCCCGCCGAAACCTGGTTGCGAGCGCGCCAATCGCCAGCGCACGAAAAGCCACTGGACCAGCACCGTAGCGATGCCTGGCAGGACGAGACCGGCGACGATAGGAAGATCGCCCGACCACTCGCGCTTGCCCGGCGGCTGGGAGAAAGTCCAGCCGATCAGGGAAACTCCAACGAGCACAAAAGATGCTACCCCTATGGTCGCGGTCAGTTTTGTTGCCCGTCGTGGGTCCGACATGAATTGTGCGATGAAGAATGCGAGCGTCGCGAAGATGGTGACGAGAGCCGAGATCATGAATACAAGGATGTACTCCACGTCGGCCTTGGTGGCGACGGCGAGCCACTGCACCACCAATCCGCCGGCCAAACCGGAAAGAAAGAAGGCAAAAAGGCTGGTGAAGAATTTCCGCACCGCCCTGTTTCCCTTCTCTTAAACCAGCATGCCCATTGGATTTTCGATCATACGCTTGAAGGCGACGAGCAGCTCGGCGCCGAGCGCACCGTCGACGGCGCGGTGATCGGTCGACAGCGTCACCGACATGATTGTGGCGATCTTGATCTCGCCGTTCTTGACCACTGCGCGTTGCTCGCCGGCGCCGACCGCAAGGATCGTCGCATGCGGCGGGTTGATGACGGCAGAAAAATCCTTGATGCCGAACATGCCGAGATTGGACACCGCCGTGGTGCCGCCCTGATATTCTTCCGGCTTCAGCTTGCGGCTGCGGGCGCGGCCGGCAAGATCCTTCATCTCGTTGGAGATGACGGACATCGTCTTTTCGTCAGCACGCCGGATGATCGGGGTGATCAGGCCGCCGGGGATCGATACGGCAACGCCGACATCGGCGTGCTTGTGTTTGATCATGGTGTTTTCTGTCCACGACGCATTGGCATCCGGAACCGCCATCAGCGCCATGGCAAGAGCCTTGATGACCATGTCGTTGACCGACAGCTTGTAGGCCGGCGTTTCGCCCTTCTCGGTCTTCTTCACTGGCGCGGCCGCATTGATCTGCGTGCGCAGGGCCAGAAGTGCGTCGAGCTCGCAGTCGAGCGTCAGATAGAAATGCGGGATGGTGGTCTTGGCTTCGACCAGCCGCCTCGCAATGGTCTTGCGCATATTGTCGTGCGGGATCAGCTCGTAGGAGCCTTCGGCAAACAGTTTGAGCACCTGCTCGTCCGACATGGCCTTGGGTGCTGCGGCCGCAGGTGCCGGAGCGCCGGCGGGCGCCGCTTTTGCTGCTGGTGCCGCCTTGGCGCCGCCACTGGAAATTGCGGCATCGACATCGGCCTTTACTACGCGGCCGCGGGGGCCGGAGCCTGTCAGCGCCGCGACATCGACGCCGGCTTCCCTGGCAATGCGCCGGGCCAGCGGCGAGGCGAAGATGCGCTCACCGCTTGCGTGGCCGTTGGCGACCGGCACCGCTTCCGCCTTAGGCGCAGGTGCGGCAGGCTCCTGCTTCGACGCTTCGGGCTTTGATGTTTCAGCTTTGGGGGCTTCCGCTTTCGGCGCCTCAGCCTTGGCCGGCGCAGCGCCATCACCGCTTTTGGCGGCAGAAGCAGCATCCTCGCCCTCGGCAGCCAGCACCGCGATCAGCGCATTGACCTTGACGCCTTCTGTGCCGGCCGGAACCACCAGCTTGGCGACCGTGCCCTCGTCGACGGCTTCGACTTCCATCGTCGCCTTGTCGGTCTCGATCTCGGCAATCACGTCGCCGGGCGAAACTTTATCGCCTTCCTTGACCAGCCACTTGGAAAGATTGCCCTCTTCCATTGTGGGCGACAGCGCCGGCATGGTGATGTTGATCGGCATTTTGTCCTCCCGCCCTGCTCAGCGATACGTGACGGCTTTGACCGCCTCGACGACCTCGCCGACATTGGGCAGCGCCAGCTTTTCGAGGTTCGCCGCATAGGGCATCGGCACGTCCTTGCCGGCAATTGTAATGACCGGTGCATCGAGGAAATCGAAGGCGCGCTGCGAGACCTGATTGGCGATATGGTCGCCGACCGAGTTCTGCGGAAAGCCTTCCTCGACCACCACGAGGCGATTGGTCTTTTTGACCGAGGCGATGATGGTGTCGAAGTCGAGCGGGCGGATGGTGCGCAAGTCGATGATCTCGGCATCGATGCCCATGCCGCGCAACTCCGCCTCCGCCTTTAGCGCGTAGGTCATGCCGATGCCGAACGAGACGATGGTCACGTCCTTGCCGGATTTGTGAATGCGCGCCTTGCCGATCGGCAACACGAAATCGTCCATCTTCGGCACGTCGAAGGAGTGGCCGTAAAGGATTTCGTTTTCGAGGAAGATGACCGGGTTCGGATCGCGGATCGCCGCCTTGAGCAGACCCTTGGCGTCGGCGGCGGTATAAGGCATCACCACCTTCAAGCCGGGAATATGGCTGTACCAGGCGGCATAGCACTGCGAATGCTGCGCGGCGACGCGGGCAGCAGCGCCGTTCGGGCCGCGAAAGACGATCGGGGCGCCCATCTGGCCGCCGGACATATAGAGCGTCTTGGCGGCTGAATTGATGATCTGGTCGATCGCCTGCATGGCGAAGTTGAAGGTCATGAATTCGACGATCGGCTTCAGGCCGGCCATCGCCGCGCCAACACCAACGCCGGCAAAGCCGTGCTCGGTGATCGGCGTGTCGACCACGCGCCGCGGACCGAATTCCTGCAACAGGCCTTGCGTGATCTTGTAGGCTCCCTGGTACTCGGCAACCTCCTCGCCCATGACAAAGACGTCGCCGTCGCGGCGCATTTCCTCCGCCATTGCATCGCGCAAGGCTTCACGCACTGTGGTCGAGACCATTTCGGTGCCGGCCGGGATGTCCGGATCGGCGGCAATTTCCAGCTTGGGCGAGGCGGCAACAGGTGCTGCCGCTTCGCTCTTGGCCGGAGCAGCAACGGGGGGCGGAGCAGCCGCGGGCGCTGCCGCTTGCGACTCGACAGCCTCCTCGCCAATGCCTTCGCCTGCCTCGTCGATATCTTCGCCATCGACGGCCAGCACGGCGATCAGCGTGTTGACTTTGACACCCTCGGTGCCGGCAGGAACCACGATCTTGGCAAGCGTGCCGTCGTCCACGGCTTCGACTTCCATCGTTGCCTTGTCGGTCTCAATCTCGGCAATGGCGTCACCCGCCGCGACCTTGTCGCCCTCTTTCTTCAACCACTTGGAAACATTACCCTCTTCCATGGTCGGCGAGAGGGCGGGCATGAGAATTTCGATCGGCATGTCCTTGCCCTCTCGTTAAAGTACGATGTCGGTCCAGAGCTCGGACGGATCCGGCTCCGCGTCGTTCTGGGCAAATTCTGCGGCATCGGCGACAATGTCGCGGACTTCCTTGTCGATGGCCTTGAGCTCGTCCTCGCTTGCCCATTTCTTGTCGAGCAGCCGCGCTTTGACCTGCTCGATCGGGTCACGTTCGGAGCGCATTTTCTGCACTTCTTCCTTGGAGCGGTATTTTGCCGGATCCGACATCGAATGGCCGCGGTAACGATAGGTCTGCATTTCGAGAATGAGCGGCCCGTTGCCGGCGCGGCACCATTCGGCGGCGAGGTCGCCGGCTGCCTTTACAGCGCGCACATCCATGCCGTCGACCTGGATGCCTGGAATCTTGAAGGACGCGCCGCGGTGCGAGAAATCCGTCTCGGCCGACGAGCGCGAGACCGAGGTGCCCATGGCGTAGCGGTTGTTCTCGATGATGTAGATCACCGGAAGCTTCCACAGCGAGGCCATGTTGAAGCTTTCGTAGACCTGGCCCTGGTTCGCCGCGCCATCGCCGAAATAGGTCAGCGTCACATTGTTGTTGCCGCGATAGCGGTTGGCGAAGGCAATGCCGGTGCCGAGCGACACTTGCGCGCCGACGATGCCGTGGCCGCCGTAAAAATGCTTCTCCTTGGAGAACATGTGCATGGAGCCGCCCTTGCCTCTCGACAGGCCGCTACGGCGCCCGGTCAGTTCGGCCATGACGCCGCGCGGTGACAACTCCATGGCCAGCATATGACCATGGTCGCGATAGGCGGTGATCATCTGGTCGCCGTCGATCAGCGCCATCTTCATGCCGGTAACGACCGCTTCCTGGCCGATGTAGAGGTGGCAGAAACCGCCGATGAAGCCCATGCCGTAAAGCTGGCCGGCCTTTTCCTCGAAGCGGCGGATGAGCAGCATGTGCCGGTAGGCGGCAAGCTCCTGGTCTTTGGTGAATTCAACAGGCTTCGGGGTGGAAAGGCCCGGCATCTTGCCGTCTGATTTGGATTTGGCAGGCGCTTTTCTGGTGGCGGTGGCCATGCATCACTCCCTGTTGGCGTCTCTTGGCGGACAGCGAGGGAGATCAGTTCTCCCACCGATTTGAGGCAGGCTAACATGCAGGGAAGGCTTTCGCCATGCCGAAAACGCATGGCTGTCATGCATCTAAGCAATTAAAATCATTGCAAATATCGCTGATTAACTGAGATCAGGTTATCTTGCGACCGGCAGCATGATGGTGATCTCGTCGGCGTGGGACAGATTAAGCGCCTTGCGCGCCTGCTCGTCCAGCATGTCCTTCTCCAGCGTGCCTTCATGCATCAGCTGAACGCGGCGCTCGAGATCGATCCGGCGCGCCCTGACGGCATCGAGCCTGCCCTGCAATTCGGCAGTCTCAGCTTCGAGCTGATACTTGGAATAGATGCCGAACTCGCCATGATAGGCATGGAAACCGAAATAAGTCAGGAACACCACGCAGAGCGAGGGGATGATCAGCCGGCCGGTGTTTCTTTGCTTGTGCTGGCGTGTCCACATGGTCCGAATCCTCTACGCCGCCTTTGTCGCCCGATTGTGCTTAATGGACGGTTACAACCTGTTGGATTCAGAGCCTGGAAGCAAAAAAGGGCAGGAATGTCCCCGCCCTCGTCGCCACGGATTTTCTCTCGAAATCAGCTTTTCACGATCGACTTGCCGGCATATCGCGCCTGCTTGCCGAGCTCCTCCTCAATGCGGATGAGCTGGTTGTACTTGGCCATGCGATCCGAGCGCGACAGCGAGCCCGTCTTGATCTGCCCGCAATTGGTGGCAACGGCGAGGTCGGCGATGGTCGAATCCTCGGTCTCGCCCGAGCGGTGCGACATCACCGCGGTATAGCCGGCCTTGTGCGCGGTCTCGACGGCGTCGAGCGTCTCGGTAAGCGAGCCGATCTGGTTGACCTTGACCAGGATCGAATTGGCGACACCCATGCGGATGCCGTCGCGCAGCCGCGCCGTGTTGGTGACGAACAGATCGTCGCCAACCAGCTGCGTTTGCTTGCCGATGAGATCAGTCAGTATTTTCCAACCGTCCCAGTCATCCTCGGCCAGGCCGTCCTCAATGGTGATGATCGGGTAGTCGGCAGCGAGTTTGGCCAGATATCTGGCCTGCGCCTTCGGGTCGCGGGTTTTCCTCTCGCCTTCATAGACGTAGTTGCCGTCCTTGAAGAATTCGGTCGCCGCGCAGTCGAGGCCTAGCGCAACCTCCTCGCCAGGCTTGAAGCCGGCCTGCTCGATCGATTCCATGATGAAGTCGAGCGCGGCCGGCGCGCTCTTCAGGTTGGGGGCAAAGCCGCCCTCGTCGCCGACATTGGTGTTATGGCCGGCGTCCTTCAGCTTCTTTCGCAGCGTATGAAAGATCTCCGAGCCCCAGCGCACGCCGTCGCGCAGCGTCGGCGCGCCGATCGGCAGGATCATGAATTCCTGGAAATCGATCGGGTTGTCGGCATGCGCGCCGCCATTGATGATGTTCATCATAGGCACCGGCAGCACATGGGCCTTGGTGCCGCCGACATAACGATAGAGCGGCAGGTCGGCCGCTTCGGCCGCGGCCTTGGCCACAGCCAGCGACACGCCGAGGACGGCATTGGCGCCGAGCCGGCTCTTGTTGGGCGTACCATCGAGCTCGATCATGGTCTGGTCGATATGGATCTGATTCTCTGCCTCCATGCCGCCGATCGCCTCGAACAGCTCGCCGTTCACCGCCTCGACCGCCGTGAGCACGCCCTTGCCGAGATAGCGGGGGCCGCCATCGCGCAGTTCGACCGCCTCATGCGCGCCGGTCGAGGCGCCGGACGGCACCGCGGCGCGACCCATCGAGCCGTCTTCGAGCACGACGTCGACCTCCACGGTCGGATTTCCGCGGCTGTCCAGGATTTCACGCCCGACAATGTCGATGATGGCCGTCATTGCGATGTCCCCGATTGATCGATTGAAGCGTCGCGCACCTCTTAGCCAAAGCGCCGCAAAACGCAATCGGGGCACTTGCAAATATTGCCCGTGCGCTACGGATTCACGAAGCACGAAGCGCTGTCATCATTTGTCATACGCGGCATGCCGGTTTCTGGTTTATGGCTGTTGTCGCGCGGGGCGAAACAGGAGGAGTTTCGCCATGTCCCAGTTGAGCGGTATTGTGAGTTTGTTCCTGATCGCGGCTGCGTTCCTGACGTCGTGCGACAATCAGCAACCCCCGCAGGGATCGTCGCCTTTGCCGGCCCTGCAGATTGCGCAGTAGCATCCCGCCACATCGAAAGGCCCCCGATTTCCCGGGGGCCTTTTTGATTCCAGGAGACTTAGTCAGTGCCAGTAAGGTCAGTGCCAGTAAGGCTCGACCTTGTAGTAGTTGTATGAGGCGTCACGCGCGGCCTCGCCGTCGGCGCCGGTCAGCTCGTTGATCGAATAGGAAGGAGCGGCCATCAGCTGGTCTTTGGTGAACGGCACGACATAGCCGCCCTTGTTCTCATCATAGTCAAGGCTCGCCCACGGAATGGCGTGGTATTTCTCGCCGATGCCGAGAAATCCGCCAAAACCGATCACGGCAAACATGATTCCGTTCGACAGTTTGTCGAGCATGACGTCCTCGATGTCGCCGATATGAGTGCCTTCCGTATTGTAGACCGATGTGCCGATAACCCGCGAAGCGGCGATGGCTTCGGTGTGTCCCGTCTGGGTCGTCATGGTGTGCTCCTCGTCGTCGTTGACATTAGATTTTGACAATGAGGGCCGCGGGCTAAGGTTCCAGGCGGGTTCGAAATTCTTCAAAGTTTTCCTGGCGGCGCTGCTGTGGCGCAACTGCTGGTTCAACCCACGCTTTTGGCAATGCGATCGAACGCCATGAGCCGTTCAAGCAATGCGGGAAGATCCTTTAGCGGCACCATGTTGGGACCGTCGGAAGGCGCGTTGTCGGGGTCCTGGTGCGTCTCGATGAAGACGCCGGCGACGCCAACCGCGACGGCCGCGCGCGCCAGCGTCTCGACAAAGCGCCGGTCGCCTCCAGACGAACCGCCCTGCCCACCCGGCTGCTGCACGGAATGGGTGGCATCGAAAATCACCGGCGCGCCGATCTCGGCCATGATCGGCAGCGCCCGCATGTCGGACACCAGGGTGTTGTAACCAAAGGATGCGCCGCGCTCGGTGACCAAGACATTGGCGTTGCCGGAGCCGATGATTTTGGCGACGACGTTCTTCATGTCCCACGGCGCGAGGAATTGCCCCTTCTTCACATTGACCACCTTGCCGGTTTTTGCCGCAGCAATCAGCAAATCGGTCTGGCGGCTGAGGAAGGCAGGAATCTGCAGGATATCGGCATGAAGAGCGACGATCGCGCATTGTTCCTCAGTGTGGACGTCGGTCAGGATCGGCAGCGAAAAATTCTTGCGCAAGTCGTCGAAGATCGGCATTGCCGCTTCAAGTCCCGCACCGCGCGTGCCGCCAAGCGATGTGCGATTGGCCTTGTCGTAGCTGGTCTTGTAGACGAGTCCGATGCCGAGCCTTTCAGTCAATTCCTTTAGCGCACCAGCCATGTCGAAAGCGTGCTGCCGCGATTCCAGCTGGCATGGACCGGCGATCAGCGACAGGGGCGTGCTGTTGCCGAAAATGACCTTCCCGACCGCAACGGAGGAGTTTGGCATCAGTGGATTGAGCTTGTTCATGCGATCTCCCGGAAGATGAAGGCTGCGCCCTGCCCTGGCGCCGGCGGCACGATGATATCACCGCCGCGCATGTGGTGTTCGACAGAATTGGCTGCAAGCAGCTTGGCGACGGTGTCGCCGTGCCTAACCGAAAAGACGATCCCAGCAAAGCGGAGTTCAGATGGCGCGCCGGCAGGAATGCCGAAGCGTGCCGAATAGGCTGCAGGATCCAGAACGGTCACGACGGCATTCGGCAGCTCATAGACAGTGCCGCCGCCCTGCGCCTTGATCCCAGCCGCGATCGAAATCACATTGCGTTGTTCGAAGGGTTCGCCACTGGCTGCCACGATTTCGACAATGCCGGTTGCGCCATTAGCGTGGGCCTGCAACGCAGTGCGGTCGACGTTCGGCGCATTGATCCGCTCGCAGGCGAAGAGAAAAGCGTCCGTTGCCTTGCCTGTAGCCGCGAAGGCCAGTTTGAACGATGCGGTGTCGCTCTTTCCCGTCGCATCGGTGAAGGCGCGCGAAAAGCTTAGCGCGTCTCCCGCCGACAGACCGGCTTCCATGTAGCGCGCGTGGTCAGCGGCGGCGCTTTCGGTGCCCAGCGCCACGGCAGAAAATCCTTCATCGCCGTTTTCTTCGCGATACGTGCGATCACGCACGACAAAGACATTGCGGTTCGCGATCGCCGTTGCCGCGGCCTGCCGGTCAGCGACCGCGAGCGGCTCGAGATAGGTGCCGTCGGTGAGGAAGACACAGCAGTTTTCGGTTCCGAAAGGGTGGATACCTGTCGGCGCAACGGTAAAGCCGAGCAAGGTCAAGCGCGCCCGCGCAACATCGAGGCTCGCTGTCGGCAGCACCAGGTGATCGAGCGGATGAGGCCTTGCGGGGGTGTCCTCTGTCATGTCCCGCGCGATGTGCCTCATTCCTGAAAATCGTTCAAGGGCTTGGCCGACGCCTCAGCGGAAAGACCACATCAGCGCGTAGGGGACGGCGGCTCGTCAACTTGCAACGATGTCGGCCGAATAACGCAATTCGCGCAGCGGTTTGACCCGGCTGGTCGTCTCTGCATAGAGCGGATGCGCCTTGTAGGCGGCGAGCGCCGCTTCGTCCTCGAACTCGGCGTAGACGACCACATCGATCTCATCCGAGAGCGGGTCGACCTTGGTGTTGAGCGTTACCTCGAAATGGCGCGAGTGGGGTATCTTGCCGAGCGCCAGCAGACCCGTACGCACTGCCTCGACGTCCACTTTACGCCGCGCGCTGAAGAAAACGATATGCCGGATCAACCCAGCCTCCTGGACCGTTGGACCGGCGTTCTTTTGTGTCAGCGGGAGCGTGCCGTCAATCGGCAGGATGTCGCGTCGGCGAACCGTGGCGAGGAAGAGAAACTACACCATACTGGTTACATAGTGCACGACGCGGGTCACCTCCCTGATGGTCCTGTCGAGGTAGCGGCCTTGGTTGTAAATGCCGTCCCAGATCAGGAAAAAGGTGACGGCAGTGATGATGATGACATAACGCATGGCTAAAACTAGCGCATATGGGTGGTTGCAACCATAGTGATTCCGGCCCTGCTGGGAACCTCCCCGAATTTTAACGGCCTCTGTGGTCTGTCTGCTGCGATGCTTGCTGGCCAGAATGGCGCTACCGCTGCAGGGCGGCTTGGAAAGATAACCCCGCTCGGCTTCGACGACCGCTTCCCGCCTTGCCTCAAAGCGTGATGCGGTACTTGGAAAACCCCGCTTCGCCCTCGCCCGCCGGCTCGATCGTCAGCGACTTCACTTGCGCAATAAACTCTCTCGCCTTGGCGCCAGTCTCGAACACGACGCTGGTTCCCGGTAGTGGCGCAAACGACCAGTTGGCGTCCGCCGACGGGTTGATGGTGCCTTCGCTGACGATGTAGCGCACGATCACGTCGCGGTTGGTGTCGGGCGCTTCGTAGATGATCTTCGAGGCATTGATCTCCGGGAAATTGCCGCCGCCGCCGGCTCGGTAGTTGTTGGTGGCGACGACGAATTTCCGCTTGGGACCAATTGGTTTGCCGTCGAACATCAAGTCAATGATGCGGGTCGAGCCAGCATTCACCAGCCCGCCCTTCGAATCATATTTCGGCGGCTGCGACAGGTCGATCCGGTAGGTGACGCCGTCGATCACGTCGAAATTATAAGACGGGAAGTCGGTGTTGATGAGCGCCTGGTCGGCTTTGCCCGGTTCGATCCGGTTGAAGATGCCGGCCGACATTTCCAGCCATTCCTTCACCTCTGCCCCGGTGATTTCGACGGCGCGCACCGTGTTTGGATAGAGATAGAGGTCGGCGACGTTCTTTATGGCGATATCGCCCACCGGCACGTCGGTGTAATAGTCGGCGCCGTTGCGCCCGCCCGCCTTAAACGGTGCCGCCGCCGACAGCAGCGGCATATCCTTCCACTCGGTGTTCTTCAGGATGTCCTTCAAGTACCAGGTCTGCGCCTGGCTGACGATCTGCACCGATGGATCGTCGGCGACCAGCGCAAAATAGGAATAGAGCGGCGCCGAGGTTTTGCCGACCGGCCGGCGCACATAGGCAAGCGTCGCCTCGTGGTCCTGTTTGAGCGCGTCGACGATGCGCTGGTCGTCCGCGACGGTCGGCTTGTTCGTCTTGTCGACCCGCTCAAAGATCGGCCTGGCCTCAGAGGTCGTCGAAACGATTTTCCACGTCGATCCGTCGCGCTCCAGCAACAGATCGATCAGCCCCATGTGCGAGCCCCAGAAGCCGGCCATGACGGCGGGCTTGCCTTGCAACGTGCCTTTCGCCGTATCGACGGCGTCCAGCGACTGAAAGTCCTTCTTGCCGGGGAAGACCAGATGCTGGTGGCCGGTGAACACCGCATCGATACCTTCGACACCGGCAACGAAGAAGGAGGCGTTCTCCATCATGTCGCTTTGCTTCACGTCGATGCCGGAATGGGAGAGCGCAATGACGATGTCGGCGCCTTCTTCCTTCATTTGCGGCACCCACGCCTTGGCCGCCTCGACGATGTCGCGCGTCTTGACACTGCCCTCGAGATTTTTCAGGTCCCAGACCATGATCTGCGGCGGCACGAAGCCGATGATGCCGATCCTGATCGGTTGCTCGGCGCCCGACCCGTCTTTGATCTTCCTGTCGAGGATGACGTAAGGCTTGAGATAAAGCTTGTCGTCGCGCGCGTTCGCGGCGAGCTCCGTGCCGCGGATCAAATTCGCGCAGACAAACGGGAAATTGGCACCGGCCAGCACCTTGTCCATGAACGACAGGCCGTAGTTGAACTCGTGGTTGCCGAGCGTCGAGCATTCGTAGCCGAGCAGGTTCATGCCCTTCATGACCGGATGCAGATCGCCGTCCTTCATCCCCCTTTCGTAGGCGATGTAGTCGCCCATCGGGTTGCCTTGCAGAAGGTCGCCATTATCGATCAGCATCGCGTTGGTTGCTTCCTTGCGCACGGCTTCAATCAACGATGCCGTTCGCGACAGCCCCATCGTGTCGTTAGCTTTGTCGGCGTAGTAGTCGTAAGGCAGCACATTCACGTGGATGTCGGTCGTCTCCATAATCCTCAGATGCGCCTGATTGGCTTGAGCCCGGGCGGAGAACGGGTGCAGCATGATCAGCGCTCCGCTGGCGGCAACGCCGGCGAGGAAATCGCGGCGTGAGACGAGGTGGCGCAATTGGGACATTCGTTCTCTCTTCCTTCCACGACGTGACAAGTCCTGCCCGAAGCAAAGCTTCGCGCCGAAATCCAGCCGAGTCCAGAAGCCGATTCCATCAAGAGGAGGTGACGCGCCGATGAATGTCCGGCAGCGAACAATCAGCCCTTATCGTCGTCGCCCTGGGTGATCAGCCGCGCGCTGCGCTGACCGGTGAAGTAGATCCATAGCCAACTCAGGGAAACCGCAAGCCGGTTACGAAAGCCGATCAGGAAGTAAATATGCGCCAAGCCCCATAGCCACCAGGCAAGCCGGCCGGTAAGCTTGATCCAGCCGAAATCGATGGCCGCCGCGCGCTTGCCTATCGTCGCCAAATCGCCGTCATGCCTGTAGCTGAAAGGACGCGGTGTCGCGTCACCGGCAAGCCTTGCCTTGATCGCCGTGGCGACGTGCCGTCCCTGCTGCTTGGCGGCGGGCGCGACGCCCGGCACCAGCCGGCCATCCGGCCGCAGGACGTGCGCTGCGTCACCGATGACGAAAATCTCCGGGTTTCCCGGCGCACTCAGGTCGGGCTCGACAAGCACTCTGCCCGCGCGGTCCGCTGCCGCGCCGAGCCATTCGGCGGCCGGCGAAGCGGCTACGCCCGCCGCCCAAAGAATTGTCCTGGCCGGCAAATGCCTGTCGCCGAAGACGACACCCTCAGCATCGCAGCGCGTAACCGCTCGGCCGAGTTCGACGGTCACGCCGAGCCGTTCGAGCGCCTTCATTGCATAATCGGAGAGTTCCGGCGCGAAATTGGCAAGAACGCGGTCGCCGGCCTCAATCAGCACCACACGCGTCCGCCGCGTGTCGATGTTGCGGAACTCGCCGCGCAGCGTGTCATGCGCCAGTTCGGCAATCGTGCCGGCCAATTCCACGCCGGTCGGCCCGCCGCCGACGATCGCCAGCGTCAGCAGTGCCTGGCGCTGGGCGGGATCGGTTTCCCGCTCGGCCTGCTCGAAAGCCAAAAGAATACGCCGTCGAATGGTGGTGGCGTCCTCCAGTGTCTTCAGGCCCGGGGCGAATGGCTCCCATTCGTCATGGCCGAAATAGGCGTGCCGCGCGCCGGTGGCCAGCACCAGCGTGTCGTAAGCGACCGTGCCGCCGTCCTGCAGCAGCACGCGCTTGCCGGTGCGGTCGATGCCAGTCACGGTGGCAAGCAGCGTCGTCACGTCCTTGCGCCTGCGCAGGAGATGGCGGATCGGCCAAGCCACTTCGGAGGTGGCCAGGGCCGTCGTCGCCACCTGATAGAGCAGCGGCTGAAAGAGGTGATGATTGCGCCTGTCGATCATGGTGATGCGCACCGGCGCGCCGGCAAGTGCGCGGGTGAATTCGAGGCCGCCGAAACCGGCGCCTACGACGACGACGTGATGGTTGGCTATGTTTATCTCACTCATCCCTCTCGCCAAGGCTGATGTAAGTATCGTTGTGCAGGGCAGCAATGCCTGCGCTGCAACTGCCTGGGACTCGTCTCTTGATGTCGTGAATACGCATGCTGCAGACTCATTCCCGGATATAGCTTACGTCCCGGATACGACTTGGTTGGAACAGTATATTGTAGGTGAAGCATGGCTAGGAATGAAGATGATGACCCAGCGCAGTACGCCTCGCCGCCTTGTTTTATGCACGAACTTGATCCGGAGTTCCAAGCGCCGCTCTCCGACTGGACCAACGTAAGGCGCTGGCGCAAGGCCGAGCGCGAGCGGTTGATCGTATCCCGCCTTGCCGTTTCGGCCGACACGCGCGCAGCCATGTCGCAGCGCATTGCCGAAGGGCTCGACGCGGTGATCGGCGACATCGCCGGCCGCATGGTCAGCCTCTATTGGCCGTTTCGCGGCGAGCCGGACCTGCGCCCGTGGATGGAAACCGTTAACGCGCGGGGCGGGCGCACGGCGTTGCCCGTCGTCGTCGAGAAAGACCGGCCGCTTGTCTTTCGCGCCTATACCCACGGAGACCGGCTGGAGAAGGGCGTCTGGAATATCCCGATACCGGCTGACGGCGATCCGGTGTTGCCCGACATCGTCATTTCGCCGATCGTCGGCATCGATCCCGGGCAGTTTCGCCTGGGTTATGGCGGCGGCTTCTTCGATCGCACGCTTGCCGCGATGCCCTTCAAACCGCTGGTCGTCGGCGTCGGCTACGAACTGCAGCGCATCGTCACCATCTACCCGCAGCCGCACGACATTCCGATGGACCGTGTGGTGACCGAGGCAGTCAACACCTAGGCGAGTTCGGGCCTAGGCGAGTTCAGGTTTCATTCCCACGGCCGTGCGATCGACGATTTCGCGCAAGGCAAAAGACGAATTGATCTTCGTCACATGCGGCATTGCCGACAGCCACTCCTTGTGGATGCGTTCGTAGTCGACGAGATCCTTTGCCGCGATGCGCAGGATGTAGTCATATTCGCCCGACATCAAATGGCAGGATAGGACGTTCGGGCAGCGCTTTATCGCTGCCTCGAAATCCGACAACGTCTTCTCGAATTGCCCGGACAGCGATATATGCACGATCGCCGTCATCTGGTGCCCAAGTGCAGCGTTGGACAGCCGTGCGTGATAGCCGCGGATGGTTCCGGATTTCTCCAGATTGTCCAGCCGCCGCGAACAGGCCGACTGCGACAGGCCAACCTTCTCGGCGAGCGCTGCGTTGGGTATCCGCCCGTCTTTCTGCAGCGTCTCGAGAATGGCGATATCAATCCTGTCGAGCGGCATTTTTGCGGGTTCCTGCGATAATTCTAATGTTTTGCGCAACGATTATCGAACAGTGGCCTCTCTGGCAAGCGCATTCGCAAACACTTACCGAACGATTCGTGGTTCACTATCTCTAGACAGGGAACGAGCCCCAAAGGGCCGGATCAGGAGAAAACAATGCGCGTCGGTTGCCCCCGGGAAATCAAGAACCATGAATACCGCGTCGGCCTGACACCGGGTTCGGTCCGTGAATATGTCGCGCATGGCCATGAAGTGCTGATCGAGACCGGCGCCGGCGCCGGCATCGGCGCCGATGACAACGCGTATCGCGCCGCCGGCGCCACGATTGCCAAAACGGCCGCCGACGTTTTTGCCAAGTCTGACATGATCGTGAAGGTCAAGGAGCCGCAGCCCAACGAATGGGTTCAGCTCCGCGACGGCCAGATCCTCTACACCTATCTGCATCTTGCCCCGGATCCGGAGCAGACCAAGGGCCTGCTGGCCTCCGGCGTGACCGCAATAGCCTACGAGACCGTCACCGACGAGCGCGGCGGTCTGCCGCTGCTAGCACCGATGTCGGAAGTCGCCGGCCGCCTGTCGATCCAGGCGGGCGCAACGGCGCTGCAAAAGGCCAATGGTGGCCGCGGCGTGCTACTTGGCGGCGTGCCCGGCGTGCTCCCCGGCAAGGTCACTGTGCTCGGTGGCGGCGTCGTCGGCCTGCATGCTGCACGGATGGCCGCCGGCCTTGGCGCCGACGTCACCATCATTGACCGCTCGATCCCGCGCCTGCGTCAGCTCGACGACATCTTTGGCGGCCGCGTCCACACCCGCTACTCGACCGTCGAGGCGCTGGAGGAAGAATGTTTTTCGGCTGACATCGTCGTCGGCGCCGTGCTGATCCCGGGGGCAGCAGCGCCCAAGCTGGTGACGCGCGAAATGCTGTCGGGCATGAAGAAAGGCGCCGTGCTGGTCGACGTCGCCATCGACCAGGGCGGCTGCTTCGAGACCTCGCACGCCACCACCCATGCCGAGCCGACCTATGAGGTCGACGGCGTCATCCACTATTGCGTCGCCAACATGCCGGGTGCGGTGCCGGTCACCTCGGCCCACGCGCTCAATAATGCGACGCTGCATTACGGCCTGCAGCTCGCCGACAAGGGCCTCAAGGCGCTGGTAGACGACCACCATCTGCGCAACGGGCTGAACGTCCACAAGGGCAAGATCACGAATCGCGCAGTGGCCGAAGCGCTCGGTTACGACCTGGTCGAGCCGAAGGCCGTTCTCGCCGCCTGAGCTGTCCGAATCTGCCTCTCCAGTGCCCGTTGGATTCGTCCGACGGGTTTTTTCTTATGTCGAAAAACTGAAAAGTGTCGGGCGCGCGGAATAACCGGACAACAAAAAAGCGGAGCCAAAGCCCCGCTTCCTCGGTTGTCGAAAATTCCCGCCGGTTCATCCGCGGTCGGCAAATCGATCGACAGTGTGTTTCTACCGCTTGTATGCGACGGGAGTACGACAGCCCCAAGCCGGTGCAGCCTGTCCGGTTACGCGCGGTCGATCCGGCACTGATAGCAATTGTTGCGCGCCGAGCGGATGTGGACGTAAGCGATGTCGTCGCGTTCGAACAACGTCTCTGCCCGTGCGGCAATGGCGTCGGTCGGAATGACGCCGCCGCTGCCGTAAACGATGCGGTCGTCCTTGCCATAACCGCGCACAATGTAATCGCTGCTTTCGAGCATTTCGGGAAGCATTTTCCCCTCGGCGGCGCGTTCGCATTCTTTCGCATGCAGAAAGATCGGCCCCGTTTCGGCATAAGGCTGCAGCTCCGGAAAAGGCCGATAGGCCAAAACAAGATAGGCTTCTCCCACAGCAATATTTTTCAAGCAATGACGGCAAGGCACGCCGTCGCCATCCGAAATTTGCCGCTCTGGCTTCAAGCCATAAGCATCCGGCCCGCCGCGCTGAAGTGCCCGGACAGCATTGGTTGGCAAGGCTTTGAATTTTAGCGTCATGGCAAAATCTCCGGTGTCGTTGACCGGAAATTATGCTCGCAAGACAGAGCTTCCCACCCGATTCCTGCCGAAATGGATCAATCCATCAGCGCGTCGAGACCACGAACCAGACCTTTGACCTGCTGTACCCGTCTGATGGCGAGCAGCGTGCCCGCCACGTAAGGCGCCGCGGACGAGCCGGCGTCGTGGCGTATGGTCAGCCGCTCGTCTGGCAGACCGAACAGCGCCTCGCAGGACAGGATGTAGGACGGCAGGCGAAGCGCGTGCACTTGCACCCCCTCGCCTGCGCCGACCGCACCACCGCGTGTGGCCGGCACGCCGGAGACCTCGGAGACCGGCTTTGCCGTTGAGGCCTTGCGGATGTCGGCCAGCGCTTCAGCAAGCTCTCGTGCGGTTCCGGAGGGCGCGTCGGGCTTCTTTGCACTAGCATAATCGATGACCTCGACATCCGGCACGTATTTTGCCGCCATAAGTGCAAACCGCTTCATCAGCGTGGCGGTGATGGAAAAGTTGCCAGCGGCAACAACGCCGACGCCATTGGCGCGCGCCGCGGCGTCGATCTCGGCATAGTCGGCAGCTCCCAGTCCCGACGTGCCGATCACCGTGTGCCGTCCGTTGTCGATGGCGAGCAGCACATGGTCTTTCACGACATGCGGCTTGGTGAAGTCGACCAGCACGTCCGACGGCGCCTCCAGCGCCTCGGCCAGCGAGGCCGAAACGGCAATACCATTAGCCGGCATACCAACCAGCAGACCGGAATCCTGCCCCGCGCCGCTGCGTGATACAGCCCCGGCCAGCGCCATGTCGCCTTGCGCCCCGATCGCCGGAACCAGCGCTTTGCCGACCCAGCCGGTCGCGCCGGCCATTACCACGCGTATTGCCATCGTGCGATCCTCCATCACCCATCGGTTTTTAGACGATAGCGATATGGAAAGAGCCAAGCTCATTCAAGTCGGGCTCGCCTTTGAGTGTTGATCCAGAGACTCTGGGACATTGCAAAGACAAGCTGAAGCTCGGATGAACGGGCCTGAAAATCAGGGCCGCATGACGCTGGCCGCGCGCTCGGCAAAAGACATCGGATGTACGACCTCCTTTTTTTGCGCCACTGGCGTAAAGCCGAGTTTTTGATAGAGCGGCAGTGCTGCTGGGTGATCGAGGGTGCAGGTCTGCACCGTCACCCGCTTTGGCCCGTGCGACCAGGCTGCGGCGATTGCCGCACCGAGGAACCAGCGGCCGATGCCTTGCCCGGTCGCGTGCTCCATCATTCCGAAATAAGCGAGTTCCACTTCCTCCGGCAAATGCGGCTTGAGGTCGAAGAAGCCGGCCGGCGCACCATCCAGATAAAGCACCCTGATGTCGCGGTCCTCGCGGTGGATGCCCGCCGCAAGCTCCTCGTCGCTCAGCCTCAAAACATTGACCCAGTGCCATTTGCGGCCGACCCGATCCATCAAATAGCGGTAGAAATGCAGGGGAATGTCTTTGGTCTTGAGCAGCGCGATCTGGCGGTTGTACGGCAGCGGCGGCGAATAGGCAGGCGGCACATGCATTTCGAGAAACGTCACGGTGACATCGATGTCTTCCAGCGATCCGTCTTCCATCACCGTCAGTCCTTGCCCGTCACGACAGGCGTGTCGGAAAGCCCGCCCCATTCGGTCCATGAACCGTCATAAAGCCTGTTGTCGGCATGGCCAAGCGTCTCCAAAGCTAGCGTGACGGCTGCCGCGGTGACGCCCGACCCGCAGGAGGTGACGACCGGCTTCGACAGGTCGATGCCGGCTCCTTCGATCACTTTGCGCAGCCTGTCCTTCGGCAACAATTCGCCGTTTTCCGAAAGCGCCGAAAACGGCACGTTGTGCGCGCCCGGCATATGGCCGGAGCGGATGCCGGGGCGCGGCTCCGGCTCGGTGCCGGCAAAACGGCCAGGCGAGCGCGCGTCGGCGATCTGGCTCTCCCCCGTCTCGACGATCCGGCGCATGTCGGCAAGGCTGGCGACGCGGGCGGCATCGAAGTTGGCATAAAACACGCAAGGCGCGATCTTCGTCGGCTCCGCAGTCACCGGCCGTCCGGCGGCTTTCCAACGATCGAAGCCGCCGTCGAGTATATAGACCTGGAACACGCCCATGACGCGAAACAACCACCAGGCGCGCGGTGCAGAAAAGAACCCTGGCCCGTCATAGACAACAATCGTGTCATCGGCCGAAATACCCATCGCGCCGACATATTGCGCGAAATGCTGCGGCGACGGCAGCGTGTGCGGCAGAGCCGCGTCGGGGTCCGAAACCGCATCCTGGTCGAGGAAGCGGGCGCCTGGAATATGCGCTACGTCGTACTCGGCGCGCGCGTCACGCTTTTGCGCCGGCAGATACCAGGACGCGTCGACAATCGTCAGGCCGGGTTCGCCGAGCCGCTTCTGTAACCAATCGGCATCGATGGTGAAAGGACTGTCGTCGGCCATCTTTTCTCTCCTGTCCCGTCCGTCGCAGTCCTATATCAGGCTGGCGGCATAGGACCAAAGCGAATGCGGAAGCGCCGGTTCTCGCGGCCCTTCTTCTCGATCTTGCCGATATGGATCTCGCCGATTTCGCTGGTGCTCTTTATATGGGTGCCGCCGCAAGGCTGGCTGTCGATCGAAGCGTTCTCGCCGATGCAGACCAATCGGATCCTTCCCGTGCCGGCCGGGGGCCGCACATTCTTGGATTTCACCAAGCCCGGATTGGATGCCAGTTCCTCGTCGGAAATGAGCCGGGTGAAGATCGGGTGGTCGGCTCGCACCAGCTCCATCAGTCTGGCCGTCACGTCTTCCTTGGTAAAGCCGGCGTCCGGGATGTCGAAATCGATACGGCTGTCGTCCTCGGAAACCGCGGCGCCGGTGATCGGGAACGGACAGACGACGGTAAGCAGGTGGCAGGCAGAATGCATGCGCATCAGCAACTGCCGCCGCGGCCAGTCGATGGCGAGCCTCATGCGCTCGCCCACCTTTGGAACTGCCTGCTCCGGCGCCGGCACATGGATGATCTCGTCCTTGGTTTCGCCGGTGATCGTAGCGGCAATCGCTATGCCGGTGCCGTCGGCGCGTTCGAGGCTGCCGGTGTCGCCCGGCTGCCCGCCCGATGTGGCGTAAAACACCGTCCGGTCCAGAATGATGCCGCCGCGATCATTGACTGCGACGACGGTGGCGTCGGCCGTCCCCAGATAGGCGTCGTCACGAAACAGCGCTTCGGTCTTGTGCGCCATCACGCAACCCTTTCGAACGGTACCGAAATCGTGCTCTGTTGCTCCATCCAGCCCGGCACCGGCAGCTTCTTTTCGCGCAGGAATTCAGGATTGAACAGCTTCGACTGGTAGCGCGTGCCGTAGTCGCAAAGCATGGTCACGATGGTGTGGCCGGGGCCTAGCTCGCGCGCCAGGCGAATGGCGCCGGCAATGTTGATGCCCGTCGAACCGCCAACGCAAAGCCCCTCCTCCTGGATCAGGTCGAATACGATCGGCAGCGCGTCCTCGTCGGGGATCTGGAAGGCAAAATCGGGTGTAAAGCCTTGGAGGTTGGCGGTGATCCGCCCCTGCCCGATGCCTTCGGTGATCGAACTGCCCTCGGATTTCAGCTCGCCGCTGGTGTAGAAGGAATAGAGCGCTGCCCCCAGCGGATCGGCCAGCGCGATCTTGACCTGGTTGTTTTTGGCCTTCAGCCCGAAACCGACGCCTGCCAGAGTGCCGCCGGAACCGACCGCCGACACGAAACCATCCACCTTGCCGTCGGTCTGGTTCCAGATTTCTTCGGCCGTGGTGCGGATATGGCCGTCACGGTTGGCGACATTGTCGAACTGGTTGGCCCAGATCGCGCCATTCGGCTCGCTCTTCGCCATCTGCTCGGCCAGCCGGCCCGACAGCTTCACGTAGTTGTTCGGGTTCTTGTAAGGCACGGCGGGCACTTCGATCAGCTCGGCGCCGAGCAGTTTGATTGTATCCTTCTTCTCCTGGCTCTGGGTGTCGGGAATGACGATCACCGTGCGGTAGCCGAGCGCCTTGGCAACCAGTGTCAATCCGATGCCGGTATTTCCGGCCGTCCCCTCGACGATGACGCCGCCGGGCCGCAGCAGCCCGCGCTGCTCCGCATCGCGGATGATAAACAGGCCGGCGCGGTCCTTTACCGACTGCCCGGGATTCATGAATTCGGCCTTGCCCAGGATCTCGCAGCCGGTTGCTTCCGAGGCCTTGTTGAGGCGGATCAGGGGCGTGTTGCCGATCACGTCGATCACAGAACGGGGCATGGAGATTCCTTTGTGGGTGCGGCGAAACCCTAGAAACCCGAAGCTTCGGTTTCAAGGCAAGAATTTGCCTGGTCCAGTCGCATTTCGCACACTGCAATTCCTGCAGCCAGGAGCGCCCTACCGGTATTCATTTCAACCATGTACCGAAAAGCACTCTTTTCATTCGATTTCTTCACCGGTAGAGCACAGGCTAAGAAGAGCCGGCGGGGCGCAACATGACACTCTATCGGGCCAATCCGAAGCATGGCGTCGCCTGGATTACGGGCGGCAGCAGCGGTATCGGCCGTTCGCTGGCCAAGGATCTTGCCGCTCGGGGCTATGTCGTCGCGGTGACTGCGCCAGATGACCATCCGATCGATACTCTCATCGTCGAAACGGCGCAGATGGCGGGCCGTGTCGCAGCCTATCCTTGCGACGTGACCGACGAAAAACGCATGGCGAAGACGGTTGCAGCGATCGAGAAAGATCTCGGTCCGATCGTGTTGGCAGTGTTCAACGCTGGAAGCTATATCGCAACGCCGGGCGAGGATCTTGTGGCGCGCAATTTCCGTCGGTCTTTCGAAGTCAATTATTTTGGCATCATCAATGGCCTGCTGCCAGTCATCGAACGCATGCGCGTGCGCTCGCGCGGCCATGTCGTGCTGATCGGTTCGGTTACCGCCTATTTCGGCTGGCCCACCACCGCCGCCTATGGCGGCACCAAGGCGGCGGTCAATATCCTGGCCGAGTCGCTGAAATACGATTTCGACAAGATGAACGTCCGCATCCAGGTGATTAATCCGGGCTTTGTCGACACGCGGCTGACCGAAAAGAACTTCCTGCCGATGCCGGGCTTGATGCCGGTCAATCTGGCCTCGCGCCGCATCGCGCAAGGCATCGAATACGGCGGCTTCGAAGTCACTTTCCCACGCCGCCTGAGTTGGACGCTGAAGTTGCTCAGGATGCTGCCGAGGCCGTTCTGCCGATGGGTGATCAGCACGGTCACCCGCTGGAATGCGCGGCCACTGAATTTCGACCGCAAGCCGCCAGTCGAGTAGGATCGGTGATGGGCGAGCGATCGTGTTTGCGGGTCGCTGGGGCGCCGCACATGAATTGGTGCCGGTCGACGATACCGGCGACCCGGACAACCACGTCATTGCCGGCGACGCGCTGTCGCCATCGACCACGGCTTTCCTCGCGTAGCGGACCGTCGTGTGGATCGAGGCGGTGGTAAGGTGAACCAAAGGTCCCCAAGCAAGAGGGCGACCGAAGCATCGCTCCGGTCGCCCTCTTCAATCGTGTGTGACCAAGCCAGGCTTGGCCGACCGCAACACGGTCAGATTATGCGGCCCGCGCTGTTGGCCGTTTGCCGCCGAAGCGGCGCTTGTTATTGCCCTTGAAGGGCTTGGCGCCTTCCGGCTTGCGCTCGCCCGCAAAGGCCGGCTTGTCGCCGAACCGCTTCTTGCCGAAGCCGTTGTTTGCGCCGCCGGGCCGCCTGCCGTCGCGACGGCCATTGTGGTCGTTGCGATCATTGGCCGGTTCGAAGCTGCGCTCGTTCTTCTCGGCGGGATTGCGCTGCGGATCGGGGCTGCCGAGATGGTCGGCAGCGATCGGCAGCTTGGTGCGGATGATGCGCTCGACCTGACGCAGCTTGCTGTTTTCAGACGGGTCGCAGAGTGTGATGGCGATGCCGTCCATGCCGTTGCGGCCGGTGCGGCCGATGCGGTGGACATAGCTCTCCGCCTCGTCCGGCAGGTCGAAATTCACCACATGGCTGATGCCGGGCACGTCGATGCCGCGTGCCGCAATGTCGGTCGCCACGAGAATGCGAACCGAACCCTCACGGAAATCGTTGAGTGCCTTCTGACGGGCATTCTGCGACTTGTTGCCGTGGATGACGGCGGCCTTGAAGCCGTCGCGCTCGAGATCCTTGGTCACCCTGTCGGCGCCATGCTTGGTGCGCGAGAAGATGATGACGGACTTCATCGCCTCATCGGCAAGCATGTTGGCCAGCACCTGGCGCTTCTGCTTGGTGCGGGCAAAGACGACACCCTGCACGATCTCGGCTGCCGCGGTGCTGTGAGGAGCGACTTCGACGCGGATCGGGTTCTTCAGCAGGCCTTTCGCCAGTTCGGCGATCTCGGCCGGCATAGTCGCCGAGAACAGCACCGTCTGACGGTCCGGCGCCGTCGCCTTGGCGATGCGCTTGACGTCGTTGATGAAGCCCATGTCGAGCATGCGGTCGCCTTCGTCGAGCACCAGCCATTTGGTGTCGGCAAGCATCAGGTCGCCTTCACGCACAAGGTCGGTCAGCCGACCGGGCGTTGCGATCAGGATGTCGACGCCGGGCGCAACCTTCTTCACCTGGCTGAAGCGCGAGACGCCGCCCAGCACGAGCGCGGTCGATACATGTGCGCCCTTGGCGAGCAGCTTGATCATCTCCTCGATCTGCACCGCGAGTTCACGTGTCGGCGCCAGGATCAGCGCGCGGGCCGTCTTCGGCCGGCGCTTGGTGCCAAGTGCGATGATCTTCGACAGGATCGGCAGCGCGAACGCCGCCGTCTTGCCCGAGCCGGTCTGGGCGATGCCGAAAATGTCGCGGCCTTCGAGCTGCGGCGGGATCGCCTGGGCCTGGATCGGCTTCGGATCGGTAAAGCCGGCGGCATTGGTGGCCTTGAGCAGTGCGCCGGTAATTCCAAGTGCGGCGAAACCGTTCAGTTCCCCAGTGTCCTTACCGATCAAAGTGTTTTCATTGGTCAAAATATTCTTCTTTCATGCGGCTTCTGGCCGCAAACATCGATGGCGGCAGGGCGCAACCTGCCGTCGAAAATTGTCATGAAACGACAAGGCGGGCGGACGTCATCGTCCACACGGCTGCGCTGTCGTGCCCGCAGGCTTCATGCCACGGGGCTTTTTCGCCACCTTGCCGATCTGTCGGGAAGAGGGAAAACAGACGCAACCAGTCTCATTCGTCGAGAAGGCCGGATTATCCCGGCCCAAGCGCCTATACGGCCGCATATGGCCCAGTTCGCTTCGGAATGCAAGGGGGCCTGATGTTGCAGCGCAGCAAAAGCCATGAGGAAGCGGCGCTTGCGCTCTCTCGCGGGCATGATTACCACAATGCAGCTTTCCGTTTCGGGGACCGGTCATGAAGGACGTGCTGAAGGAACTCGAGCGCCGCCGCGAGATCGCCCGCATGGGCGGCGGCCAGGCCCGCATCGACGCCCAGCACAAGAAGGGCAAGCTGACCGCCCGCGAACGCATAGACGTCCTTCTCGACGAGGGCTCGTTCGAGGAGTTCGACATGTATGTCGAGCACCGCTCGACCGATTTCGGCATGGAGAAAACCAAGATCGCCGGCGACGGCGTCGTTACCGGCTGGGGCACCGTCAACGGTCGCCCGGTCTATCTTTTCGCCAAGGATTTCACCGTGTTCGGCGGCTCGCTGTCCGAGGCGCATGCCGAAAAGGTGGTCAAGGTCCAGGAGATGGCGCTGCGCAACCGCGCGCCGATCATCGGCCTTTACGACGCCGGCGGCGCCCGCATCCAGGAAGGCGTGGCGGCGCTCGGCGGCTATGCCGAGATCTTCCAGCGCAATGTACTGGCCTCCGGCGTCATCCCGCAGATCTCACTGATCATGGGCCCCTGCGCCGGCGGCGATGTCTATTCGCCGGCGATGACTGACTTCATCTTCATGGTTCGCGAAACCTCCTACATGTTCGTCACCGGGCCGGATGTGGTGAAGACCGTCACCAACGAGACGGTCACCGCCGAAAGCCTCGGCGGCGCTTCTATCCACACGACGAAGTCCTCGATCGCCGACGGAGCCTACGACAATGACGTCGAGTCGCTGCTGCAGATGCGCCGGCTGGTCGATCTGCTGCCCGCTTCCAACACGGCGGAAATTCCCGAGATCGAATGCTACCAGTCGGTCACCGATCACGATCTGTCGCTCGACAGGCTGATCCCCGACAATGCCAACAAACCCTACGACATCAAAGAGTTGATCCTTAAAGTTGCCGACGAGGGTGACTTCTTCGAGATCCAGCAGAATTTTGCGAAAAACATCGTCACCGGCTTCGGCCGTATCGAGGGCCGCACCGTCGGCTTCGTCGCCAACCAGCCGATGGTGCTGGCCGGCGTGCTCGATTCGGATGCCAGCCGCAAGGCGGCTCGTTTCGTGCGATTCTGCGACTGCTTCTCGATCCCGATCGTCACCTTCGTCGACGTGCCGGGCTTCCTGCCCGGCACCGCGCAGGAATATGGTGGGTTGATCAAGCACGGCGCCAAGCTTCTGTTCGCCTATGCCGAAGCGACCGTGCCAAAGATCACCGTCATCACCAGAAAAGCCTATGGCGGCGCCTATGACGTCATGGCGTCAAAGCATTTGCGCGGTGACATGAACTATGCCTGGCCGACGGCGCAGATCGCGGTGATGGGCGCCAGGGGCGCGGTCGAGATCATCTACCGCAAGGACATCGGCGACGCGGAAAAGATCGCGGCACATACAAAAGCTTACGAGGATCGCTTCCTGTCCCCCTTCGTTGCCGCCGAGCGTGGCTATGTCGACGAGGTGATCATGCCGCATTCGACCCGCCGCCGCATCGCCCGCGCGCTCAGGATGCTGCGCAACAAGGATATGCAAAACCCCTGGAAGAAGCACGACAACATCCCGCTGTGAGGGGTTGATGTCGCGCCTGGTCCTCTATGTAGGAGCGCGTTTCGGCAGGTTTGCCATCCTGCTCTTCGCCCTGCCGCTGTTTTGCCCAATACTCCTGTGGTTCTGGTTCCTCGATTGCTATCCGCTCGCTGTCATCGCGACCGGCGTTGTTGCAATCCCGGCCGCGATGCTGGCCATCGTTCTGTTGATCGGGACATTGTTCGCCGGTTTTCGACCCAGCAAGGTGGACGGGATTACTCGGGAATCAGCCCCGAAATTGTGGGCCGTCTGGGAGAGTATTGCCGGCAAACACCGCGCCAGCCGCACGAGCATCATCCTGAGCGACGATCTCAACGCCAGTATCGGTGAAGAGCGGCCGTTTCTGGGCCTGCTTGGTCGCAGGGCAATTCTCACCGTGGGCCTGCCGCTGCTCGCAGCGACCGACCAAAAGGAGTTTGCGGCGATCTTGGCCCATGAGGACGCCCATCTGAAAAATAAAGATACAAATGGCGGGCTCAACCTGGCCGAACTCGAAAAGAGCTTCGATCTAATCTTCGACTTCGCCCCACCGGGAAAAACCGTTTCGGGCAGCCTGTTCTACTGGATGCTTGGCCCGATGTCGCGCACGCTGGAGCGCGAAGAAATACGGTTGTCGCGGCGGGCGGAAATTGACGCAGATCGTCATGCAGCGATGTCCGGCGATGCACATGAAACGGCGCGCTCCCTGCTACTGATCGGTGCCGCCAGTGCATTCTTCGATGACCAAGTGTATATTCCGCTTAAACGTGAACTGCTTGGCACCATGGTACCGCCTCGTCCACCACTTGAAAGAGTTCTGGCGGCCGCCAGTCACCTGTCGAGGCTTCCCATCCTGCAAGAATATGCGCAAAAGGCCTGGGACGCGCCAGATAACGAAAGCGCGGATCATCCGCCCTGGTCCGAACGTTTGACTGCTCTTGGATTTAGCTCGGCTCCAGAGATAGAACCAGTTCTGGTTTCCGCCTTGTCGAGCCTGCTGAGCGATGAGATCGTCGCCGAACATGTCCGCCATTTCGATGGTGAATGGACATCGAACATCGCCGACGCTCTTGAACGATAGCTGTCCATCTTGAACTACTGTGGCCAATGCCAGAGTCGGCAGCCTATTCCGCTTCCGCCGCGCCGAACCCGGCTCCCATCGTCGCGCGGACGGCGCCCGACCACGGCGTGGCGTGATTGTCGATGCGCATCTGGAAGATAAAATAAGTCGGCGAGCAGAAGCCGATGCCCTTCACTTTGCCGATACCGGGAATGTCGGGCGGCAGCGACTGGCACATGTAATCCTCGCGGCAGAAATGGTCGGCCGAGCAGGCAGGACGATTGCCGCGATTGACGGCGCCGCCCAGGCACTGGTCGAAATTATTGGTCGCCACGCAGGTGTCGAATTTCTTGCCGCCGACCAGCCCGCAGATCTCGTTGGGCATCGGCTTGCCCGTCTTGAAGGCGGCAAAGCTGCGATCCCGGTCGTCGCAGCCGCGATAGGCGATACCCGCCGGCACACCGATCTTCGGCGGTCGGCAGGTGTAGGCGGCGCGCGAAATGCCAGGCGCGAACGCCGCGAACTGACCGGTGATGGTATAGCGGTCATTGAAAGGCTGTGCCGGGTTGCTGGCGATCGAGCCGGTCAGGCACGGATGGCCGGAGAACATCTCTTCGCTGTGCTTGGGCAACAGGCATTGCGCCAGCTTGGTGCGTACGCCGGACGCGGTTGCCAGCTGCGTGCAGACGGTGCCGGCGCCGCATTGCCATGTCGCGCCGAAGCGGGCCGCATCCTGTGGCATCAGGCACGGCATCGCCATTTCGGCCGGCGAATAGGCGATTTCGCCGGCATCGTTCCAGGTCGCCGGCGGCGCGAACGATAACGGGCGAAAGCGGTTCGGTTCCTTGCCGTCGGCAGTCGCGCGCAGCCAGGCGACGCGGCGCGGGATGTCGGCGTGGAGATGCGGCGAGATGCCAACCTCGATGCGGTTGAGCGGCGAGGTCGTCTTGTCGTCAAGGCCGATGAAATGGAAGCCGGCAGTCGAGCCCGCCTGATGGCAGCCCTGGCAGGCGCCGTTGTCCAGCCGCTCGACCAATGCCTCCGGCGTGCGCACCAGCTTCAGCGCGGAGAAATCGACACCAGCGAAATCCGCGGGCTGGAACAGTGGCGTGAACGGGTGGTTGGCCTGCCTTGCACTGCCGAAGGTCGACCACGAAATGACCTTCCTTGCCAAGAATTCATCGGGGATTTGGTAGACACCGAGATCGACCGCCGCGACACTGGTGCGGACATAGTCCGCAAGTCTTGCTTTCAGCGCGACGTCTTCGGCAAGGCGTGCCGCATCGGGCGTGTTTTCCAACGGCTTTTCGCTGGCAGCCGCTCCGTCGATGCCGAAAATTCGCATGAGATAGGCAGCCTGCCCGCCGAATTCGGTCTCCTGGCCGGAGGGGAAGCGCACCACTTGCGCATTGAGCTCGAGCTGCTTGAAGGTGAGCGCCGCCCTGTCCAGCGGCCCACCGATCAGCCAGCCGGCATCGACGTTCTCGTCGAGCTGTGGTGCCCAGCGCCCGGCGACGCCGACACAACCGCCATCGGCATCCGGCGCGGCATTGTAGACGGCACTGAAATTGAACGGCAGGCGCGAGCCCAGAACCTTGCCGTTTTTCTTGAAACTATAGGATAAGCGATAGACGAAGCGCACTTCGCCGCAACTCGTATCGCCTTGCAGCGCGGCGAAGTCGCGCCGGTCGAGCCGGTTGACTACGCCGACGAGGCGGAAGCGCGCGGCATCGGTCCTCAGCCAGCGCATGTCCATGACACGGCCAACATTGCCGTCGGTCACCTCGTAGAGCGGCCGACCGCCGGCCTTCATCTCGGCCCGCAATGCTGCGACGTCGCTTGCAATCGTTTCGACGATCGCGTGATAGGCCGGCGCCTTGTCGTAAAGCGTCTTCAAATCGCCCTTGCCATCGACGCCGAAAATGCCGGCGAACCCGTAACCGTTGCTGTCGAGGGCGACGAGAACGGCCGGGTCGTCGACGATCGTCAGCGGAGTTTCGGCGTTCGCAGCCTGCGCCATGAATACGGCGCTGACGATCGCAACGAGCAGCGTGAACAGGCGGTTCATTCGGCAGCTATCCCGCGACTTTCGATAAGCTCGCGCAGGACCGGCACCAGCGCCAGCGGCAGGTCCTCGGCGATCATCCCCGGTCCGAAACGGCTGCCGGCCTCGGCATGGATCCAGACTGCTGCACAGGCCGCTTCAAAGGCCGGCATGCCCTGCGCCAGCAGCGCGGCGATGATACCCGACAGCACGTCGCCCGAACCGGCGGTGGCCAGCCAAGGCGCGCCATTGCCGTTGATCGCTGCCCGGCCATCGGGGGCCGCAATCACAGTGTCGGCACCCTTGTAGACGAGAGTGGCGTTGGCCCGTTCGGCTGCGGCGCGTGCCTTGGCGAGTTTGGACAGGTCCTGGTCCTCGGCGATATCTGAAAAAAGCCTGGCGAATTCGCTGTCATGCGGCGTCATCACCAGAGCCGGCGCGCTCGGCCGGCTGGCGGCTTCGAACAGGGCATCCGGCGCGTCGCGAAACGAGGTGACGCCGTCGGCGTCGAGCACCAAGCCCTCAATCCCGCCGCCCTGCCCATGGGCGCCATTCAGCACGGCCAGGACGAATTCGCGCGTCTTCTCACCAATGCCAAATCCCGGGCCGAGCACGAAGGCCGATGGCCCACGGCTGCCGACGAATTCGTCCACATCCGCGACAGTGTCTACCTTGCGCAGCATGATCGAGGTCAGATGCGCCGCGTTCACATGGATGGCGTTCGCCGGCGACAGCATGGTGACTGCCCCTGCCCCGCTCCTTGCCGCGGCAAGCGCCGACAGCCGCGCAGCACCCGTCGCCGACGGCCCTCCGGAAAAGACGCCGACATGGCCGCGTTTATACTTATGGGTGTCGACGGCCGGAACCGGAAAGCGGCCAAGCCAGAGCGCCGGAATGTTCTCGAATGTTCGTGGTTCAAGCTGCGCAACAACACTGTCGCTTATGCCGATATCAGCGAGCATGATTTCGCCGCACAGCTCGCGCCCCGGCAACAAAAGATGGCCTGGCTTTTTTCGCGCAAAGGTCACGGTGATTCGGACGCGGAAAGCCTGACCGAGGACATTGCCGCTCTCACCAGAGACGCCCGATGGCAGGTCGACCGCGACGACCGGCAAATTCAACTCCGCCACATTGTCGATCGCCTTGGCGGGGTCGCCGGAAAGCGGCTTGGACAGCCCCGCCCCGTAAAGCGCATCGACCACGATCGAGCCCGTCTCGGCAACGAAATCCGACAGCGGCCGAGCTTCAACCGGACACTCCGAGGCAGCGACTGCTGCATCGCTGCCTCCTTTAGGCGATCCGGACGCCCATACCGAAACGTCGACGGCGCTCTCCCGAAGGATGCGCGCCACGACATAGCCGTCGCCGCCATTGTTGCCGGGGCCGCAAAGCACGTGGACGCGCGTTGCGTTCGGGTAGCGCTTGAGTACTACGGCAGCAACCGCAGCACCGGCATTGCGCATCAGGCCGATGCCGTCGAATGGACCAGCGGCAATCGCCAGCCGGTCGGCCTCAGCCATGTCGGACGGAGACAGAAGCTCATTGCTCATGCGGGCGACATGCACATCATTTCCCCAAGCATTGTCCAGTTTTTGATCCGACGCAAACAACGAAGGTCCCCAAGCAATTTGGCGGCGTACATCGTTCGGGACGACGGCGCGCAGCTGCCCATGAAATACCCGATCTGCCCAATTTTTGTGCGGACGGCAGGACCGGCGGTGTGTAGGCTCGCGGCATTCATGGCGCATCCAACGCTGCGAATGACGCGAATGTACATTCCCGCGTGGCATGGTATCCAAATCATGTGAGGCCGTTCGGCGCCCCATCAATTGGCACAGTTCGTGCTTGATTGAGGCGCAAGCGGGGCTCACAACCCGTCTTTTTTGGCAGTGGAGGCCACTTTTTACATGAAAAAGATCGAAGCGATCATCAAGCCGTTCAAGCTAGACGAAGTGAAGGAAGCGCTTCAGGAGGCCGGCCTGCAAGGTATCACCGTTACCGAGGCCAAAGGGTTTGGCCGCCAGAAGGGCCATACCGAGCTTTATCGCGGCGCCGAATATGTCGTCGACTTCCTGCCGAAGGTGAAAATCGAAGTCGTGCTCGGCGACGATGCGGTCGAAGCCGCGATCGAAGCCATCCGCAAGGCGGCCCAGACCGGCCGCATCGGCGACGGTAAGATCTTCGTCTCCAATATCGAGGAAGTGGTGCGCATTCGCACCGGCGAAACCGGCATGGACGCCGTCTGAATTTTCCCGTTAAAAGGCCATGTTCAAAACGTCATCACATAGGGAAGCAGGGACATGACGACAGCCAAAGACATCATGAAGCAGATCAAGGACAACGACGTTAAGTTCGTCGATCTGCGCTTCACCGATCCGAAGGGCAAACTGCAGCACGTTACGATGGATGTCGTCGAGGTCGAGGAAGACATGTTTGCCGATGGCGTCATGTTCGATGGTTCCTCGATCGCTGGCTGGAAGGCGATCAACGAGTCCGACATGGTGCTGATGCCGGATTCCGATACGGTGCATATGGACCCGTTCTTCGCGCAGTCGACCATGGTCATCCTGTGCGACATTCTCGATCCGATCTCGGGGGAATCCTACAACCGCGATCCGCGCGGCACCGCCAAGAAAGCCGAGGCCTACATGAAGGCCGAAGGCATCGGCGACCAGATCTTCGTCGGCCCGGAAGCCGAGTTCTTCGTCTTCGACGACGTCAAGTACAAGGCCGATCCCTACAACACCGGCTTCAGGCTGGATTCGACCGAACTGCCGTCCAATGACGACACCGACTACGAGACCGGCAACCTCGGTCATCGGCCGCGCATCAAGGGCGGCTATTTCCCGGTGCCGCCGGTCGATTCGGCGCAGGACATGCGCTCGGAAATGCTCACCGTGCTCGCCGAGATGGGCGTGCGCGTTGAAAAGCACCATCACGAAGTGGCCGCCGCCCAGCACGAGCTCGGCATCAAGTTCGACACGCTGGTCCGCAACGCCGACAAGATGCTGATCTATAAATATGTCGTGCACCAGGTCGCCAACGCCTACGGCAAGACGGCCACTTTCATGCCGAAGCCGGTGTTCGGCGACAATGGCTCGGGCATGCATGTCCACCAGTCGATTTGGAAAGAAGGCAAGCCGACCTTCGCCGGCAACGAATATGCCGGCCTGTCCGAGAGCTGCCTGTTCTACATCGGTGGTATCATCAAGCATGCCAAGGCGATCAACGCCTTTACCAACCCGCTGACCAACTCCTACAAGCGCCTGGTGCCGGGCTATGAAGCGCCGGTGCTGCTCGCCTATTCGGCACGCAACCGCTCGGCCTCCTGCCGCATTCCGTTCGGCTCATCGCCGAAATCCAAGCGCGTCGAGGTCCGCTTTCCCGATCCGGGCGCGAACCCCTATCTCGCCTTCGCCGCCATGCTGATGGCCGGCCTCGACGGCATCAAGAACAAGATCCACCCGGGACAGCCGATGGACAAGGATCTCTACGATCTGCCGCCGAAGGAATTGAAGAAAATCCCGACCGTCTGCGGCTCGCTGCGCGAAGCCCTGCAGAGCCTCGACAAGGACCGCGGCTTCCTGAAGGCCGGCGGCGTCTTCGACGACGACCAGATCGACAGCTACATCGAGCTCAAGATGGCCGAGGTGATGCGCTTCGAAATGACCCCGCATCCGGTCGAATACGATATGTATTATTCCGTGTGATCCGGATTGTTGCAGCCAATAGAAAAAACCCCGGCAGAGACGCCGGGGTTTTTTATTGTGATGCGATTGGAGAGAAAGTCACAGCGCAGACCTGAGGTCCACGCCGTGACGAATGCTCAAGCCGCGGCCGAAACCTCGGCGCTGGTCGGGACGGAGGCGATCGTCTTCAATATCTGCGAGGCGATCTGGTAGGGGTCGCCCTGCGAGTTCGGCCGGCGATCCTCGAGATAGCCCTTGTAGCCGTTGTTGATGAAGGAGTGCGGCACGCGGATCGAGGCGCCGCGATCGGCGATGCCGTAGCTGAACCTGTTCCAGGGCGCGGTCTCGTGCTTGCCGGTCAAACGCTTGTCGTTGTCCGGCCCATAGACGGCGATGTGATCCATCAGGTTTTTGTCGAAGGCTGCCATCAGCGCCTCGAAATAGCCCTTGCCGCCGACTTCGCGCATATAGGCGGTCGAGAAGTTGGCATGCATGCCGGAGCCGTTCCAATCGGTGTCGCCGAGCGGCTTGCAGTGATATTCGATGTCGATGCCGTACTTCTCGGTCAGGCGCTGCAACAAATAGCGCGCCATCCACATCTGGTCGGCGGCCTTCTTGGAGCCCTTGCCGAAGATCTGGAATTCCCACTGGCCTTTGGCCACCTCGGCGTTGATGCCTTCATGGTTGATGCCGGCGGCAAGGCAAAGGTCAAGATGCTCCTCGACGATCTGCCTAGCGACGGAGCCGACATTGCTGTAGCCGACGCCGGTGTAGTACGGGCCTTGCGGCGCCGGATAGCCACTCTCGGGGAAGCCGAGCGGACGGCCGTCCTTGTAGAAGAAATATTCCTGCTCGAAGCCGAACCAGGCGCCCTCGTCGTCGAGAATGGTGGCGCGCTTGTTGGACGCATGCGGCGTCACGCCGTCCGGCATCATGACCTCGCACATGACGAGCGCGCCATTGGTGCGGGCGGGATCCGGATAAACGGCGACCGGCTTCAAAACGCAGTCGGAGCTGTGGCCCTCTGCCTGCATGGTCGAAGAACCGTCGAAGCCCCACAGCGGAAGCTGGTCGAGCGTCGGAAACTCGGCGTAGTCCTTGACCTGCGTCTTTCCGCGAAGATTGGGAACCGGGGTGTATCCATCGAGCCAAATGTACTCGAGCTTGTATTTCGTCATTCTAGCCTCTCGTTGCTTGATCACCGAACCCTGGATGGCGCCGGGGCGAGCCGGCCTATCCAGCAGCCGACCTGCCGGATTACTAAAACGCAATTCGTGTGCCATTCTCGCCGGCGATGGATGCGGCAAAAGTGAGGTTGTATCCGCCCAAAATCGCTGGTCCGCCGTCATGCTGCGTTCGGATCATCCACAAGCACATTGTGCACAAATAATGTGCAAGTACTGATCTTTTCGTAATCATGTTGCCTATTTTGGTTGCTGAACCTATGTTGGGGAAAGGTTGAATCGGCAAGGTTCTGTCGAAGAAAGGAAACCGACAATGGAAATCACTTCCACTCGTCAGTCGGCCAAAATCCTGATGTTCCCGGTGGCAGCGCGCGCTTCTGCCTCGAATTTAAGCGGAAAGGCTAAGTTCGCGGCAGAACTTGCTTCTTTACGCAACCGAACGGATTTCGGAAGTGCCTGGTATCATGAGGCAGCCATCGAGGAAGCGAAACAGGATCGGAAGAGCTAAGCCCTGCACTCGATAAATTGAAAAAGCCCGGCGCGATCGCTCGCGCCGGGCTTTGCTTTGAACCGGACAGGCCGGCTACTGTTTGGTGTGCAGGTCCGTTCCGAGCGTATCCCTGACAAAGATCATGCCGATGATCAGCGACATCGCCGCGATCACCACTGGGTACCAGAGTCCGTAGTAGATATCGCCCTTGTAGGCGCTGAGCGCGAACACCGTCGCCGGCAGCAGCCCGCCGAACCAGCCGTTGCCGATATGGTAGGGCAGCGACATGCCGGTGTAGCGGATGCGGGTCGGGAACATCTCGACCAGGATCGCGGCAATCGGCCCGTAGACCATCGTGACGAAGATCACGAGGATGAGCAGGATGCCGATCGTCATCGGCCAGTTGACCGCCGCCGGGTCGGCGAACATGGCAAAGGGACCGCCGCCTGGTACGGTGTAGACGGTGACCTCGGGAGCTCCCGCAGCCTCATCGGCAGTCAGCAGCTTGTCCTTGATCGCCTGGTCGGCCGGAACCATGGCCTTCTCGCCGGCGCGGATCGCGGCCGCATCGAGCTTCAGTTCGGGATTGGCCGCGATGAAGGCTTCGAGCTTCTGATCCGGCACCTTCGCCGCTGCCCGTTTCAGCGGATAGCCGCCGTCCTGAAGCGCCGTGTTTACCGCCTTGGCGAAAACAGCGTCCTTGGCCTTGGCTTGATCGCCGGCTGCGGTGGCGTCATACGACTCAACCGTCTCGTTGCCGATTTTGACCGACGCAGCAGTGCCGGGCGCTGCCGTGGCCACTACGTCATAAGGCACCGAGTTCTTGGTCAGAAACGAGGTGGCGATATCGCAGGACGTGGTGAACTTCGCCGTGCCCACCGGGTTGAACTGGAACTTGCAGTCTCCCGGTGCCGCGGTCACCGTCGCACGGGTGTTCTGCTGCGCGGTGGCGAGCGCCGGGTTGGCTGCCCAGGTCAGCGCCTTGAACAACGGGAAGGTGCAGACGATCGCCAGTGCAAGGCCGGCCATGATAATCGGCTTGCGGCCGATCTTGTCGGAGAGCCAGCCGAACACGACGAAGAAGATCGAGCCAACAGCCAGAGCAATCGCGATCATGATGTTGACCGATTGCGGATCGACCTTGAGCACGTTCTGCAAGAAGAACAGCGCGTAGAACTGGCCATTGTACCAAACTACGGCCTGACCGGCTGTGAGGCCGAGCAGCGCCAGCAGCGCGATCTTGGCGTTCTTCCACTGACCGAAGGCTTCTGACAGCGGCGCCTTGGAGCCTTTGCCTTCGTCCTTCATGCGCTGGAAGGTCGGCGATTCAGAAAGCGACAGCCGGATCCAGATCGAAATGGCGAGGAGGAGGAAGGAAACGATGAACGGAATGCGCCAGCCCCAGGCGGCGTAGGTTTCCTTGGTCATCGACCCCTGGACGATCAGGATGACGATCAGCGACAGGAACAGGCCGAGCGTTGCCGTCGTCTGTATCCACGACGTGTAGTAGCCGCGGCGATCGTCGGGTGCATGCTCGGCGACATAGGTCGCGGCACCGCCATACTCACCGCCGAGCGCCAGGCCCTGCAACATGCGCAAGATGATCAGGATCACGGGAGCGGCGATGCCCAAAGTCGCATAGCCAGGCAGCAAGCCGACCAGGAAGGTCGACAGGCCCATGATCGTCATGGTGACAAGGAAAGTGTATTTACGGCCGACAAGGTCGCCGATGCGGCCGAACAGCAATGCGCCGAACGGGCGCACGAGGAAGCCAGCGGCAAACGCCAGCAGCGCGAAAATATTGCGCGTCGCTTCTGGAATGGTTGGACTGAAAAAAGTCGAACCAATGAACACTGCCAGCGAGCCGTAGAGATAAAAATCGTACCATTCGAAAACGGTGCCGAGCGAGGAAGCGAAGATGACCTTCTTCTCCTCGCGCGTCATGCCGCGGCTTGTTTTGCCGGCGGTCGATGCCATTGCCATGAGCGTATCCTCCCGTGTGATTCCGTCAGTCCTCGATGCTGCACTTCGTCCGCGTTTCCTCGCAACGCAGACTCAGTGCAGCCATCGGTGCAAAAAATGACAGAAAGCAGTGCCCAGAGGCAGACCGCCTTTGGGATTATGACTTTGGTCTAATGTGCAGTGCGAAATAGAAACGACGGTGCGGTCAGCCTTTGAGAGCTTCGAGCAGGCTGACTGCCGCCATCATGTCGCGCTTGCGGGCCGCGCGGTGCGCGACGGCCTCGGCATCATGGCCCCATTGCTCGGCCTGCCAGTCCTCGTCGACATGACCGGCAGCCCAGGCCGCCTCGCCGTCGAGCTCGCCGAAGTCGACGGCCAGCGCCAGCAGCGCCGATCCGGTCAGCGACGTCATGACGTGGATGGCGGCAAGGCGCAGCGGATCGGCACGTTGGGCAAGATGCTGGCCAAGCAGCGCGATACTCTCGCGCGGCTGCTCGACATGGATCACGCCTTCGGCAAGATGGAACCGGGCGCCGAGCGCGCTGCGCGCCCAGTCGATGACCGGATCCCAATGCTGGTTCTGCCGGTCGACGAGTCCTTGGGGCGCATCGGCGCGGTAGCAGAGCAGATCGGACGAGGCAAAGCGCAGGATGTCCTCCATCACCGCCTGGGGATCACTGGCGACGCCATCGATTGCCGTATTGACCAGACGCATCACCGGCATCGTCACCGGGTTGACGGTCTCCTCTTGTGCGGCGAATTCCTCGGCGACGAGAGCAGCCGCCTTTTCGGTCGGCAGCGCCAGCAGCGCCTTGGCCGGCGTGCGGACGGGTTTGCCATCGAGATGGACGGCAAAACCATCTTCGACCGGCGCGACCGCGACGGTCTTGTAGAAGCGCTTTGGCAGGTGCGTCTTCATCTGGATCTGGGCACGGCGTACCGGGTCCGGATCAGAGAGCTGCTTTCCAGCTTCGAGGTCGTTCAATATATCGCGCATGCTCATCCGGGACTTTGTTTTCTGGCCGGCCGGTTGACGATGATAAGACCGGCGGCGATCAGGGCGAGTGCCAGGAAGATACGAACGGTCAGCGGCTCGTTCAAGAACACGGCGCCGCACAGCACACCAAACACCGGCGACAGGAAGGTGAAGCTCGACAGTCCAGATGCAGGGTAGCGCCGCAGCAGCCAGAACCACAGCACATAGGTGAACGCGACAACGTAGACGGCCTGGAACAGCAGAGCCAAGGTTGGCAAGACGGTAAAGTTGCGGACGGGCGGCCCGGCAAAAGGTATCACCAAAATGCCGACGACGGCGGCCCCGGCCAGCTGATAGAGCAGCAGCTTTTCGGCGCTGGCCGTCACCAGCTTCGACCGCTTGATGACGATATTGGTCACGGCCCACAGAATGCCGGCACCGAGACTGAGCAAATCGCCGCTCAGCGTCGCGCCGCCACTGGCGCTCAGTTTATCGGAAAACACCGCGATCAGTCCGGCGAAAGCGAGCAGAAGACCAACGAGCTTGCGTGCCGTGACGCTTTCGCCCAGCAGGAAATGACCGCCGACCAGCATCCAGAACGGCATGGTGTTGACCAGCAAGGTGTTGCGCACGACAGTGGTGTGCTCGAGCCCGACATAGAGAAACAGGAACTCGAAACCGAAAAGCGCACCCGCCAGAATGCCAGCGACGAGGGTTTTGTCGGGCGTGAACAGCGCAATGCCGCGCCAGCGGCACCAGCCGAAAACACACAGGCCGCCGATCGCCGAGCGGGCGATGGACAGGAAAACAGGGTCGTAGCCGGCATACGAGATC
>NZ_JAMYSZ010000013.1:0-188129 GCF_040322215.1 Mesorhizobium sp. M0184
GCGAAAGCTCATCATCCTCGCAAACGCACTACTCAGGGACAATCGGACCTGGACACCATCTCTCCCTTGACCAACACGGATACTCTAACCCGTTCGCATCGCCGCAAGATGCCGCGAAAATTCCGGCGTCTCCATCAGTGCCTTGCAGCGCGCAAACCGGCCGTCGGCATAGGCGCGAAAGTCGTCGGCCGGATTTTTGTTGGCAAGCTGGATCAGTCCCCACAGCGTCCACAGCAGGTCGCACATCGCCTTGTAGATGACGATGCGGGCGCGCTCCGCCGGTCTCGGCTCGCCGCCGAAATAGGCCAGCGTCATCTCCTCGTCCTGCGCGGCGTCGAATTGCCCTTCCACGCTGAGGTCGCCGAGATCCCAGAGCGGATCGTTCATGCCGGAATATTCCCAGTCGACGATCCACATCCTGTCGCCCGTATCGAGAAAGTTTTCGCAGAGCGGGTCGCAGTGGCAGGCGACGATCGGCAGAGGTTGAGCCGCAAGTGCTGAGCGCACTGCCTCCGCCTCGCGGACCACATCGTGGTAGCCGGCAGGCAGGGCGACGTCCTTGGTTGACAGCACTTTCAGATAATCGTCGATCATCGCAAACAGCTCGAAGCGGAAGGGGAACACCGCGCCGGATGTGTGCAGTTTGCGAAAGGCCTTGCCGGCGCGTGCCGGGCTGCCCGGCCGAGTCTTGAACTTTTCCGGTGACATCGTCTCGGCACCGGCAACGAAGCGGGTCACCAACACGCCGGTCTCGGCATCGACATGCAGCACTTCGGGACTGACGCCGGCCTTCGCCGCTTCCCGCGCCGCCACCGCCTCGTTGGCGCGGTTGATGTATTCCTCGGTACCCTTGCCGGGGATACGCAGGCAGAAATCTCCCGCATTGAAGACGAGATTGGTGAGGCCGCCAAGCCGTTCCAGCGGCCCCTCGTAGCCGGCCAGCACCGGAATGGCCGCAAGTGCGGCGCGCGCCCGGTCGTCCGCCATGGATTTCGCTCCTTTCCCCGTGTTATTGGGACGATGACGGTTCCACAGTTTTCGCCGTTTGGCTATGATCGCGTTGCGGATCGATACCAGGCGACGGAAAGCGATGACGGACAGCAATCAGCAGAGCGCACTCGCCGCAGCCTATGCGGCGAAGCGGCCGGAAGACGTCGCGGCGCTCTACGACAGTTGGGCAGGCACCTATGACGCCGACATGTCGGCGGCTGGCTATCGCCATCCCACCATCTGCCTTGCCTTGCTGGCCCGCCATCTGGCGCGCGGCGCCGCTCCTCTGCTCGATGCCGGCGCCGGCACCGGGCTCATCGGCGAATGGCTTGCCATTACCGGTTATCCGCAGGTCGAGGCGCTCGACATCTCGGAAGGCATGCTGGCGCAAGCCGCGCGCAAGGGCGTCTATTCAGCGCTGCACTGCCTGGCGCTTGGCGGACCGCTGCCCTTCGTGGACGACGCCTATGCCGGGATCATCTCAGCCGGGGTCTTCACGTCCGGCCATGTCGGGGCCGAGGGTCTGGACGAGCTGATCCGCATCTGCCGGCCGGGCGGGGTGATCGTGCTGACAGTGAAGAACACGCTGTGGGATGCCGGGTTTGCCGCGCGGATCGCCGAGCTCGAGGCGCAAGGCACCGTCACGCGCGCCGAAGAGACGCCGCCCTATGTTTCGATGCCAGGCGAGGCCGATACCGTGCCGAGCCGGGGGCTGGTGCTCATCGTGAACTGAGGCTGAAACCGGAAGGCTCTACGCCTTCACCTTTGCTCCTGCCGGATCGTAAAGCGGCTCGAGGTGTATCTTAGCCGGCGTCCGTTCCATTGCCACCACCAGCTCGTAGTTGCCGGAAGTGAGGAAATCATCGTTGACGCCATCGGCATTGCGCACATAGCCGTAGCCGATGTTCTTGCCGATGGTGTAGCCATAGCCGCCGCTGGTGAGATAGCCGACGGCGTCGCCGTTGCGCAGGATGGTCTCGCGCCCGAGCAGGACGACACGGGGATCGTCGACCGTGAAGCCGGCAAAACGTTTCCCGAGCGCCGCGCCGTCGAGCTTTTCCAGAGCCCGCCGGCCGAGGAAATCGGTGTTCTTCCTGAGCTTCACCGCCCAGCCGAGGCCGGCCTCCTGCGGCGTGTCGTTGGGCGTGATGTCGGCGCCCCAGGCGCGGTAGCCTTTTTCCAGCCGCAGCGATTCCAGCGCCCGGTAGCCGACCGGCCGAATGTCGAATATTTCGCCCGCCGCCATCAGCGCATCGAAGACCTCGCCGGTCGCCGCGATCGGCACATGCAGTTCCCAGCCGAGTTCGCCGACATAGGTGACGCGCAGTGCCCGGATGGCGTGACCGGCAATGGCGATCTCGCGAACATGGCCGAATGGAAAGGCGGCATTCGAGACGTCGGCATCGGTCACCGCTGACAGCACGTCACGGGCGCGCGGCCCCATCAGCGACAATGTGCCGAAATCCTCCGTGACGTCGGTCAGCATCACGTCGAACTCCCTGCCGATATGATCGGCAATCCAGGAGAAATCATGCGTGCGGAAACCGGTGCCGGTGACCACGTAGAATTTTTCCTCACCGAGCCTCGCCACGGTCAAATCGGCCTCGATGCCGCCCCGCGTATTGAGGAGCTGCGTGTAGGTCAGCCGGCCGACCGGCTTGGCGACGTCGTTGGCGCAGATCCAGTCCAGCGCCTTCAGCGCGTCGGCTCCGGTCATTTCGTATTTGGCGAAAGACGACTGGTCGAAAATACCGATCTTTTCGCGCACGTGGCGGTGCTCGTCGCCAACCGCCGGGAACCAGTTCTGCCGGCCCATCGAATAGACGTCCTTCGGCTCGATGCCTTCCGGCGCGAACCAGTTCGGCCGCTCCCAGCCAAGTTTCGAGCCGAACACGGCGCGATGTTTTTGCAGCCGCTCGTACAAAGGCGAGACGATGCGCGGCCGGCCGCTGACATATTCCTCATGCGGGAAGCCGATCGTGTAGTGCTTGCCATAGGCTTCCAGCGTGCGGTCGCGGACCCATTGCCGGTCGCGGTGGAGATCGGAGAAGCGGCGGATGTCGACCACCCACAGATCGAGCGGCGCCTCGCCGTCAACCACCCATTGCGCCAGCACCCAGCCGGCGCCGCCGCCGGACGCGATGCCGAAGGCGTTGAAGCCGGCGCCGACGAACATGTTGGCGCATTCGGGTGCGACGCCGAGGATGAAATTACCGTCAGGCGTGAAGCTCTCCGGCCCGTTGATCATTTGCTTGACGCCGGCAGTTTCCAGTGCCGGGATCCGCGCGATCGCCTGGTTCATGTGCTGCTCGAAATGATCGTAGTCGTCATCGAACAGCCGGAACTCCCAGTCATCGGGCACGTCGCCGCCGGGCAGGCCGGTCGTCCAGGCCTGCGGATTGGGCTCATAGCCGCCCATCACCAGCCCGCCGACCTCCTCCTTGAAATAGGTGCGGCGGTCCGGGTCGCGAATTGTCGGCGCGTCGGTCGCCAAGCCGACGATCCTCTCGGTGATGATGTACTGGTGCTTCACCGGCTGCAGCGGCACGTTGATGCCGGCCAGCGCACCCACCTGCCGCGCCCATTGCCCGGCGCAGTTCACCACCTTGTCGCAGGCGATATCGCCCCTGTTCGTCCTAACCTTGACGATCCGGCCGTTGGTCATTTCAAAGCCGGTGACCCGCACCTCCTCGAACAATTTTGCGCCATGCATGCGCGCGCCCTTGGCCAGCGACTGGGTGATGTCGGAAGGGCTTGCCTGACCGTCGGTCGGCAGCCAGGACGCGCCGACGAGGTCGCCGGTTTCCAGCAGCGGCCACATTTCCTTGACCTCGGCCGGCGACAGCAGATGCATGTCCATGCCGAAGCTCTTGGCCGTGGTTGCCAGCCGCTTATACTCGGTCCAGCGGTCGGCATTGGTGGCGAGGCGCAGGCAGCCAGTCATCTTCCAGCCGGTGGCGAGGCCGGTTTCGGCTTCCAGCCCCTTGTAGAGATCGACCGAATATTTGAGCACGCGCGTGATCGAGGCTGACGAGCGCAACTGGCCGACCAGCCCGGCGGCGTGCCAGGTCGAGCCCGAGGTCAGCTTGCCTTGTTCCAAAAGCACGACATCGGCCTTGTGGTCGCGCGCCAGATGATAGGCCGTCGAACAGCCGATGATGCCACCGCCGATGACGACGATCGCGGCCTGGGCGGGCAAGGTCATGTCCGCGTCCCGTATTTTGTCCTGTAGTTTTCCAGGGCGGCTTCGAGCCGCGCCAGGTTTTCGTCGGCGTAGGCGGCGTAGTCGACACCGGGCGCGTCGAGGTAAAGCTCGGAAACCATGCCCCACATCGCCTCACGCAGCAGCGACGCGCATTGCATGGCGGCGTGCGAGCGCCGTATCGCCGGGTCCGGCTCCTTCATGAAATAGGCGGTCAGGAAGGCGAAGGACTCCTCGTCGCTCATGCCTGCATTCGACGCCGCGCCGGCAAGGTCGAACATCGCGGTGTTGAAGCCTGCATATTCGAAATCGATGAGCCACAGCCTGTGACCGTCGTCGATTATGTTAGCCGGCAAGAGGTCATTATGGCCGAAGACGATCGGCAGCAGCTTTTGCGCGCGCTCGAGCTCGTCCGCCAGCGTCAGCAGGCGCGGCAGTTCGCCCAGTTTGCGGCTGCGGCCTTCCTCCAGCGTGCGCGCATAGTCGCGAATGACATGGAATACCCAGAACATGAAGCCGGCGCCGGAGACATGACCGGGCATCTCCCGGTGGAAACCGCGCAGCAACGCGGCAACGCGGCCGAGATCGGCGCGCACGTCCTGCGCGACATAGGCCTTGGCGCCGAGATACTCCGTCACCATGACGCCGGGTCCAGTGTAATGGACGGCCGGAGCGAAGCCTGCCGCGTGCGCTGCCCGCGCCGTCATCATCTCGCGCTCGCGAAAGACATGGTGGAACGGATAGTCCTGGCCGAGCCGCACGACGTGCCGCCCGGCCGCGTCCTTGACCAGATAATTGGCATTGCTCAGCCCGCCCGGCAGCGGCGCGATGTCGATGCTGCCCGTCCAGCAAGGCAGCGCACGGATGCGGTCTTCGACAGTCACGATCTCGTCCAACATTGGGTCAATCTTCCACGCATGTCACGGCTGGCCAGCGATGACAATCGGACGGAGGAATGGAGGCAACGCGAAGATCTCGTCGGTGCAGATCTCGGGATCGGTATCCCGCACCGCACCGACGAGCCCCTTTGTGCCGGGTTCTTCGACGCCGGCATCCGCCCCCGCGGATCCTGAATTTCGGTACCCTTGCACCCGACGATCTCCCGGGCGTTCGGGCAAGCGATTCTTCGTGCGGCTCAGCCGTCGTCCTCCGTTCCGAGCCTGTCACAGCGATAATGTCGCGCCACGCTGGAGGCGTTGTCAACGCGATTTGTGGTATTTTCTGGTTTTTTGCCCGAATTTTGCTAAAATTCCTTGGAGTTAGTGGCATTTATGCCGTAGAAGCGGTCAGTGGTGCAACAATCCGACCGGATGGAACCGATGGTCCACTCGAAGCGGCATGGCGAAATCCTGCGCCTCCTCAAGGAGGAAGGCACCGTGACCATTGCGAGCCTGGCCGACCGGCTGGGCGTCTCGCTGGAGACAGTACGCCGCGACGTCAAGCCACTGACCAGCGACGGTTCCATCCTCAAGATGCACGGCGCCGTCGGCCTGCCGTCGATTGCCGGCGAAGCGCCGTTCGAGCGGCGCATGCGCGAGAACGCCGATGCCAAGCGGGCAATAGCGCGCATGGTCGCCGCGACCATCCGCGACGGCGAATCGATCATGCTCGACACCGGCACCACCACCTCTTTCCTGGCCCGGGAACTGCTCGGCCACCGGCGGCTGACAGTCGTCACCAACTCCTCCGACATCGCCCGCACATTGGCCACCGTCAACGGCAATAAGGTCTACATGGCCGGCGGCGAGCTGCGCAGCGATTCCGGTGCTGCCTTCGGCGTCTCGGCCATCGAATTCGTCAGCCGCTTTTCCGTCAGCCATGCAGTGATATCGACCGGTGCGGTCGATGCCGTCACCGGCGTCATGGACTATGATCTGGAAGAGGCCGAATTCGCCCGCATGGTGCTGTCGCGCGGCCAGCGTTCGCTTGTCGTCACCGACCACAGCAAATTCGGCCGCCAGGGCCTTGTTCAGGTCTGCGGCTTCGGCGGCTTTTCCGAACTCGCGACCGACCGTCCGCCGCCGCACGACATCGCCGCCGCCCTTGCCCAGGCCGGCGCACGGCTCAGCATTGCCGATGGCGGAAGCGAGGGCTGATCTCTATCGTGAGCTCTATCGGGAGATCTGCGCCAGCACCCACTTCCCAGCGCCGCCTCTGCCGTGTTTAGTCCGGCCATGGCTTTCACCATCCGCCAATTGCAGTTCTTCATTGCCGTCGCCGAGCAGGGCACAGTGTCGGGCGCCGCCCAGAACCTGTCGATCTCGCAATCCTCGGTCACCGAGGCGATAAAGGAGCTGGAGCACGATCTCGGCGTCGAGCTGTTCGAGCGCCACCCGCGCGGCTTGAACATCACCCACAAAGGCCACCAGTTCCTGCGCCATGCGAGAAAGATCCTGGCCGACGTTTCCGATGCGCGCCGCGCCTTCTTCGGCGAACAGGCCGCGGCAAGCGGGCGGCTGCAACTTGGCGTCACCTCGCTGGTCGCCGGCTATGTGCTTTCCGATCTTCTTGCCCGCTACCGCCGCGCCTATCCGGGTGTCGAGGTCTCGGCGATCGAGGACAATGGCGACTATCTCGAGCACCTGTTAATTGGCGGCAAGCTCGACATTGCCGTTATGGTCACCTCGAACCTGCGCGACCGCACGGCACTGCAGTCCGAAATCCTCGAAGTCTCGGCCTACCGGCTGTGGCTGCCGCTCGGCCATCCGTTGGCCGGTGCCGACATCATCGGCATCGGCGACATCGCCTCGGAACCGCTGATCATGCTGACCGTCGACGAGATCGAGGAGAATACCGGAAAGCTGCTGACGGCGATCGGCGCCAAACCGCATGTCGCCTTCCGCACCCGTTCGGTCGAAGCGGTGCGCAGCCTCGTCGCCACCGGCGCCGGCGTGGCGCTGCTGCCCGACCTCGTGTACCGGCCATGGTCGCTGGAAGGCGACCGCATTGAATCGCGCGATATTTCGGGATCGTTGCCGGTCGTCCAGGTCGGCATGGTGTGGCGGCGCGGCTCCGGCCTGCCGCAGGCGGCGCGCGACTTCATCGGACTTGCCCAGTCGCAGCGCATGGTGCGCCAACGGCCCGAGAAGATCGGCCGCTGATGTATCGGAAAAATCGATATCGGCTTTCTGATAAATGAATTTGCGAAACCGGAAATTTCGCAGCACTTTTCAGCCAGGGAACAAAGCTGCCGGAGCATGGCCTTAGAGCCGCGCATCCAAGATTTTTTACGGGCGCATGACCTTTTCCGAGAACCGAAACCGGTTTTCCGGGGTCCATGCAAAAATGGGAGATCGACGATGAATTCATTGCTGAAATCATGCACTGCCTTGACGGTCGCGCTGAGCTTCTCCGGCCAGGCCATCGCCCAGGTCAAGGAGCTCGGCAAAGGCGAAGGCGAGGTCAATATCGTCGCCTGGCCGGGCTATATCGAGCGCGGCGAAACCGACAAGGGCTATGATTGGGTCACGTCCTTCGAGAAGGAAACCGGCTGCAAGGTCAACGTCAAGACCGCTAACACCTCCGACGAGATGGTCTCGCTGATGAACGAGGGCGGTTTCGACCTGGTCACCGCCTCGGGCGATGCCTCGCTGCGTCTGGTCGCCGGCAAGCGCGTCCAGCCGATCAACACCGACCTCATCCCGAGCTGGAAGACGGTCGACGACCGGCTGAAGGATGCGCCCTGGTTCAGCGTCGGCGGAGTCCATTACGGCGTTCCCTATCAGTGGGGGCCGAACGTGCTGATGTACAACACCGCAGTGTTCAAGGAGGCGCCGAAGAGCTGGAACGTGGTCTTCGAGGAAATGAAGCTTCCCGACGGCAAGTCGAACAAGGGCCGCGTCCAGGCCTATGACGGGCCGATCCACATCGCCGACGCCGCCAATTACCTGATGGCTCACAAGCCGGAGCTCGGCATCAAGGATCCGTACGAATTGACCGAGGATCAGTACAAGGCGGCGCTCGACCTGCTGCGGGTCCAGCGTACGCTGGTCGGACGCTATTGGCACGACGCCGCCATCCAGGTCGACGATTTCCAGAACGAAGGCGTCGTCGCCTCCGGTTCTTGGCCCTACCAGGTCAACACGCTGATCGCGGCCAAGAAGCCGGTCGCCTCGACTATCCCCGAGGAGGGCGTCACCGGCTGGGCCGATACCACGATGATGGAGGCCGATGCTGCCCACCCGAACTGCGCCTACATGTGGATGGAGCATTCGCTGTCGCCAAAAGTGCAGGGCGACGTCTCCGCCTGGTTCGGCTCGCTGCCGGTGGTGCCCGCCGCCTGCAAGGGCAACGAACTGCTCGGCGAAGAAGGCTGCAAGACCAACGGGTACGACAATTTCGACAAGATCAAGTTCTGGAAGACGCCGGTCTCGAAATGCGCCACCCAGAACGACCAGTGCGTGCCCTATTACCGCTGGGTGTCGGACTATATCGGCGTCATCGGCGGGCGGTGAGTTCGCCTCACCTACGAAGCTCGGCGCTGCCCCTCACCCTTACCCTCTCCCCGTGAAGAACGGGGGGTCGCCAGCGTTGGAGCGCCTCCCTTCTCCCCGTCCACTATACGAGGAGAAGGTGCCGGCAGGCGGATGAGAGGCAGCGCTACCGCCTGAAATTTGATGAGCCTGACAGATCAGGACAGCCCCATGACCTCCGCCGTTTCCTTCCAAAACGTCTCTCGCCATTTCGGCAGCGTGCGTGCCGTCGACGCGGTCGATCTCGACATCGTGCCGGGCGAGTTCTTCGCCATGCTCGGGCCTTCCGGCTCGGGCAAGACGACGTGCCTGCGCCTCATCGCCGGTTTCGAGCAGCCGACGGCGGGCTCGATCTCGATCTTCGGCGAACGCGCCGAGGGCGTGCCGCCCTATCGCCGCAACGTCAACACCGTGTTCCAGGATTATGCGCTGTTCCCGCATCTCAACGTGCTCGACAACGTCGCCTATGGGCTGATGGTCAAGGGCGTCGGCAGACCGGAGCGGCAAAAGGCGGCGGAAGAAGCGCTGGCGCTGGTGCGGCTTCCCGGCTACGGCGCCCGTCGCCCTGGCCAGCTTTCCGGCGGCCAGCGCCAGCGCGTCGCGCTCGCCCGTGCGCTGGTCAACCAGCCCAAGGTGCTGTTGCTCGACGAGCCGCTCGGCGCCCTCGACCTCAAGCTTCGCGAAAACATGCAGGAGGAGTTGAAATCGCTGCAGAAGGCGCTCGGCATCACCTTCGTGTTCGTCACCCACGACCAGGGCGAAGCGCTGTCGATGGCCGACCGCGTGGCCGTCTTCAATGACGGCAAGATCATGCAGATCGGCACGCCGGAAGACATCTACCAGCGCCCCAAGACCCGCTTCGTCGCCGATTTCGTCGGCTCGTCCAACGTGCTGCCGCCGGATTTCGTCCAGCGCTATGCCGGCCAGCATTGCTGGGGCAGCCTGCGGCCCGAATCCATCCGTATTGGCCGGGCCAACGGCGAAGGGGTTGCCGCCCGCCTGGTCTCGACCAACTATCTCGGCGCCACGACAAGACTGGCGCTCGATGCAGAGGGCTTGCGGCTGCATGCCATCGTGCCGGCGGGTGCTGCCTTGCCCCGGGAAGGCGAGGCGGTGGTGCTCACCTTCAACCGCGAGCATTTGCATCTGATGGACGATCTCGGATGAGCCTGGACGCTGCCATGCCGCGGGCCACGGCTCCCGCCATCCTGCCGGGCAGCGGCGGGGTACGTGGCGCGCTCTCCGACCTCTTCTGGCGCCGACCGCAATTCCTGCTTCTGTTCATGCTGCTGCCGCCGGTTCTGTGGCTCGGCATCGTCTATATCGGCTCGCTCTTCGCACTGCTTTTGCAGAGCTTCTTTTCGATCGACGAGTTCTCCGGCCTGATCAACCGGCAGTTCACGCTGAAGACCTATGGCGACCTGCTGCAGGCCGCCAATCTCGACATTATCCTGCGCACGGTGACGATGGCGGCGCTGGTGACGCTGGCGGCGGCGGTCATCGCCTTTCCCATCGCCTATTACGCGGCGCGCTATGCGCGCGGCCGTTGGAAGGCGCTGTTTTATCTCGGCGTCATGCTGCCACTGTGGTCGAGCTACCTTGTCAAGATCTATGCCTGGAAGCTGATCCTCGCCAAGGAAGGCATCCTGACGTGGCTACTGGCCAAATTGCATCTTCTCTGGCTGCTTGATGCCTGGCTATCGCTGGCGATCGTCGGCGGCAACTCATTGTCGGTCTCCTCAACCGGCACCTTCATCGTCTTCGTCTATGTCTGGCTGCCATTCATGATCCTGCCGGTGCAGGCCGCACTCGAGCGCGTGCCGGGCAATTTGGTCGAGGCTTCGTCCGATCTCGGCGCCTCGCCCGGCCAGACCTTCGGCAACGTGCTGTTCCCGCTGGCGCTGCCCGGCATCGTTGCCGGCTCGATCTTCACCTTCTCGCTGACGCTCGGCGACTACATCATTCCTCAGATCATCGGCACCTCGCGGCTGTTCATCGGCCAGGCCGTCTATTCGCAGCAGGGCACCGCCGGCAACATCCCGCTCGCCGCCGCCTTTACCGTGGTTCCCATCGTCATCATGGGCTTCTATCTCTGGGGCGCCAAGCGCATGGGGGCTTTCGATGCGCTCTGACCGTGGCCCATCCGCGCCGATCGGCCTGAAGCTCGCTGCCACCGGCGGCCTGCTCTTTCTGCACCTGCCGATCCTGCTGATCTTCGTCTATGCCTTCACCACCGAGGAGAAGAGCTTCGTCTGGCCGCCGCCGGGCCTGACCACGCAATGGTTCGCCGTCACCTGGAACCGCCCCGACGTCTGGCAGGCGCTGTCATTGTCTGTGCGGGTCGCGGCGATCTCGACTGCCATCGCTCTGATCCTCGGCACGCTGTGCGCAGCCGCCGTGTCCCGCACAAAATTCTTCGGCCGCGAAACCATCTCGCTGCTGGTCATCCTGCCGATCGCGCTGCCCGGCATCATCACCGGCATCGCGCTGCGCTCGGCCTTCGCGCTGGCCGAAATCCCGTTCTCGTTCTGGACGATCGTGCTCGGCCACGCCACCTTCTGCGTGGTCGTCGTCTACAACAATGCGGTCGCCCGTTTCCGCCGCACGTCCGGCTCGATGATCGAGGCGTCGATGGACCTCGGCGCCGATGGTTTCCAGACCTTTCGGCATGTCGTGCTGCCCAACATCGCAACCGCGCTGCTGGCCGGCGGCATGCTTGCCTTTGCGCTGTCCTTCGACGAAGTCATCGTCACCACCTTCACCGCCGGCCAGCAGCAGACGGTGCCGATCTGGATGCTCGAAGAATTGATCCGTCCGCGCCAGCGTCCGGTCACCAATGTCGTGGCCATGGTCGTGGTGCTGGTGACGCTGCTTCCCATCCTCGCTGCCTATTACCTGACCCGCGACGGCGACCAGATCGCCGGTTCGGGCAAATGATCTCGTTCATAAGGGAGAGACTTCCATGGACACGCAGATGCTGATCGGCTCGAAATTCGAAAAAGGCACCGAGACCGAGGAGCCGATCCTCAACCCGAAGACCGGGGCGACCATCCTCAATCTGCCTGAGGCCAGCCCAGCGCAGATCGAGGCGACCGTGCTTGCTGCCGAAAAAGCCTTCGTCACCTGGTCCCGCACAACACCGGCGCAGCGCGCCGGCTATCTCCTGAAGATCGCCGATCGCATCGAGGCTGCTGCACAGGATTTCGCGGCGCTCGAGGCGCTGAACTGTGGCAAGCCGATCAATGCCGTGCTCAATGACGAGATCCCGGCGATCGTCGACTGCTACCGTTTCTTTGCCGGCGCGGTCCGCTCGATGCCCGGCCAGGTCGCCGGCGAATACATTCCCGGCCACACCTCGATGGTCCGCCGCGACGCCATCGGCGTTGTCGCGTCGATCGCGCCGTGGAACTATCCGCTGATGATGATGGCCTGGAAGCTGGCGCCGGCGATTGCCGGCGGCAACACCGTCGTCTTCAAGCCGTCGGAACAGACGCCGCTGACCGCGCTGAAGCTGGCGAAAATCCTTGCCGAGATCCTGCCGGAAGGCGTCGTCAACGTCGTGCTCGGTCGCGGCGACAGCGTCGGCAACACGCTGATCAACCACCCGAAGGTCAACATGATCTCGATCACCGGCGACGTCGCCACCGGCAAGAAGGTGCTGCAGGCTGCCGCCAAATCGGTCAAGCGCACGCATCTCGAGCTCGGCGGCAAGGCGCCGGTCATCGTCTTCGACGACGCCGATCTCGGCGCGGTGGTCAACGGCCTGCGCGCCTTCGGCTATTACAATGCCGGCCAGGACTGCACCGCCGCCTGCCGCATCTACGCCGGCAAGAAGATCTACGACAAGCTCGTCGCCGACCTCTCCGCTGCCGTCTCGACCATCAAGTATGATCGTCCTGACGATACCGAAAACGAGATCGGCCCGCTGATCTCGCGTCGCCAGCGCGACCGCGTCTCGAGCTTCGTCGAGCGCGCCTCTGAGCTCAAGCACATCGAGATCACCACGGGCGGCAAGCCGGGCGAGGGCTCCGGCTTCTTCTACCAGCCGACCGTCGTCGCCGGCGCGCTGCAGGAGGACGAGATCGTGCGCCGCGAAGTGTTCGGTCCGGTGGTCTCGGTCACCCGCTTTTCCGAAGTCGACGAAGCGGTGAACTGGGCCAATGACTCTGACTACGGCCTGGCGTCGTCGGTATGGACCAAGGATGTTTCGCGCGCCATGGCGACGGCGGCCCGGCTGCAATATGGCTGCACCTGGATCAATACCCATTTCATGCTGACCAACGAGATGCCGCATGGCGGGTTGAAACAATCCGGCTACGGCAAGGACATGTCGCTCTACGCGCTGGAGGACTATACCGCCGTCCGCCACGTCATGGTCGCTCACGGGTAGCGCCCGCGGGGAGACGCCTATTCTTCCGCCTCCTCCGCCTCGCCTGCGGCCGGCTCCACCAGCAGCACAGCGGCGCCTAGGAGCGCGGCGATGAAGGAGCCGGCGAGGATGCCGACCTTGACCGCGTCCTGCAGGGCGGCGTCGCTGGCGAAGGCGAGCAGGCCGATGAACAGGCTCATGGTGAAACCGATGCCACAGAGCAGCGAAATGCCGACCATGTGCAGCCAGCCGGCATTGACCGGCAGATCGGCGAAGCCAAGCCGGATGGCAAGCGCGGAAGACCCGAACACGCCGACCAGCTTGCCCAAGACGAGGCCGGCGGCGACGCCGAGCGTCAGCGGCTCGGCCAGGGCGGCAGCGCTGAGACCGGCGAGCGAGACGCCGGCGTTGGCAAAGCCGAAAATCGGGATGACGAAAAAGGCGACGACTTTGTGCAGGCCGTGTTCGAGCCGGTGCAGCGGCGAATGGTCGAGATCATGGCCGCTGCCCGGCGATATCTTCAGCGGTATGGTGAGGGCCAGCGCGACGCCGGCGAGCGTCGCATGGACGCCCGATTTGAGCACCAAAACCCACAGAACGATGCCGAGCAAGATGTACGGCAGCAGCGTCAGCACCCGCATGCGGTTGAGCACCACCAGCAGCGCGATCACGGCGAAGGCGGCGCCGAGATAGGCGAGCGAGAGGCCGCTGGTATAGAACACCGCGATGATGAGCACCGCGCCGAGATCGTCGATGATGGCGAGCGCGGTGAGGAATATCTTCAGCGAGCCCGGGACGCGGCTGCCAAGCAGCGACAGCACGCCGAGCGCAAAGGCGATATCGGTGGCGGTTGGGATCGCCCAGCCGGACAGAGCGGCTGGATTGTTACGGTTGATGGCGACGTAGACCAGTGCCGGCGCTGCCATGCCGCCAGCGGCGGCGATGCCGGGCAGCACGCGGCGCGGCCAGGTCGACAGCTGGCCGTCAAGCATTTCGCGCTTGATCTCGAGGCCGACCAGCAGGAAGAACACCGCCATCAGGCCGTCATTGATCCAGTGCGAGACGCTGAGCGGTCCGAGATAGGCATGGAGGGCGAAGAAATAAGCCTCGCCCAGCGGCGAATTGGCGACGATCAGGGCCAAGGCCGCCGCAGCCATCAGGATGAGGCCGCCGGCCGCCTCGCTGTCGAGGAATTCGCGCAGCATGGAGACCAGCCGCTTTTCGTCCTGCATGTCGCCTCCGTCGTATCAGCGGCAAGGTCCGACACCGCCAAGCGATGATGCGCAAACAGCGCTCCGGGCAAGCCTGTAATGAAAGCCCTTTAGCGCGGCGCGCGCTTGGCGAGGATGCGTTGCAGCGTGCGGCGATGCATGTTCAGGCGGCGTGCGGTTTCCGAGACGTTGCGGTCGCACATTTCGTAGACGCGCTGGATGTGTTCCCAGCGCACGCGATCGGCCGACATTGGATTTTCTGGCGGCGCTGCGCGTTCGCCCGCGGTGCGGGTCAGGGCGGCAAAAATATCGTCGGCATCGGCCGGCTTCGACAGATAGTCGATGGCGCCGAGCTTTACCGCCGTCACCGCAGTAGCGATGTTGCCGTAGCCGGTGAGGATGATGGCGCGGGCATCGTCGCGCTTCTCGCGAATCGCGGCGACGACGTCGAGGCCGTTGCCGTCGGCCAGCCGCATGTCGACCACCGCATAGGCCGGCGGATTGGCGCGCGCTTTGGCAACCGCCTCCTCGACGCTCTCCGCCGTCTCGACCACGAAACCCCTGGTTTCCATGGCGCGGGCAAGCCGCGTCAGGAACGGCTTGTCGTCGTCCACGATCAGCAGCGAGGTATCCTCGCCTTCGACCATTGCGCCAATCGTTTCGTCAGTACTCATCGTGCTGAAAATCCTGCTGCCTGATTTTTACGCAAATATAGTTTCGCAACGCTATTGTCCAATTTAAGCCGTGTCGAACATGGTGGCCGAAGCCTGCTCGGGATTGAGGAAGACGCTGCGCGGCCACGATATCTGCACGATAGCGCCCTCGCCGGGCTCGCTTGAATTGCGGAAATCGAGCGTCGCGCCGGAGCGTTCGAGCAAGGTCTTGGCGATGAATAGGCCGAGGCCGAGGCCGCCGCCGGCTTCGGTGCCTTGTCGCGTCGACATATAGGGTTCGCCGATGCGGTCGATGATCTCCGGTGGAAAGCCCGGCCCGTCGTCGATGATCGAGAAGCTGACGGCGGCCTCATTCCAGTTCCAGCGCACTGTCACGCTGTTGCGGGCGAAGTCGACCGCGTTCTCGACCAGATTGCCGAGGCCGTAAATGACGCCGGGATTGCGCCGGCCCACCGGTTCCGGGCCGATGCGCTCGCCCGGCCGAAGCTTGATCGAAATGCCGAAATCGCGGTGCGGCGCCGTCACCTCCTCGACCAGCGAGGTCAGCGGCAGGCGCGAGAGGTGCACCTCGCTCTCGGAGGACAGGCTGGTCAGGCGCTTCAGGATTTCGCGGCAGCGCTCGCTCTGCGAACGCAGCAGCTTCACGTCCTCGCCGTATTTCGGATCTTCGCCAAGCGCCTTCTCCATTTCCTTGGCGACAAGTGTGATGGTGGCGAGCGGTGTGCCGAGTTCGTGCGCGGCGGCCGCGGCGAGGCCGTCGAGGGCAGAGAGATGCTGCTCTCGCTGCAACACCAATTCCGTGGCGGCAAGCGCGTTGGCAAGCAGCCGCGCCTCCTCGGCCACCCGGAAGGCATAGATCGCGGTAAAGGCGATGGAGCAGAACACCGCCATCCACATGCCTGCGACATAGATGAACGGCATCGCCAAAGGCGCGCCCTCATGCCATGGCAGCGGCAGGTGGTAAAAGACCAGCAGCGTCGCCGCCACGATCACCAGTGCGCCGAGCATGGCGGTCAGCCGCAGCGGCAGCGACGTCGCCGAGACGACGACGGGCACGGTCATCAGCAGCGAAAACGGATTGGTGAGTCCGCCGGTCATGTAGAGCAGGCCGGCAAGCTGCAGGCTGTCGAAGGTCAGGATGGCGAAGGCCGAGAACGGGGTAAGCCGATGCGCCGCCGGATAGCGGAAGGTCAGCAAAAGGTTCATCCAGGCCGAACAGGCGATCAGCGCAAAACACATGCTGACCGGCAGCGGAAATTTCAGCCCGTAAGCGACGACAAGCACGGTCAGGCTCTGGCCGACGATGGCTAGCCAGCGCAACCTGATCAGCGTGTTGAGGCGCAGCCGCTGGCTTTGCTGGAAGTCGGGTGCGTGCAGGATGTTTATCATGGCCAGTGATTATAGAGGGGAAACAGCCGGAGGTCTTTTCCGAAAAACCGCCGAAGCCGGCCCTCGGTTCGGGATGACAATCTGGAAGCATCAGGTACCGCGCGGCTTGGCCCGGCTGGTGGCGGCGGCGAGAAGCGGGTTCTCCGGCCAGACATGCCTGGGATAGCGGCCGCGCATCTCTGCCCGCACATCGGCCCAGGAGCCGCGCCAGAAGCCGGGTAGGTCGCGCGTCGTCTGGATCGGCCGGTGAGCCGGCGACAGCAATTCGAGCGTCAGCGGCACAGTGCCGTTGGCGATCGCCGGATGCCGGTCGAAGCCGAACAGTTCCTGCACGCGGATCGCCAGCACCGGCCATTCGCCGTCATAGCGGATCGGCAGCCGGCTGCCCGACGGCGCGTCGAAATGGGTCGGCGCCAATGTGTCGATCTTGCGCTGCAATTCGTGCGGCACCAGCGTCATCAGGCCTTGCGAAAGCACGCTGGGATCGATTGCCGCAAAGGATGCCGCGCCGGAAAGGAACGGCAGCAGCCAGTCGTCGAGGCGCTCGACGAGCGCGGCATCGGAGACATCGGGCCATGGCGCGCCGAGGCCGCGATGCAGCCAGCCGAGCCGCTGCCGCAACGTCTCCGCCTCCCTGTTCCACGGCAACAGGGGCAGGCCGTGTTCGCGCAAGGCGTCGAGGATGGCGCGATCCGCGTCGGCACCGGTCGGCGCCGGCAGCATGCGTTCGGACAGCGTGATGGCGCCGAGGCGAACCGTTTCGCGCACCCGCACCGCGAGCCTGTCGCGGTCGAAGCTCACCTCGCGGCGGGTCTCGATCTTTTCCGCCAGCGCAGTGCGGATGTCGGCCTCATCGATGGCTGCCGCTGCGGTGATGCGGGCGTTCTGCGCCTTGCCCTGCAGGTCGGCGACGACGAGCCAGGTCTCGCCGGCCAGCGGATCGGAGGCGTCGAGCATGGCGCCCGAGCCGTTGGCAAGCACGAAGCGGCCACGCTCGCCGCGCGCTTTGGCGACCCGATCCGGCCAGGCATGGATGAGGAGAGCGCCGGCCGTGCTGCCCTCCCCCTTGAGGGGATCGGAAGGACGGGCGAGACCCGTGGCTCGCCCCGGCGCGTCGATCCGCGTAGCGGATCGGGGTGGGGTCGGTTCGGGCACGCCATCGACGACCCCGCCCCGTCTCCCTCGTCTCGCTGCGCTCGGCTCGCTCGCCGACCCTCCCCTCGAGGGGGAGGGTGAAGCCTGCTTTGCCAGCCTCTCAGCCAGCTGCCGGGCGGCGGTGGCGCGCGGCGATCTTTCGGCGCGAAAGCGCAGCAGCCGCCGTTCGAGATCGGCACCATCGCCGCCAAGGCCACGCTCGGTCAATAATACGGCGAGCATCGCCGCCTCGAGCGCCTCTCCGGTCATTGCCGCCTCGGCGACCATGTGGGCGAGCCGCACCGGTAGCGCCAGCCTGCGCATCGCGGCACCGGCATCCGTCAGGCGTCCTGCCGCATCGACAGCATCGAGCGCACGTAGCAGTACCCTCGCCTCGGTGAGCGCCGGAGCCGGCGGGGGGTCGAGGAAGGACAGGCTGGTCGGATCGGCGACGCCGAACGCCGCGCTATCGAGCAACAGGCCGGAAAGATCGGCCTCGAGGATTTCCGGCGGCGTGAAGGCCGGCAGGGCCGCCGTCTGCTCGGCCCGCCACAACCGGATGGCGACGCCCGGCTGCGTGCGCCCGGCGCGGCCGGCGCGCTGGTCGGCGGAAGCGCGGGAAGCACGTACCGTCTCCAGCCGCGTCAGGCCGCTCGCCGGCTCATAGCGCGGCAGCCGCGACAGGCCGGAATCGATGACGACGCGCACCCCGTCGATGGTGATGGAGGTTTCGGCGATCGACGTCGCCAGCACGACCTTGCGGCGGCCGAGCGGCGCCGGCTTGATCGCCGCGTCCTGCGCCTTGTTGTCGAGCATACCATAGAGCGGCACGATGTCGGTATCGGCGCCGACCTTGCCCGCCAGCCGCTCGGCGGTGCGCTCGATCTCGCGCTGGCCGGGCAGGAAAGCGAGCACGCTGCCCTCCTCCCCGGCAAGCGCCGAGCGGATCGCCTTGGCCATGGCGTCCTCGATGGTGACGCCGGCCGGCCGCTCGTCATAGCGGATGTCGACCGGGAAGGCGCGGCCTGCGCTCTCGATCACCGGCGCGCCGGACAGCAATTTTGCGACACGCGCGCCGTCGAGCGTTGCCGACATCACCAGCAATCTGAGTTCGGGCCTCAGCGCACCCTGCACGTCGAGCGCCAGCGCCAGCCCGAAATCGCCGTCGAGCGAGCGTTCGTGGAACTCGTCGAATAGCACCGCCGCGACACCAGGCAGTTCCGGGTCGTCGAGGATCATGCGGGACAGCACGCCTTCGGTGACGACGAGAATCCTGGTCTTTGCGGAACTGCGGTTTTCCATGCGCATGGCATAGCCGACGGTTTCGCCGGGGTCTTGGCCGAGCAATTCGGCCATGCGGCGGGCGGCAGCGCGGGCGGCGAGGCGGCGCGGCTCGAGCAGGATGATCTTTCCGGCGCCGAGCCATTCAGCGTCGAGCAGCGCCAGTGGAACCAGCGTCGTCTTGCCGGCACCGGGCGGCGCCACCAGCACGGCGCTGTTACCATGGCTCAGCGTTTCATTGAGCGCCGGCAAGACAACGGAGACCGGCAGGTCCGGCAAGGGTTTTGTCGTCATTGTGCTATGCTGCGCAGCCAGTTGGCAGCGACCGCATATCAGCGGTGGCGGTCGCGACGCAACCTCGGCGCCGACTCAAAGCCTGGTCCGCGAAAACGGGTTCCAGCGCACCGTGCCGAGCCGCACCTCCTCGCGCACCATCGTCAGCAGGCCGGAACCGCCGACCACGGCCAAGCCGACCAGCGACAGAAAATCCGGATATTCCCTGAAGAACAGCGCACCTAGAACCACCGCCCAGACGATTTGCGAGTAATGCGTCGGCGCGATGCGGTTGGCCGGCGCGTATTTGACCGCCAGCAGATGCAGCAGCTGGCCGCCGGCGGTAAAGGCGCCGGCCAGCACCAGCCAGGCCCATTGCCTGCCATCCGGCAGCGAGAACGAGGTGGCCGCCGCACCGACGCCGTTGAAGAGCAGGCCGTAGCCGATCAGCACGCCGAGCATCGTTGTGCGCTTTTCCTGCGCGGCGAGCGAACGCATCAGGATGACATTGGTGGCGGCCAGGAAGGCGATGATGAACGCCGCCAGATGGCCAAGCTGCAACTCGCGAAAACCAGGCCTGACGACCAGCATGACCCCGGCAAAGCCGGCGACGACCGCCAGCCACCGCCATGGGCCGACCTTTTCCTTGAGGACCAGCGTGGCCAGGATAGTGACGAACAGCGGCGCCAGAAAGATGAGCGCATAGACTTCCGCCAGCGGGATGGTGGTGAAGGCATAGACGCTGAGCACGCCCGAGGCGATGCCGGCCCAGGCCCGGGCCTGTACCGCCCAGGGCCGGTTGGTGCGCCAGAAATCGAGCCAGCGCTCGCCTGCCGGCCTGGCAAAGAGCAGAAAGCAGCCGGCAAACAATGTCGAGAAGAAGCCGATCTCGAAGACGTTGAACTGCCCGCCCAGGCTTTTGACAACCGCGTCGCTGCACGAATAGCTTGCATAGGCGATGAGCGCGAGCAGAATTCCGTTGGGCACGTTTTTCCATTTCCGGGAGAGATGAGAGTGAAGATATTGGCGCTTGGCGCGCATCCGGACGACATCGAGATCTTCATGTTCGGTACGATGGCCGCCTATGCCGCGCAAGGCGCAGAACTCTTTTTTGCCATAGCCACGGATGGCGCCAGGGGCGGCTATGGCGATCCGGCCGCACTTGCCCGCAGGCGCCGCAAGGAGGCGACGGCGGCGGCCGGCCTGCTTGGCGTGACGCCGCGCTTCCTCGACTTTCCCGATGGCGGGCTGGTCGCGGATGCCGCGCTGATCGGGGCGCTCAAAGCACTGATCGGCGAGATAGGGCCGGATCTGGTGATAACGCATGCGCCGAACGACTATCATGGCGACCACCGCGCGCTGTCGGATGGCGTGCGCATCGCAGCGTCATTCTCGGTGCCGGTGCTACATGCCGACACGTTCGGCGGCACCGGGTTTTCGCCAACGCACTACGTCGATACCTCCAGGCATTTCGATCTCAAGGCGGAGGCGATCCGGGCGCACCAGTCGCAGGATCCCGAGCGTTTCGTCGACGCGGCGCGCACGCAGAACGCCTTTCGCGCCGGCCAGTGCAACGGCCCAGCCGGATCGTTCGCCGAGGCCTTCCGCTTCGAGCCAGTCTTCCCCTTCGCCGATATCCGCGCGCTGCTGCCGCCGGCCCCAGTGATCCGTCCGGTGGCCGTCAGCAACAAGACGGTGACCTAGGCAGGTCGCCGCAACTTCGCACGTTGCTTTCCTATCCAGCATGCTGCAATGCAGCAACGAATTCGCTTGCCTTGTTTAGTAAAAATTGCATCACTAAACAAATTACTAAACATCCGGTGCGCCGCCGCGTCGTTGTGTTTGGGCCCCCGAGGAGGGGTTTAGCGGGCTCTTGAAACCGTCATCCGGACGCGTTTCGCAAATGGGAGGAAGGCATGAAATCGACCTTGAAATTGGCGTTGGGACTGGCATCGACGCTCTTTGCGTCGACAGCCGTTTCGAATGTCGCGCAGGCAGAAGATCTGACGCTTTGCTGGGCAGCCTGGGACCCGGCCAACGCGCTTGTGGAATTGTCCAAGGACTTCACCAAGGAAACCGGCATCGGCATGAAATTCGAATTCGTGCCGTGGACCAACTATGCCGATCGCTTTCTCAACGAGCTGAATTCGCACGGCAAGCTGTGCGACCTCATCATCGGCGACAGCCAGTGGATCGGCGGTGCCGCCGAGAACGGCCATTACGTCAAGCTGAACGACTTCTTCGACAAGGAGAAGATCAGCATGGACGATTTCGTGCCGGCGACCGTCGTCGGCTATTCGGAATGGCCGAAGAACTCGCCGAATTACTGGGCGCTGCCGGCCATGGGTGACGTCGTCGGTTGGACTTACCGCAAGGACTGGTTCTCCAAGCCGGAGCTGCAGAAGGAATTCAAGGAAAAGTACGGCTGGGATCTCGGCCCGCCGACGACCTTCGACCAATTGAAGCAGATCGCCGAATTCTTCCAGAAGCGCGACATCGACGGCAAGACCGTCTATGGCGCGTCGATCTACACCGAGCGCGGCTCGGAAGGCATCACCATGGGCGCCATGGACGTGCTCTACAGCTTCGGCTTCCAGTACGAAAACCCGAAAAAGCCCTACGAGATGGAAGGCTTCGTCAACTCCGATAAATCGGTGAAGGGCCTGGAGTTCTACAAAGCCCTCTACGATTGCTGCACCCCTCCCGGCGCCTCGAACAGCTACATGGGCGAAGGCGTCGATGCGTTCAAATCCGGCCAGGTGGCGATGCACATGAACTTCGCCTTCACCTGGCCAGGCCTGCAGAAGGACGAGAATGTCGGCGGCGACAAGATCGGCTATTTCGTCAATCCCAAAGGTCCGGACGGGGACCAGTTCGCCCAGCTCGGCGGCCAGGGCATCTCGGTGGTCTCCTATTCCGACAAGCAGGAAGCCGCGCTCAAATACATCAAATGGTTCGCCAACAAGGACGTGCAGTCCAAATGGTGGTCGCTCGGCGGCTATTCCTGCCTCAACGCGGTCGTCAAGGACCCGGCCTTCCCGGCCAGCCAGCCCTACGCGCAGACCTTCCTCGACTCGATGGCCATCGTGAAGGACTTCTGGGCCGAGCCGAGCTATGCCCCGCTGTTGCAGGCATCGCAGAAGCGCTTCCACGACTATGTCGTTGCCGGGCAAGGCTCGGCCAAGGATGCGCTCGACGGCCTCGTCAAGGACTGGACCGAGGTCTTCCAGGACGATGGCAAGATGTAAACGGCTCCTCCCGAGCCCATGACCGAACCGTCCCGTGCCACTTGGCACGGGACACAGTTCAGATAAATTCCATTGTCGAGACGAGCCAAGTGACCGAAGCAGGACTGACCATGCTCAATCGGACGGCGGACAGCGTTGCCCGGGCTACGCCCGAGCCGTTGGCCCGCAAGGTCCGGGGCATCAGCGACAAGGGCCTCGCCTGGCTGTTCATCTCGCCGACGATCCTGTTGCTTTTAGCTATCAACATCTTTCCGCTGTTCTGGGCAATCTATCTGTCCTTCACCAATTTTCGCGCCAATCGGCCCAACGAGGTTGTGAAGAACCTTGGGCTGGCAAACTACAAGCGCATCCTCGCCGACCAGGACATCTGGATCGCCATGCAGACGACGGCGCATTTCGTGTTCTGGACCATCCTGCTGCAGACGCTGATCGGCTTCACGCTGGCTTGGCTGATCGACCGCAAGTTTCGCGGCCACGCCTTCTGGACGACAATCATCCTGGTGCCGATGATGCTGTCGCCGGCGGTGGTCGGTAATTTCTGGCGCTTCCTCTACGAGCCGCAGATCGGGCTGTTCGCCTACGCCGTTTCGTTCGTCACCGGCATTCCGGCAACCGAAATCAGCATGCTCTCCAACGTGTCACTGGCGCCATGGTCGATCATCATCGTCGACACCTGGATGTGGACGCCTTACGTGATGCTGATCTGCCTCGCCGGCCTGCGCTCGATCCCCGAATACATCTACGAAGCGGCCGAGGTCGACCGCGCCTCCAACTGGCGGCAGTTCTGGTCGATCACGCTGCCGATGGCGCTGCCCTTCATCATGCTGGCGGTGCTGTTTCGCGGCATCGAGAACTTCAAGATGTTCGACATGGTCAATTTGCTCACCGGCGGCGGGCCGGGATCGACCACCGAAGTGGCCTCGATCACGCTGAAGCGGCAGGCCTTCGAAAGCTGGCGGACGGGCTATTCCTCGGCCTTCGCCATCATCCTGTTCGTCGCAGTGTTTGGCCTCGCAAACATCTACGTCAAGGCGCTCAACAAGGTGAAGCAGAGATGAGCCTGACGTCAGCCCATTCCGTTGTCGCGCCGTCGGCCACGTCGAAGCGCGTCGCCGGCACGATCATCGTCGCCTACGCGCTGATCTCGATCGTGCCGCTGCTGTGGATCTTCGCCACCAGCTTCAAGACGCCGCCGGATTCGATCGCCTATCCGCCGAAGATCCTGTTCCAGCCCAGCCTCGAGGGCTACTGCAACCTGTTCTCGACCCGGACTCGGCAAACACCGGAATACATCAACTCGCTGGGACCGGCGACGGGCCTGTGCGACGAGACGGTGCGCAAGCGCAACATGGTGATCGCCGGCCCGTCCAACTTCATGCCGCGCTTCTTCAATTCGCTGATCATCGCGTTCGGCTCGACGTTTTGCGCGGTGTTCCTCGGCACGCTGTCGGCCTATGGTTTTTCGCGCTTCAAGGTGCCGCTCGCCGACGACCTTCTGTTCTTCATCCTGTCGACGCGGATGATGCCGCCGATCGCCGTCGCCATCCCGATCTACCTGATGTACCGGGAGCTTGGCCTGTCGGACACGGCTCTCGGCATGATCCTGCTTTATACGGCGGTCAACGTGTCCTTGGCGGTGTGGCTGCTGAAAGGCTTCATCGACGAGATCCCGCGCGAATATGAAGAAGCGGCGATGATCGACGGCTACACCAGGCTGCAGGCGTTCTGGCGCACGGTACTGCCGCAGGCGACCACCGGTATTGCCGCAACCGCCATCTTCTGCCTGATCTTTGCCTGGAACGAATATGCCTTCGCTGCGCTACTGACCTCGGGCACGGCGCAGACCGCGCCGCCCTTCATCCCGACCATCATCGGCGAAGGCGGTCAGGACTGGCCGGCAGTCGCGGCCGGCACGACGATCTTCCTGGTGCCGATCCTGGTCTTCACCATCCTGCTTCGCAAGCAATTGCTGCGCGGCATCACCTTTGGCGCGGTGCGTAAATGAGCATGACCGCAAAACGCAAATCGCGCTGGCCCGTCTGGGCCAGGCGCGGGCTGATGGAAAACGTCGCCACCGCGATCATCGCCATCGGCTTCCTGATGCTGTTCCAGCCCTTCGCACTGGTGCTCTACACCTATTCCTTCATCACCATGCTTGCGGGCACGGCGATGTTCATCATCGTCTCGAAATTTCCGGAGTAGACGATGGCCGAGATCAGGGTCGAACATCTAAGGAAGGCATTCGGCGATTTCGTCGCCGTGCAGGATTCCAACTTCGTCGTCGAGGACGGCGAATTCTTCGTCATGCTGGGGCCGTCCGGCTGCGGCAAGACGACGACGTTGCGCATGATCGCCGGGCTCGAACTGCCGACCGGCGGCAAGATCCTGCTTGGCGGCGAGGACGTCACCATGCGGCGTGCCCGCGAGCGCGACATCGCCTTCGTCTTCCAGCTGTTCGCGCTCTATCCGCACATGAATGTGCGGAAGAACATCGGCTTTCCACTGCTGGCGCAAGGCATGCCAGGCGCTGAAATCCGGAGCCGAGTGGAGGAGACGGCGAAGCTTTTGCGGATCGACCATCTGCTCAACAAATCGGTCTCCGGGCTTGCCGGCGGCGATCGCCAGCGCGTGGCGCTCGGCCGCGCCATCGTACGGCGGCCAAAATGTTTCCTGATGGATGAGCCGCTCGGCACGCTCGACACCGAATTCCGCGACCTGATGGTCCATGAATTGCGAGAACTGCACAACCGCATCCACGCCACCACCGTCTATGTCACGCATGACCAGATGGAAGCGATGTCGATGGCCGACAAGATCGCGGTGATGAACCACGGCGTCATCGAGCAGTTCGGCACGCCGCGCGAGATCTACGACTGGCCGGCGACGATGTTCGTCGCCGACTTCATCGGCTCGCCGCCGATGAATTTCCTCGGCTTCGGCGGCGGGCTTTCAAAGGGCGCCAGGGAAATTGTTGTGCAAGGCGCGAAGGTGGCCGTGCCGGAGATCCGCGAGGACGTCGCGCCGGCCGAGATGGCGCTTGGCATCCGACCGGAGCACATCCGCTTCGACGACGCTTCGAAGCTGCGCGGTGCTATTTACGGCACGGAATATCTCGGCACCACTCAGATCGTGGCGGTGGAGACAGCAGACGGCATCATCAAGGCCAGGGTGCCGGCCGAAATCCGGCTCAATCCGGGCGATCATGTGGGCCTGGCGCTGAGCAGCGCGCGGCTGTCGCTGTTCGCAAAAGGATCCGGCCGTGCGGTGCGCACCGAAATCCATGACTCGGCCTCCCAGGGGAGAGCACATCATGGCTGACGTTCACATCAAAAGCGTGACCAAGGCTTTTGGCGAGCATGTCGCCGTCGACAATCTCGACCTGCATATCGCCGACGGGGAATTCGTCGTGCTGCTCGGGCCGACCGGCGCCGGCAAGACGACGACGCTCAGGCTGATCGCTGGGCTGGAGCGTCCGGAAGCGGGCTCGATCCATATTGCCGGCCACGACACGACGACGCTGTCGCCGGCCGAGCGCGACACCGCTTTCGTGTTCCAGCAATATTCGCTCTATCCGCATCTGTCGGTTTACGACAACCTCGCCTTTCCGCTGCGCTCGCCAGCACGGAAAACGCCGGAGGATCAGATCCGCCGCCGCGTCGAGGACGTGGCCAAGATGGTGCGCATCCACCACAAGCTGAATAATCGCTCGACCAAACTCTCTGGCGGCGAGATGCAGCGCGTCGCCATCGGCCGCGCTTTGGTGCGCAAGCCGTCGATTTACCTGATGGACGAGCCGCTGTCGTCGCTCGACGCCAAGCTGCGCGCCGATCTCAGGCTCGAGCTGAAGCGCATCCAGGCGGAACTCGGCGCCACAATGCTCTACGTCACGCACGACCAGATCGAAGCGATGACCATGGCCGACCGCATCGGCATTCTCGCCGACGGCGTGCTGGTGCAGATCGGTTCCCCGCGCACGATCTATTCTGAGCCGGCAAACCTTCACGTCGCCGCAAGGCTCGGCCAACCGGCAATCAATTTGTTGCCGGTCGGACTGCTGCCGGATGGCGGCGCGCCGGCGGGAACAAAGACGATCGGTGCTCGTACCGAACATCTTTCGATCGAGAAGGCGGCGAACGGCCATGCGGACGGCGTCGTCGATTGGGTCGAGCATCTCGGCGACCAGAACCATCTGCATGTGACGGTGGGGACCAGGAAGCTGGTGACGCTAACCGACCCCGACACCGACCTGGCGCAGGGCGACAAGATCATGATCCGCTATCGCTCGCCGCTGTATTTCGGCCCCGATGGGCGACGGCTGATGTGAGCGCTGCGCGAGTGTTTTCCTGGCACCTTTCAACCGGCAATTTCGGGCACCGGACTGGACCAATTCGATGAAGCATTTTTTCAATCGCAGGGATACGATCGTAACTGAGGCCCTGGACGGCTTCCTCGGTACGACCGGAGCCGGCGATCTCGCTCGCCTCGACGGCTATCCCGAGATCAAGGTCATTCTCCGCGCGGACTGGGATAAGACCAAGGTCGCGGTCATTTCCGGCGGCGGGGCCGGGCACGAACCTGCCCATGCCGGCTTTGTCGGCATGGGCATGCTGACGGCGGCGGTTTCGGGCGAGATCTTTGCTTCGCCGAGCGTGGAAGCGATATTGGCCGCCATCCGCGCGGTGACCAGTCCCGCCGGGTGCCTGCTGATCGTCAAGAACTATACCGGCGATCGCCTCAACTTCGGCTTGGCCGCCGAGAAGGCGCGCGCCGAAGGCTTCCGCGTCGAGATGGTGATCGTCGCGGACGACATTGCCCTGCCTGATATTGCCCAGCCGCGTGGCGTTGCCGGCACCTTGTTCGTGCACAAGATCGCCGGCCACCTGTCGGAAGCCGGCAACGATCTGGCGACGGTTGCCGCTGCGGCGCGGGCCGCGGTGGCGGATATCGTTTCACTCGGCATATCGCTGTCATCGTGCTCGATCCCCGGCCAGAGCCATGACGAAAGATTTGGCGCCAACGACGCTGAACTCGGCCTCGGCATCCATGGCGAACCGGGCGTTGAGCGGATTGCGGTGCAAAGTGCCGAAAGGCTGGTTGCGATCATGTCGGAGCGCCTTGCCGCGCGGCTCGATCCGGTCAGCGACTACGCCTTGCTGATCAATAATCTCGGTTCGGTGCCACCGCTGGAAATGTTGCTTGTCGCCAATGCGGTATTGGCTTCACCGCTGGCACAAAAGGTGACGCTGACAATCGGGCCCGGGCAGCTTATGACCGCGCTCAACATGAACGGCTTTTCCCTGTCGCTGATCCGGCTCGATGCGTCGCGCGAAGCGGCGTTGCTGGCGCCGGTAGGCCCTCGCGCCTGGCTACCGGCAAGAGCCGTTCGCCAAGCCAGCGTCGTGCCGATGGCCAAAGCCGCCGGCCCGAACAACGCGTCGAAAGCCAGCCAGGACCCACGCACCGACCGGTTGGTTGTCGCGGTCTGCGAACGGCTGATCTCGCTTGAAGGCGCGTTGAATGGACTGGATGCCAAGGCGGGAGACGGTGACACCGGATCGACTGTGGCGGCCGGTGCGCGCAGCGTGCTTGGCCGCATTGCGACACTGCCGCTCGCTGACCCTGCCGCAACGCTCGCCGCCCTCGGCGACATCCTGAGCGCCAGCATGGGCGGCTCTAGCGGCGTGCTGTTGTCGATCTTCTTCACCGCCGCCGCGCAGGCGCTGGAGTCTGGCGAAACGCTTCCCAAGGCGCTTCTCGCCGGCCTCGATCGGATGTCCTTCTATGGTGGAGCGAGGGTCGGCGATCGCACGATGATCGATGCCCTGGAACCCGCCTTGAGGGCGCTGGATAGGGGGAGTCTGGAAGATGCGGCGGTCGCGGCGCAACGCGGAGCCGAGGCCACCGCTGCCATGCGCAAGGCCAAGGCCGGGCGGTCCGCCTATATTGGCAGCCAGCTCGACGGCGTGGTCGACCCCGGCGCCTTTGCCGTCGCCGAGGTCTTCACTGCCCTCGCTGCGTTGCTCGAACCCGCTTGACTGGGGAAAAGAATGCTTCAATTGCCGGATATGCAATTTTCTCGTACTGCCGGCAGCGCAGGGGCCAGGAGCATGGGTGATATGGCGGCAGCGGATATTTCCAGGCTGATCGAGGCGGCGGCAAACACGATCGCCGCACATGCCGAAGAGCTGACCAGTCTCGACCAGGCCATCGGCGACGGCGACCATGGGCTCAACATGAAACGCGGCTTCGAGGCAGTGCGGGCCGAGGCCGGCGCGTTTGCGGCAAAGCCGTTGCCCGAGGCGCTGAAGGCGATCGGCACCAAACTGGTGATGACCGTCGGCGGAGCCTCCGGTCCCTTGTTCGGCACGCTGTTCATGGCGCTCGGCAAGGAGATTTCCGCCGCGCCGGGTCGCGCCGACCTGGCGGCGGCCTTCGGCAAGGCGATCGAAGCGGTTGCCGCCAGAGGCAAGTCGCAGGCCGGGCAAAAAACCATGCTCGACGTGCTGCAGCCGGTGCATGAGGCCCTGCTGCAGGGAAAGACGGCAGCGGACATCGTCGAGATCGCCGACAACGCGGCCGACGCGACCGTGCCGATGAAGGCGCTGCGTGGGCGCGCCTCATTCCTTGGCGACCGTTCGATCGGTCATATGGATGCCGGCGCACGCTCGACTGCGCTTCTGGTGCGGGCCGTAGCCGAGGCAATCGAGAGGCGCGCATGAGCAATGTCGGCATCGTCATCGTATCGCATTCGCCGCTGGTCGCCGAAGGCACCGCCGACATGGTGCGGCAGATGGTCGGCAACGAAGTGCCGCTTGCATGGTGCGGCGGAAACGGCCATGGCGGGCTGGGAACCAATGTCGAGGCGATCATGGGCGCCATCGACAAGGCCTGGTCGGAGGCGGGGGTCGCGATCCTCGTCGATCTCGGCGGTGCCGAGACCAATAGCGAGATGGCGGTCGAGATGATCGGCGAACCACGCGCCCAGAAGATCATCGTCTGCAATGCGCCGATCGTCGAAGGCGCGGTGATGGCGGCGACCGAGGCTTCCGGCGGCGCCTCGCTCAGGGAAGTGGTGGCGACGGCGCACGAATTGTCGCCGTCGTGAACGAACGGGAATTTTGACAAGCATGTCCGCAGCAGCCGAAGCCAGCGTCCTGATCACCCATGAGGTGGGACTGCATGCGCGTCCTTCGGTGAAGTTCACCAAGCTTGCCAAGACGTTTTCGGCCGACGTCGAGATTGCGCTCGCCGCCAACGGGCCATGGTTCGACGCCAAGAGCATCGTCAAGGTGATGGCGGCGAAAGCGCCGAAAGGCACTGTCCTGCATATCAGAGCCAAAGGGGACGGCGCCGGCGAGGCGGTCGGCGCACTGGTCGAGCTGGTGCGGCGCGATTTCGACGAAGGCAAGGACCATGCCCGAACCGCTTAGGCTGCAGGGCATTTCGGCATCGGCCGGCTATGCCGAGGGGCCGCTGTTCGATCTGGGCCAGGCTGCTGTGCGTTATGTCCGCAAGGCGACTGCCGCGGACGAGAAGGCGGCGCTTGAGGCCGCCATCTCCATTGCCGCAGGCCGGCTCGCGATATTGATCGAAACCAGCGACAGCGAGGCGGCTGGGATCCTCGAATTCCAGCTCGCCATGCTGGAGGACGACGCGCTGACCGGCCCGGCCTTTGCGCGAATTGCCGAGGGCATGGCTGCTGATGTGGCTTGGCGAAAAGCGCTCGACGCCGAGATAGCCGGCTATGAAACATCCGAGCAGGACTATTTCCGGGCGCGCGCGGCCGACATGCGCGACATACGCGACCAGGTGCTACGCGCGCTTGCCGGGGGCGGCGACATTGCCGCGCCGGCAGGTGCGATCTTCTACGGCGAGGATATCGCACCGACGCGCTTCCTCGAAACCGACTGGAGTGCCGGCGGCGGCATAGCACTTACGGCCGGAAGTGCCGCAAGTCATGTCGCAATGCTGGCACGCTCACGCGGCGTGCCCATGGTGGTGGGGCTTGGGCTCATGGAGCGTGGGCTAGCCAGGCCAGGTGCTTCGCCGGCTCACCTTACCGGAATCGCACTGCTCGATGCCGAACATGGCGGCATCGTGTTGGCGCCTTCGAAAGCGGAGATCGAGGCATTCCGGCGATCGTCGTCGTCTTTCGCGGCGCATCGCGACAATGCGGCAGCCTATTTGACAAGGCCGGCAGCAACGAAGACCGGCATAGCGGTCCACGTGCAGGTGAATATTGCCGATCCGTCCGATGTCGACCGCATCGATGCTGCGGCGTGCGACGGTGTCGGGCTGATGCGGACCGAATTCCTGTTCGGCAAGACGCTGCCGGACGAGGAGACGCAATATCGCGCCTACCGTAGAGTGCTGGAATGGGCAGGCGACAGGCCGGTGACGATCCGTACTGTCGATGCGGGCGGCGATAAACCTGTGCCGGGCCTGACCGTCGAGGAAGGTAATCCATTCCTTGGCCTGCGCGGGATCAGGCTGTCGCTGATGCGTCCGGAGGTCTTTCGTGTGCAGATCCGCGCCTTGCTACGTGCCGCCATGCACGGCAATCTGAAGGTGATGTTCCCGATGATCGCCGTTCCGGAAGAGTATGAACACGCCACCGCGCTGTTCGCTGAGGAGCAGGCTGACCTTTTGGCGCGCGGCATCGCGCACAAAATGCCGCCGCTTGGCATCATGGTCGAGGTGCCGTCGGTGGCCATCGCACCGGAGGCATTCGCCAAGGCCGCCTTCTTCTCGATCGGTTCGAATGATTTGACCCAATACGTGATGGCCGCCGCGCGCGACAATGCGTCGGTCGCACATCTGAATTCCGTCAGGCACCCGGCCGTGCTCCGGCTGATCGCCTCGGTTGCCGCCTTCGGCCGCGAGCATAATATCCCGGTCAGCCTGTGTGGCGATGCCGGCGGCGACCCCGCCTCGATCCCGGCGCTGCTCGAAACCGGCCTGCGTGACCTCTCCGTCGCTCCCGCCCAACTCGCGATGGCCAAGGCGGCCATCGCGGACGTTTCGATCTAGGCCCCGGTATGGCAGACAAGGCGTCGCAATCCGGCCCCGAAGAGGCGATCCGCGCCTACAAGACGATCCTGTCGCAGGTGATCGACCAGCGCCCGTCCGGCATGCGCCAGCGCCTCGCTGGTGCGCTGGGCAAGCATCGCAGCTTCGTCACTCAGATTTCCAGCCCGGCCTATTCGACGCCGATCCCGTCGAAGCATTTGCCGGCTATCTTCTCCGTCTGCCATTTCAGCCCGGCCGAACGCGATCATTTCCTTGAGGCCTACCATCGGGCGCATCCGGGAAAGATGTCGCTGGCCGCAGGCTTGCGCAAGACACGCCATGTCTCGCTGATCGTTCCCGATTTCGGCGACGACAAGCAGAACGCGGCGCTCGACCGGGCGGTCAACGATTTCATCCAGAAGATCACCAGCATCGCCGGCAAGGGCAGCTGACGCTGGGCTATTTCGGGAGGACGGCCATGAAGAAATTTTTGAATTCAGTCGATACGGTGCTGACCGAGAGCCTCGACGGCTTCGTTGCCGCGCATGCCGATATCCTGGCGCTTGGCGAGGAACACAAATTTGTCCGCCGCAAGCTGCTCACACCGGGCAAGGTGGCGCTGATCTCCGGCGGCGGCTCGGGTCACGAGCCGCTACATGGCGGGTTCGTCGGGCACGGCATGCTGGATGCGGCCTGCCCCGGCCAGGTATTCACCTCGCCAACGCCTGACCAGATGATGGCGGCGGCCGAAGTCGTCAATACGGGCGCCGGCTGCCTGTTCATCGTCAAGAACTATGAGGGCGACGTGATGAATTTCGACATGGCCGCTGAAATGTCGGAAGGCGTGATGCAAATCGTGACCAATGACGACGTTGCGGTCGAAAACTCGTCCTACACCACCGGCCGGCGCGGCGTCGCCGGCACGCTGGTGGTCGAAAAAATCGTCGGCGCGGCGGCCGAACAAGGCATGGCACTGGAGCCGTTGAAGGCGCTCGGCGAGCGCGTCAACGGCGCGACGCGCTCGATGGGCGTGGCGCTGACCAGTTGCACCGTGCCGGCGGCGGGCAAGCCGACCTTCGATATCGGCGACGGCGAGATGGAGTTCGGGGTCGGCATCCACGGCGAGCCTGGGAGGCGGCGCGACACATTGAAAAGCGCCGATGCTATCGCCGAGGAGATCTGTACCGCAATCCTGGGTGACCTGGGCGACGGTGCCAGAGGCCAGGCGCTACTCTTCGTCAACGGCTTTGGCGGCACACCGTTGATGGAGCTTTATCTGATGTACAACAGCGCCCGCAAAATCTTCGAGAAGCACGGCGTGACGGTGATCCGGTCGCTGGTCGGGTCCTATGTGACCTCGCTCGACATGGCCGGCTGTTCGATCACGCTGAGCATGCTCGACGACGAGGCGGCTGTTTGGTGGGATTCACCGGTACATACGGCCGCGCTGCGCTGGGGCATGTAGCGGCGGAGAATGCCCCAGAAATAGTCGGTGACAAGACCGGTATCGGCAACGCCGCGCATCGCCAGACAGTTGCCCTCCTCACCCTGCGTAAGATAAAGAATCTGCGGGTTTGGGGAGTTCGAGCATGCGTTACAATTGGGATCGGGCGCCGACGGGTTTCGAGCGCCATGGAAAGGTGCTGGCAGCCGCCTTGCTGATCGTCGGCGGGGTCGGACTTATGCTCGCTGCCCTCCCGCTTTAGGGACAACAAACTCGGGTAGCGGACTACGTCTCAGCGCGTTGCCTCAGTGCGCCTGGCCAGTCACGGCGATGAAACGGCGGTCGCGCCCTTCAAATCCCTGGCTGAAGCGCTGCACGAGCACCGCAAGCACGCCCGGTTTTCCATCCGGGGTGAATGCGTAAGATTCCGACAGGCTGTAGGAAGTCGGACAATTCCTCGAACCGGGCACCGCCTTGTCCTCATGCAGCAGCTTGATCGGCTTGCCGTCCCGACCCTGCAGCGTCAGGCGAAAGCCGAGCGCCTTGCCGGTCGTTTCGCCTTGCTGCGTCGCGTCGAAACTCGCTGAACAATCCGCCGTGCTGTCGGCACGGATCTGCTCGAGCTGGATGGTGCCAAGGTCGTCATAGGCCGGCGAAAGCCATTTTTGCGAAACCTGCTCGAGGCGCGCAATGTCATTGTAGGCGACCATGTCGTCGGGAAAGGTGAACCTGTCCAAGGCAGTCCGCTCGCCGCGCGGCGCGATGGCATATTTGGCCAGCAAGGGCGCCGCCAGTTCGGCGGCCTGTGCCCTCGCCTGCGCAAGCGTCAATGTCGAATCCTCCGTCTCGTCGGCGATGACGATCGGCTTGCCGCCGACGAACTCATCGGTCCGCGTGTCGATGATGTCGATCTCCGACCAGCCCGAATCCGAAGCACCGGCATCGAGCGTGCCGTACTGTTCGAAGGCGAAGTAGTTGCCGTCTGGCGAAAAGCCGATGACGCGCCGGGCCGCCGCGTCGCCTGCCTGAGCAGCTGAAGCGAGCACGACCGCCAGCGTCGCAACCGCGGCAAACCCAAGCTCATATCGCAATTTCATCGCGCCCTGCCCCTAATGCCGAAAATTCGAACGATACCGGCCCCCAGACCACCATGACCCGCACTTGCGGCCAAGTTAGAACGACAGCAAACGAAACGCACAAATACATGGTTACACAAACCAGCATACGCTATTTCAAGGACAGCAAACATTCCTGGGGAGGAAGCTGGATGGCGTCACGCTACCACGAGGTCTATGACGGCTGGAAACGCGACCCGGAAAAATTTTGGGCCGATGCCGCCGGCGCAATCGACTGGTTCTCGCCCTTCGAGACGGTGTTCGACGCCAATGCCGGCGTCTATGGCAGGTGGTTCGTTGGCGCCTCGTGCAACACCTGCTTCAATGCCGTCGATCGTCATGTGGCGGGCGGCCGTGCCGACCAGATCGCGTTGATCCATGACAGCGCGATTTCGGGCACAATCAGGAAATTCACGTATGCCGAGTTGAAGCGCGAGGTGGTCGCGCTGACCTCGGTGCTCAAGAATCGTGGCATCCAAAAAGGCGATCGCGTCATCATCTACATGCCGATGGTACCGGAAGCAGCCTTCGCCATGCTTGCCTGTGCGCGGATCGGCGCCGTGCATTCGGTGGTCTTCGGCGGCTTTGCCTCGCATGAGCTCGCCACCCGCATCGACGACGCCAAGCCGAAGCTGATCATCTCCGCTTCCTGCGGCCTGGAGCCAGGGCGCGTCGTTGCCTATAAGCCGCTGCTCGACAAGGCGATCGAGATGTCGCGGCACAAGCCGGAAAGCTGCCTTATCCTGCAGCGCGACCAACTGCGCTGCGAACTCAGGGAAAACCACGATATCGACTATGCCGACGCCGTGGCGCGGGAGCGGGCCGCGGGTGCCAATGTCGACTGTGTTCCGGTGCTTGCCACCGATCCGCTCTACATCATCTACACGTCGGGCACGACCGGCCAGCCGAAGGGAATCGTGCGTGACAATGGCAGCCATATGGTCGCGCTGAAATGGTCGATGGAAAACGAGTTCGGCGTCAAACCGGGCGAAGTGTTCTGGGCGGCTTCCGATGTCGGCTGGGTGGTCGGCCATTCCTATATCGTCTACGGCCCGCTGCTGCATGGCTGCACAACGATCCTGTTCGAGGGCAAGCCCGTCGGCACGCCCGATGCCGGCACCTATTGGCGCGTGATCGCCGAGCATGGCGTCGTCGCGCTGTTCACCGCGCCAACCGCCTTTCGCGCCATCAAAGGACAGGACCCGAAGGGCGAGTTCGTCCCGAAATACGACCTGTCCAAATTCCGGACGCTGTTCCTCGCCGGCGAGCGCGCCGATCCGGAAACCATCAAATGGGCGGAGCAGAAATTGAACGTGCCGGTGATCGACCATTGGTGGCAGACCGAGACCGGCTCGCCGATGACCATCAACCCCGCCGGACTGGGCCTGTTGCCGGTCAAATACGGCTCGCCCGGCGTGCCGATGCCCGGTTATGACATCCGCGTGCTCGACGATGCCGGGCATGAGGTCAAGCGTGGTACGCTTGGCAATGTCGTGGTGAGATTGCCGTTGCCCCCCGGCTGCCTGCCGACGCTGTGGAATGCCGACGAGCGGTTTCGCCAAGCCTACCTCGACGAGTTCCCCGGCTTCTACAAAACCGCGGATGCCGGCATGATGGACGAGGACGGCTATCTCTATGTCATGGCTCGCACCGACGACATCATCAATGTCGCTGGCCACCGGCTATCGACCGGCGCCATGGAGGAGATTCTGGCCGCGCATCCCGACGTCGCCGAATGCGCCGTCGTCGGTATTGCCGATGCTATGAAAGGCCAGGTTCCACTCGGCTTCGTCGTGCTGAATGCCGGCGTCGACCGCGACGCCGGCATCATCGAAAACGAGGTTGTCACCCTGGTGCGCGAACGGATCGGCCCGGTCGCTGCCTTCAAGACGGTGGTGACGATCAAGCGCCTGCCGAAGACGCGCTCCGGCAAGATCCTGCGCGGCACCATGCAGAAGATCGCCGACAAGGAGGAATGGGCCATGCCGGCAACGATCGACGACCCGGCCATCCTCGACGAGATCACCGCCGCGCTGAACCGCCGCGGCATCGGCCTGTAATGGGCGCCGAAGCCGAGTTGCGTCCGAAGCTCCGGTATGGAACGACCGGCGCCGGACGTGGTATCCACGCGCGGTGTCGTCATGTTGTTTCGGAATCGAGACGCACCCACAGCCATGCGAGACGCCATACGTGACCCTGTTCCAGCGATCGAGAAAGCCCCAGGCCGCGGCACGCCAGCGGCTGGAGATCGATATGCGGGGCGCAGTCGTCTATGCGATCGGCGACGTGCATGGCTGCTACAAGGAACTCCGCGCCCTGGAGCAGAAGATCGTGCTCGATTCGGCGCCCTTCGAAGGGCGCAAGCTCATAATCATGCTTGGCGACTATGTCGATCGTGGACCCCAGTCGGCGCGTGTGCTCGATCATCTGCTGGCGCCACCGCTCCGTGATTTCCAGCGCATCTGCCTTGCCGGCAACCACGAAGTCGTGATGCTGAACTACGTCGACGGGATCATTTCGAGAGAGTCGTGGCTGGCGATAGGCGGCCTGCAAACGCTGTTTTCCTACGGCGTCGACCCGTCGCGCATGGCCGATCTCTATGGGTCAAGCGAGGAGGTCGACAAGCGCATTCGGGAAGTCATTCCAGCCGACCACATTAGCTTCATGCGCGCGCTGCCGGTCATGGTCTGTTCGGCGAAATTCGTGTTCGTCCATGCCGGCATCAGGCCCGGCATCGACCTCGCCGCGCAGGACGAGGACGACCTGCTGAATATCCGTTCGGACTTCTTCGACGCTGCGCATCTTCTCGACCGCTATGTCGTGCACGGACATACGCCGGTCGACACTCCGAAGCTCGAGGGACGCCGGCTTGGCATAGACACCGGCGCCTTCCAAACCGGCCAGCTGACCGCCCTCAGGATCGTCGACAACCGCGCCAGGTTGATATTTTCCTGAGCGCGATGTCGTCGCTCAGGCGGCTGCCTTGGTGCGCGCTTCCGATTTTTCCAGATAGTAGCTCGAATATTTGTCGAAGAATTTTTCCGAGCCGCCGATCGCGCCATATTTGGCCAGCTTCTTCAGTTCGACCTTGTTCAGCACCGCGCCAATGACCTTCTTGGCGATGTAGGGCTCCGAGCTGAGCATGGATTGCACCATCGCACGCGGCGTGCGTCCCCATTCGGTGACCAGCACGAAGCCGTCGACAAGCGGAGCGAAGGCCTTGGCGTCGACGACAGGCCCGAGCGGCGGCAGATCGACGATGATGTATTCGAAGGTTTCCTTGGCGTTATCGATGAAACGCCGCATGCCGGCTGAAGACAGAAGCTCGCTGGTATGCGAAAACTGGCCACGCAGGACGGCCGGGATGATAGCCAGCTTGGTCTGCCGGTCGATCTTGCCGACCGACTGCCATGTCTGCCCGCTCACCACAGCTTCCATCAGGCCCTGCTCGGCCTCCATACCGAGGCTGCGGCTGAGGCCGGGATTGCGCAGGTCGCCGTCGATCAGCAGCGTTTTCGATCCGTTGACGGCAAGCAGCCCGGCAAGATTGGCCGCCACCGTCGACTTGCCCTCGCCGGGAAGCACCGAGACCACGCCGATGACCCGGCTGCCCTGGCCTTCCATGACGACATCGAAGGCGATCTTGGCGTTGCGCAGCGTCTCGGAGAACATCGATGCCGGGGCATCGACGGTTACCCGCATCCGCGCACGTTTTTCGGCTGCCGACAATGTTTTGGAGGGCTGGGACTTGGAGGACTTGGCGGTCTTGGATTCAACGACTTTGACGTCAGGCTGACCGCCATTGCGCTGGTCATCCTTGCCAGCCTTGCCGATGACCGGCAGGTAGCCGAGGAATTTGAGGCCGACCCGGTCGCGCACATCCTCGCCGGTCCTGAAGAAGCGTTCCCTGAATTCATTCAGGCCACCAACCCCTGCCCCCAGCATCATGCCAAGCGCCAGCGAAAGCCCCAGCACGATGGCTGTGCGGGGGGTTGCGGCCGACTGCGGCATCGTCGCGTCCGAGATGACCCGGATCTTGCCGACCGGGAAGGATTGCTGCTGGGCGGCCTCCTCATAGCGGTTCAGGAACGTCTGGTAGAGCGTCGACAGCGCCGTCGCCTTTTGGTCCAGCTCACGCAGCTTGACCTGCGACTGGTTGTCGATGGAGCTCTTGCCAGCCGCCAAGGCGACATTTGCGCGGAGCGCGGTTTCGCGCGCCAGAGCGACCTCGTATTCGTTGCGGTAGCTTTCGGTCAGTTGCTTCAGCTCGCCGAAAATCTGCGCCGATATGTCGGCCTTCTCCTTGGCGAGCGCGACGGCCTGCGGATGTTGCGGGCCGAAATTGGCTTCGACATCCTGCTGTCGCTTGGATACGGTGAGATAGCGGTTCTTCAGCGTCGTGATGACCGAGCTGCTCGGCTGGTCGTTCGATATCGCAGCGTCCTTGAACGCGTTGTCCGAGCCGCTTTCGACGATCGACTTGTACTGCTGATAGCGGGCGCCGGCACGTGCTGTATCGGCCTGCGCGACGATCAGCTGGGTGTTGAGATCGGACAATTGCTTGTCGCTGATCAGCTGGCCGTCATTGACGGCCAATCCGTGTTCGGCCCTGAACTTTTCGACCGCCAGTGCAGCCGCCTGGGAGCTCTCACGAAGCTCGGTCAGCCGGCCTTGCAGCCAGACCGCCGCCCGCTCGGTCGCGTCGAAGCTGGCATCGAGTTGATCGGCTAGATAGGCATCGGCATAGGCCTTGGTGATGGCGGTCGCAAGCGCCGGATCCGTCGCCTGGAAGGAGATGCTGATGACAAAGCTCCGGCCGATCCGCTCGGCATCGAGTTGGGTCTGCAGTTTGAAGATTGCGTAGTCACGGGGCGATGAGGATGCGGTGATCGCGTCACGCGTCGCAGCATCAAGCTGAGTGACATCGGTTGTGCTAGCGGCGCGCTTGGGGCGGACAGACTGGACGATACCGCGCACAAAGCCAGCAACCTTCGACAGGGCCGACGTCGGAGGGTTCATGAAAGCGTCGTTCTGATCGAGCTTCAGCTTGTCGACGACCACCCCAGCCAGCCTGGCCGACTGTAGTATTTCGATCTGGCTCAGAACGGCGGAGTCGGTCTGCATGCTGACCGACGCCGCCGAAATGTCGTCGACGACCTTGTTCAATCCTTCGTCGATCAGCACGCTGCTCGTCGCCACATAGGTAGGAGGCGTCGTCTGCAAATAGAGCACGCCGAGAAAGAGACCGATGACGGCGCAGGCGGCAACCACTTTCGCCTGCCGCGCGGCCATGCCAAGCAGGCGCTCGATGTCGATGAAGTCTTCGGCGTTTGCCGCATTAGAAGCCGGCAATGGCGTCCTCTTGTCGACAGGAAAATTGGCATAGTTCATCTTCGGTCCAATTCTAGTTTGCAGGCGCTACCGCCTCGAAGGTCGGGACATAGGGTGCAAACCTTGCGCCGGACAGTGCGCGTTACGCGCGGCGCAACGGCCTGTCCTGCGTCATCAGCCGCACCCACAATGCCTCGAAAAAATGGACATTATGCGGCTTCTTCCCGACGCTGATGCGACCGGACGAATTCCTGCAGCATCTCGAAGATCGGGCCCTTCATGTCCTCCCGCGCCAGCGCGAAAGCGATATTGGCCTGGATGAAACCCTCCTTCGAACCGCAGTCGAACATGCGGCCGTCGAAAGGCTGGGCGAAGAAGGCCTGGGTCTGTGCGAGACGCACCATTGCGTCGGTCAGCTGGATCTCGTTTCCGGCGCCGCGTTGCTGGCTGGCAAGCAACGAGAATATCTCGGGCTGCAGGATGTAGCGGCCGTTGATGTAGAAGTTCGACGGCGCGTTGGCAGGAGCCGGCTTTTCGACCATGGCCGTTACCTCGAAGCCCGTGCCGACATCCGCGCCGCGCCCGACAATGCCGTATTTGCTGGTCTCGGTCGGATCGCAACGCTCGACGGCGATGACGTTTGCGCCAGTCCGTGCGTAAAGATCGGCGACCTCGGCGAGACACCCGCGCCCGCCGAAGGACACCATGTCCGGCAACAGCAATGCGAAGGGCTCGTCACCGATGACTTCGCGCGCGCACCAGACGGCATGGCCGAGGCCTTGCGGCGACTGCTGGCGGATGAAGCTCGTCGCGCCGGCGACGGGAAGCAGGCTTTCAAGCGATTCGAGTTGCGCCTTCTTGCCGCTCTGCTCCAGGGTTCCGATCAGTTCAGGATGCAGGTCGAAATAGTCCTCGATCACCGCCTTGTTGCGGCCGGTGACGAAGACGATGTGCTCGATGCCGGCCTCGAACGCCTCGTCAACCGCATATTGCACGACAGGCCTGTCGACCACCGGCAGCATTTCCTTCGGCATGGACTTGGTCGCCGGCAGGAACCGCGTTCCGAGCCCCGCCACCGGTATGACTGCCTTCCTGACTTTTTTCATTGCATGTTCCTTCTGAGGAGATCGATTTCAACCCTGTCGCAGGCGGCGAAACTGTCTTCATTCACCTGCAGCCCTTCACCTCCCCGCCACCACGGCAAACTGTGCCGCTACCCTTCGCAGCCGGACGGCGATCGGCATGCTCATATGCCGAACCGCCGCCGGATCGCTGAGCGCCGTCCATATCGCCTTGAGCGGGGACCGCGCCTTGATGTGCTGGACCAGCGACAGGAATGATGCCGCCCGGCGCAGGCTGCGAGCGCGCCTGGCGAACGCCGCCTCGGCCGCAGCATCCATGGAATGGGTCGCGGCGAAGGTGGCATCGGCCCTGCGCATCGCCTCGACGTGATGAAGTTCGAGCACCCGGGAGATGGAACCGGTGCGAATGTGGTAGATATAGCCCGTCGTCGGCTCGACGACGCATTTGCCGCCTTTAGCCAGAGCACTGGCCAGGAGGATATAGTCTTCGCCAATGATCAGGCTTTCATCGTAACGAAGCCCGTTCTCGTTCAGGAACCGGCGCTGGAAGATCGGCTTGAGGTAGCCGAGATTGAACCTCGATTCGAAGAGGACGTTACCGCCGATGAAATCCGCCAGCGAGATTGAACCGAGGCCTTCCAGATAGTCGGCCGGGAACATCGTCTCTTCGGCAACGCCATCCTCGCGAACGACCTGCAGATTATCGACCGCGATCTCGACGCCCGCTTTCTCCGCGCGCTCGATCATGGTGCAGATTCGCCCGGGATAGACCGCGTCGTCCGAATCTAGGACCGCGACCCACCTGCCGCGGGCAAGCTCAAGGCCGGCATTCCTGGCGCCGCCGGGGCCACGGTTTTGCTCAAGCGCGACAACGCGTACGATGTCTTCGGGGTAGGATCTCGCCAGGTCGAGCGTCCGGTCGCGCGACTTGTCGTCGACGACGATGACCTCGACGCTGATATTGCGCTGGGCGACGGCGCTGGCAATCGCCCGATCGATGGTCGCCTCGGCATTGTAGGCGGCAATCACGAAGCTCACGTCAGGCTGCACGCTTGCCCCCTTGCTGCGGCGAAGACAGGCCGTATTGGCGGATTTCACGAACCCCGACGAGGCCGCTGACGACGCCGACATGCATAATGCCGCGAAGCACGCTGCGGTTCCGACGTACGGGGTCGATGGCGACCGGAATTGCCGACAGGAAACTGTAGGCGGCCTTTGCCGCGGCAATGCCGACCTGCTTGAGCCGGGCAAGGCCGTGTGCGTTGCGCCCCAGAAGATGACCATGCGTCTGCCCAACGCGGAACCGGCGGCGGCCGAGCCAGTCGAATGCCGCCCTGGCAGGTGGCACCGCTTCGTCGACCCAAGCCTCCGGCGAAAAGGCGATGCGGCCGCCGGCCTTGACCATCTGGTCGAAGAATTCCGTATCTTCGCCGCCGGTCTGGCCACGTGCCAGGCTGAAGCGCCGGCCGCGCAGGCTCTCAGCGCCAATCCTGAGCAGGACGTTGCAGGTGTAGCCGGTGCGGATTTCGCCGCTCACCCAGACCGGCAAGGTCGAGTGGAAATCGCCTTTGCGCATCCAGGCGGGCGCATCCGGCAGGTAACGGGCTTGCACCGGCCCAAGCACCGTCGCAGCACCTGTTGCTTCCGCCGTCGCCACCAGTTCGGCAAGCCAGCCAGCGGTGGCCGTCTCGTCATCGTCGATAAAGGCGACGAAATCCGCCGCACTGGCATCGAGGCAAGCGTTGCGCGCTATCGAGATGTTGCGGGCCGGGGCGTGCCGGTAGGTCATTGGCAGCTTCAACTCCGCAGCCAGCGTCGTCACCATCTGTTCGGCCGTCGGCGTATCGTCGTTGTCCGCGATGATAACACCGACGTCGAATCCCGCGGGCATATCCATGGCCGCTATGGAGCGAAGCGTGTTGGCAAGCTCCGGCCGGCGAAATGTGCAGACGCAGATATCGATGCTTCGATTTTTCCTGACCGGGTCCATCACGCTACCCCGCGCTGCGGTCGCGGTGCGAGCAGTTGCAGCCAGAAACCGACCGACCAGCCGAAATGCATGACCATTGCCGAGACGCCGGCAAGCGCAATGTCGGCTTTGCGCTGGCTGAGAGCGGTCCAAAAGCCGTAGCCGAGGCAGACCGACGCCCATAGCAAAAGCGGCACGGCCGCCAGCCAGTGGACGAAGGAAAAGGCGGCGAGAAGAACCACGGGGAACACTAGAAGCGGCACCATCTGCCGGATCTTCGGGATCATGCGGTGCTTGAGAACGTTCTTCGCCCGGCCACGGCCATAGCCGAGATACTGAAAATAGAGGCCCTTCAGCGAGGAACGCGGGTAGTAGACCATTTGCGTCTTGCCGGTCATCCAGATGCGGTAACCGGCCTGGCGGAGCCGATAGTCGAGTTCGGCATCCTCATTGTGGCTGAACGTTTCGTCATAGCCGCCGACCGCGGTGAAGGCCGATATCCGTATCAGTGCGTGGTGGCCATGATCGACCCATTCTCCCGCCGAAAGATGCCGGTGCTTGGAGCCGCCGGTGCCGAGCCTGGAGTTCTGCGCCGCTGCCGCTGCTTTCTGAACCATGCCGCTGCCACTGGTCAGCATCGAGACGACGACCGAATCCGCACCGGTGGCCTGCGCTTCTTCGACCAGCCGGTCGCAATAATCCGCGGGATAGCCGCCATGCGCGTCGATGCGAATGAGATAGTCGACGCCTTCCCCGAACCTGGCGACGGCGAGATTGATTGCCGCGCTCTGCAAGCGCTTTTCATTGTGCAGCAGGATCACCCGCTGATCTTTTGCGGCGATGTCCGCGATGATCGTCCTGGTGCCGTCCGTGCTGCCGCCATCGGCAACGATGATCACGGCGCCCAGCCTCTCGGCCGCAGGGCGGAGCTCTCGAAGCAACGCGCCGATATGGGCCGCCTCGTTCAGGCACGGAACCACGATCGTGCAGGATGGAATTTCGGTTTGCGTCATCGGCAGTCCTTCTATGCCAATGCTTCGGCAGCATATGGACCGGGAGCCGCAGTCAGCCCGCGGAGCTTTTCGACGAGCGCCCGACAATCGGCGCGGTCGTAGCTCCAGGTGCGCGGATTGCGGGCGAGAACACGCGCCCTCAATGTCCCGAACCGATGCTGCTCCATCGTGCCGACGGCGACTTCGAGCGCCTCGGGCGTGGCTTCTGGCAAAAGAACCCCTATGCCTTGCCGGTCGAGGAACCGGCCGGTTTCGGTGGCTCCCATCGAAATCGGCACGGCTCCGAAGCGGCAGCCCTCATAGAGCCGGTTGGGCAGCAGCCATTCGGAGTTCAGGCCCTGCTCAAAAAAGTCGATGGCCCAGGAAAAGTGGACCTCGCGGTAGATCGCCGCCATATCCTCGGGATTGCGGTAGGGCCCGCCAAACGAGAGCCAGGGTTCCGATTCGACGAAACCGTGGAAATCGGGAAATTCGGACAGCGCCGGGCGGCCCCTGAGGACGATTTCAAAGCGGCCGTCGAGGCGGCGCGAAAATTCGGCCAGAAGCTCCAGGGAACGGCGGCAGCGGAGCGCCCCGAACCAGCCGATCCGCCAAGGCGGCGCTACGGGGTTCTCCGGCGCCGCGCGGTCATCCAGCGAGGCCGCGGCTGGCTCGAAATACTTGTTTTCGAGCAGTTCGACTGGGGCGGCAATCTGCCCGAACGGCTTGAAATAGTTGGCGATGAAGGCCGGAGAGCTGGTCACCAGAAGCTTCACATCCCTAGCCAGGAAGCGTTCTGCGCCGCGCATCGCCCATCCCAGCGGATCGTCGCGAAGCAGCAGGCGATGGATATCCAGGCACTCGTAGACGATCGGCACCGTTGCCTGGAAAGCCGATCTGGCGCGGCGGGCAAGCGCCAGCATTTCCAGATTGCGCGCGACAATGAGGTCGGGCCGTGGCATTGAGCCCAGCTTCGAGCCGGTCGAGACAACTGCCTTCATGATCGCGGCCAGACGTTGGGCGAATCGGCCATCACGAGTCGGGCCGAGATCGATCGGCTGCAAGCCCTCGACATCAGCAACTGCGCTTGCCGTACGACGAAAGCCCGCCAGCGTAACCTGGGCGCCGCCTGCCTTGAGCATTATGATCCGCCGGCGCACTGCCGGGTCGGAGACGTCGTGTACCAAGTACAAGACATGCAGCATGAAAACTCGACCGCTGTTGGCCCGCCCGCGACAATGCTAGTACAGCTCTTGCTGCATCGCAACATTTTTGGTTGCAGCGTAGCAAAGATCCCCGTTTTTTGTTGCACTGCAAAATCGATGGGTTAATCTCGCTCTGCTTGGGCCACATGGACCGCGCGTTGGCCTGCCATCGGGCTGCGCGCCAATAATCACGACGCGAGGACCATCCTTGGCGTGCAGCATTTTCGGCCAACCCGCCTGCAATCCGCCCTTCGCACCCGTCGATGGAAGCACGGGACTACTCACGAAATGAGGTCATTCCATGAAGATCGCGGTTGAAAACACCGTCTGCCTGAATACCGGGGATGCAGCGATTCTCCTGGCGATCCGCCATGTTTTCAAGACGATCGTGCAAGACGATATCCAGTTCTACGTCTTCGACAGCCAGCCGGAGGTGGCGGCGAGGCTCTACACGAAGAAAGAGTATCCTGATCTCGAATTTCACAAGCTGCTGTCGGAATCTCTGTTCCGCTACAAATACGGCAGCGGGCTGAAGAACCTGTTCAAGCCGATCTACAATCGGCTCGTCCTCAATGCCCTGCGGCGGTTCGGCACCCGCGGCGTTCTCGGGCGTTTGTTCAGCTCAAGCAATCGCCGTGGTCTCGATATCTACAAAGACGCCGACCTCGTGGTCACGACAGGCGGAACCTATCTTGTCGAGACTTACAATCTGGAACGGCGACTTAATCAATTCCGGATCGACGCGATTCTGGGCAAGGACCCCGTCTTCTTCACGCAATCGCTCGGCCCGTTCAACAAAAGTTACAATCGCCAGGAGTTGAGCCCGATCTTCGACCGGAGCCCGCTCATCCTGCTGCGCGACGAACGTTCGCGAGGCCACATTGTGGACATGGTGAAAGACCCCGGCAAATGCCACGTCGTGGCCGACGCCGTCTTTGCCCTGGCCGATACTGACAGGATCGGAAAAATTCTGGCCTCCTGCCAGTCGGCGACCGTCACCGGCCGCGTCGCCATTTCCGTCCGTCACTGGAACTATGTCAGCGACGGCGAGGGCGGCATGCGCCGCTACATCGACTCGATCCGCGCGATCGCGACCATCCTGGTCAGGGACCACGCCAAGGAGGTCACCTTCGTCTCCACCTGCCAGGGCGTGCCGGAATACGCCCATGATGATTCCAAGACGGCGCGGGCTATCGTTGCCGAACTCGATCCGGAGATCGCCAAGCATGTCAGCGTGGACGCTTCGTTCCACACGCCGGAGCAACTGATGGCACTGGTGAAAGGCTTCGACTTCGTCGTCGCAACGCGCATGCACATGATGATCATGTCGCTCTGCGTCGGCACGCCGGTGCTGCCGATTGCCTATGAATTCAAGACCAAGGAACTTGCCAAGCGGATCGGCGTCGCCGACCTGCTGCTCGACATCGACACGGTGACGCCCGAGGAAGCGAGCGCGAAGCTCGGCAGACTTACCGCCAATCTCGACCTCTATCGCAGGACGAGCCTTCAGGCAGTGCTTGAGGAGCATGCGTCGGCGATGTCGGCAGGTGAGCTTTTGAGGCCGGTGATTGCCGGCCTAGCGGGCGTTGCGCATGGCGCTGGAAAGCGTGGTGAACAGGGCGCTGCGCGACTGGCGAAGGGCGAGCATGAGGACCAGGCCGATCGAATAATTGAGGGCACCCGCCAGGACCACCGCGAGCAGGTCTGACTGGCTGGTCAGCGATGCCGGCAACTCGCGGTACACGGACCAGGCAAGCAGCGATGACGCGATGAAAAGCCCCTGCATGACCAGGAAGTCGGCTGCGGTCACCGGGCCGACCCGGTGGACAAGAACGGCAAGCACCGGGACGCGCAGCACATAGCCGCTGATCGCGTAGGCCGCCGCGACACCGACGGCGCCCCAGTGCAGGCCGATGATGAAGGCGGCGACCGTCGTCAGCGACGAGTAGATGCCCCAGTGGAACATGGTCTTAGTCTTGCCCTGGCAGATGAAGATCCAGCCGGTGGTGCTCGAGACGGACTGGATCAGGCTGGCGATGCCCAGCCAGGCGAAGATCGGCGCCACCGCCGTCCAGCGCTCGCCGAAGAGAAGCCCGACGACCTGGTCCGACGTCAGCGTCAGCGCCGCGATGCCGGGCATAGTGATGGCCGCCAGCATCCAATTGGTTCGCACATAGATGTCGCGAAACCGCGCCTTGTCCTCATGGATGCGGCTCAGCAGCGGCACCATCACGCGTGTCAGCGGCTGGTTGATGTTCTGCAGCGGAAACAGCAGGAGCTTGTAGGCGCGGTCATAATAGCCGAGCTCGATCGCGCCCGAATATTTTCCGATCAGGATGTTGTCGAGATTGCGCGAGAAGAAGTTGGCCAGATTGAAGCCGGTCAGATTGGCGCCGAAGGACAATATGTCGGTATCGACCTTCAGGTCCGGCCGCGACGGCGTCCAGCGCGCCACCTGCCATGCCGCGGCCAGCGCGACAACAGCCGATACCGCAGGGCCGATGACCAGCGACCAGTAGCCCAGCCCCGCATAGGCGGCGATTGCGGTAGTCGCAAGTCCGGCAGCAGCGGTTATCACGTCGTTCAGCGCGAGCTGGCCAAAGCGCAAGTGACGGTTCATCAGCGCCAGCGGCACCGCGGCGAGGCTGCCAAGCAGCAGCGGCAAGGCAGAGCCGATGGTGATCCCCACCATGCGTTGATCGCCATAGAAGGCAGCGATGGCGGGCGCCAGGCATGCCACCACCACGGCACTGCCCAGCCCCACCAGCGCACTGATCCAGAATACCTGGTTGAGCTGCTCGGTGCTGATGTCCTTGCGCTGGACCACGGCCTGCTGCAGGCCAAGGTTTTGAAGCAGCCCGACAAAGGCCACGATCGGCCCGACGGAAGCCACCAGGCCGAAATCCTCGGGCACGAGCAGACGGGCAAGCACGATGACCGAGAGAAACTGGATCGCCATCTTGAAGCCTTGCGCGCCGATCGTCACCACGCCGCCGCGCAGGGCGACGCGACCGAACTGGGGGGGCGGGTTGGCGTTCATGCCGGCTGCCTGGCTTCGGCCAGTTGAGCAACGATCTGCGCAAAACGTTCGTTGAGTACATCCGCGTTGAAATCCTGCTCGATCTTGCGGCGCGCCGCACGTGCGATGCGCTCGCATTTGTCCGGGTTCTCGGCCACCCAGACAAGCTTGCGGGCCAACGCCGCAACGTCTCGCTCCGGTGCGAGGAAGCCTGTCTCCTGATCCTCGATCAGTTCGGGAATGCCCGAGTGATAGGTGCTGACGACGATCAGCCCGGCGGCCATAGCCTCCATCAGCGCCACCGGAATACCCTCGAGATCGCCGTCTCGCGCGGCAACGCTAGGCAGCAGGAATACGTGGGCATTGCGCAGGCGCTGCTTGACCTCGGCGTGCGGACGCGGCCCGAGGAAAGTCACCCGGTCGGCAATGCCGAGATTTGCGGCGAGCTTCTTCAACTCTTCCAGCAATTCGCCGCCGCCAATCACCGAATAGACCCAGTCGCGCCGCGGCAGGCTGGCGAGCGCCCGAAGGGCGAATTCGATGCCCTTCTTTTCGGTCAGCCGGCAGACCGAGATGAAGGACAGCGTGTCCCGGTCCCAGGAACGCCAATGGTAGCCGATCTCACCGGGCCGCACGCCCATATGGTGAACCATGACTTGCGCGGGGGGTGCGCCGACGCCGATCAGGGCATCGCGGAAAAACGCGTTCACCGGGAGCTGGAGAACGCCCTTGTCGAAGACAACCTTGTAGCGCGTGAGCGTGTTGTCATGCAGCGGTTCGCCGACATCGCGGCCGTGGAATATGGTCACCAAAGGAGCGGAAATCCGGCCTCGTTTCATGGCGCGGGCGACGCGCATGCCGTTATTGCCGAAATGCGCGACGATCACATCGGCGTTCTGCAATTTGCGCGCAAAAGCGATGTCAACAGCGGTCGAGAGCTTATCCCAGAACCTGCCCGACCATTTCCTGAGCGTCGGGCGAAAGCGCCCCAGCCCGCCCCACCAGCAGACGACCTTGCCAGGGAGAGCCTGCCAGCGGCGATCGTCGATGTTGCTGTCCTTGCCGAAGGACGTCTCGTTGCAGACGACGCCGACTTGCATGCCGCGCTCGAGGCACCCTTCTATCTGGTCGAGGACGAAGGTCTCCGACAAAGAGGGGAACTTATCAACTACGAAGCAAATCTTCATCGGATGGACGATCTTTCGAGGCCGGTCGGCGATCTGCTCGCGCGGATGAGGGCTGACGCCCGTCGCCACCGCGCGAGGCGCCTCAAGCGTCTGGTGTTGTGCGTGTCTTTGTCCCAAGGCAGCTCCCACCCCGGTCAGGCGCGAGAGCCGGCTTTTGGGCAACGTGCATGGTTTTGGACGAAATGCATCAGGCGGCACGCTCCAGCGCGCCTTGCCTGGCGTTGTCGAGAACGCGGAGGAAGGTCGCGAACTGGCTGTCGGGGTTCATTTGTGGCCGCTCCGAAAACAGCTGCGCCGCCGCCGACAGACGGTCGTACTCGGCCTTGTCGCTCCATAGTCGCCTGACCGCGGCGACCCAGTCGTCGAGCGGTGCATCATAGTGGAGCACCACGCCGCCGGCGCCAATCGCTTCCGGCAGGCCGCCGCGACGGGACCCGACGACTGGAATGCCGCTGCAATGGGCCTCGGATGCCACCCGCCCCCAAGCTTCTTCCCATTTGCTGGGCGCCAGCAGGATCTTGGTGCGGCCATAGACGGTCTTCATGTCGCTGGTGCGGCTTTCCAGCCTGACGTTGCGCAGCGGCGCGATGATCCGTTCGATCTGCGCCCGGTGGTCGTCGTCGAGCTTCCAGCTTTCGACGAACAGGAACGGAATTTCGGGGCATTGGCCGGCGATGCGCACGGCGAGTTCGAACCCTTTTTCATTGTAAGGATTGATCAGCGTGACGAATTCACCGGTGGTCGGCGTGCTGTAGAGCCCGGGATTGATGGTCGGCGGGATCACGGTCGAATCGATGCCGAACCTTTCCTTATAGGTGCGCGCAGTGAATTCGGAGTTGGCGATATAAAGCGCCGAATGCAATTCGCGCAGGTCGCCGGCCAATTCGTGGAATTCGACGTTCCGCAGATAGACCACCAGGGGCACGCCGAGCGCCTGCAGCGCCTTTCCGATCGGCACCGATTTGTGGCACTGCACGACGGCGACATCGGGATCGAGCCGTTCGACCGCGAAGCGCGCCGCCTCCCAGGGAAACCATGCCCGCACAACCGGATAGCCGGGATAGCTGTCGATGACCGCTCGCTGACGAAGCAGCTTCATCTTGGCCCGCGCCTTGAAGCCGAACATGCCGTCACCGAACAGCGCCGCCAGGACCGAGGCGTCATGACCGTGCTCGCGCAGCTGCTCGACCAGATGATGCGTGCTCGACTGAACGCCACCGCTGAACTGCGGCGTGTAGCCGTTGCCGCCCGCAAACAGAACTTTCATGGACCTGGCTCCTTGCTGGACCGCCCTAGCGTCACGCCGCCATTCTGCCGATGCTGTGGTATTCGATGCCGTGGCGGGCGATGACCTTGGGGTCGTAGAGATTGCGTCCGTCGAAGATGACGGGCGTGGTCAGCGCGTTCTTCAGCGCATCGAAAGACGGCGCGCTGAAGCTTTTCCACTCGGTCACGATCAAGAGCGCATCGGCGCCTCGCAGCGCGGCCTCCTTGGTGCCGCACAGTTGCAGGTCGTCGCGCAGCCCGTAGATCGCCTGGCATTCCTGCATCGCCTCCGGATCATAGGCCTGCACATTGGCACCAGCGGCCCAGAGCGCTTCCATCAGCGTGCGGGCCGGGGCCTCGCGCATGTCGTCGGTATTGGGTTTGAAGGCCAAGCCCCACAGCGCAAATGTCTTGCCTTTGAGATTGCCCTTGAAATAGCGGTCCACCTTCTCGAACAGGACCGACTTCTGCTGGTTGTTGCGCTCCTCGACGGCACGCAGCAGCTTGGCGTCGAACTTGACGGCCTCGGCGGTCTTGATCAGGGCACGCACATCCTTCGGGAAGCACGAGCCGCCATAGCCGAGGCCCGGATAGATGAAGTGGTAGCCGATCCGCGGGTCGCTGCCGATGCCCTTGCGGACCTCCTCGATGTCGGCGCCCAGTTGCTCGGCCAGGTTGGCCATTTCATTCATGAAGCTGATCTTGGTCGCCAGCATGCAATTGGCCGCGTATTTGGTGAACTCGGCACTGCGCACATCCATCACGATCATCTTCTCGTGGTTGCGGTTGAACGGCGCGTAGAGCTCGCGCATCACCGCCTCGGTGTCCTCGTTGCTGGTGCCGACGATGATGCGGTCGGGCTTCATGCAGTCGCTCACAGCGGACCCTTCCTTGAGGAATTCCGGATTGGAGGCGACGTCGAAAGCCAGATCCTCGCGCCCGCGCGCCTTCAGCGTTGCGGCGATCCTGGCCTTGATCCTTTCGCAGGTGCCGACGGGCACGGTCGACTTGCCGACGACGATCTTGGGCTCGTCCATCTCACGACCGATGGCCTCGGCGACGGCCAGCACATATTTGAGGTCGGCCGAACCATCCTCGCCCGGCGGCGTGCCGACGGCGATCATCTGGATCTGGCCATGCTTGATCGCCGCGGCGGCGTCGGTGGTGAACTTGATGCGGCCGGCGGCATGGTTCTCCTTGACCATATTTTCGAGCCCGGGCTCGAAGATCGGGACATGACCCTGGTTGAGCCGTTCGACCTTTATTGCATCGATGTCGACACAGACCACCTGATGGCCGACTTCGGCAAGCACCGCCGCCTGTACAAGACCGACATAGCCGATTCCAAAGACAGTCAAATTCATTCGGTTTCATTCCTGTTCAAGGCTTCGGGCCTGTTCGAGCTTCGGTTTTCCGACCACCTTCGGCCCGGCCGGTTCAGATGCGCTTCTAGTTTGTGTTGCATGCCAGCGATTCGGGGAATTGGCAGGGCTGGCCAAGTGCGGTGAATGCAACGCGATCCACCTGCATGGTGAGCTTGCGGCCCGGATCCGAGAACGGCCCCATCCAGCCCTTCATCGTATCGCTACCCCACAGGCTGAAATAAATCCTTTGCGAATGGGTGGGCAGCTTCGCCGGATCGGTGATCTCGTGGACAAGCTTGCCGTTGACGTACCAGCGCAGCCGGTCCTTTTCCCAGACGAAGGCGTAGTCGTTGAAGGCCTTGTCGGTGCCGCCGGCGACGTCGACCAGTTTCTCGTTCTTGCCTTTGCCGGCTATGTAGGCGTTGACCTGAACCTTGGACGTGTCCTTGGTCAGCACCTCGAAGTCGATTTCATCATGCGGCTGCTTGTCGGCGTCGCCGACGAAGCTGAAGAATGCCGCGTTGACGCCGGAGCCCGTGTCGGTCTTCATCCGCGCCTCATAAGTGCCGTAGCCGAAGCGCTGCTTGGTCTGGATCTCGGCGCAGGCGAATTCGCGATCCTTCAGCTTGCGCTTCTCCAAACCGAGCGTCAGCATGCCGTTGGAAAGCCCGATCAGGCTTTTGGACCAGGTACAGTTTTGATGCTTGCCGTTCGTCCAGCCGTCGGAAATGTACCAGCGCGCGCGACTGAGGCTGGTGAAATCATCGACAAAGGACGGCGCGGTTGGGAGATCCTGGGCGCGCACGGGGACCAGGCCCGCAACCATGCTGCCGAGAACGACCAGCAGAAACGCGCCGTCTGAACGGAGCCGCTGCAGCTTGCCTGGGATCGGGCGCGTGAACGGGGTGCCGCGGGTTGCCGGGGCGGACGTGCTTTTAGGATCTGTATTCATATCAAACTCACCTTGTGCTGTGCGCCCCCAAAGCGATCGTTCGAACCGTGACGAAACAACCTGATCTTGACCTCTGTCGCTCCCAAGCTCCGTGTTGTGCCTAAACCATTGCGCCGACCCGGGGTGTTCGCTCAGCCTGTGCCGGAATCGGCGGGCTTCACAAAATCGGTCCTTATGTCGGGACCGGTCTGCCGCTTCTCCTCGAAGATTTCATCCAGCGAATGACGGAGATCCTTCATCATCTGCATCTGGCGCGACAGCGCTGCGATGCGCCGCTCGCAATTCAGAATCGACCTGGTCAGTTCGCCGACTTCGGAAGACCTGCGAGAGGAGACCGCTCCGTTCTCCATCGCCTCGACCAGAAAGGCGGCATTGGTAGCCGTCGTCCTGTAGCGGTTCTCAAGCCCGCTCTTCTCCGCCTCGACTTCGGCCGAGATCTGGTCCAGCAGCTTTGCCAACCGATCGAGGCGCGAGGTGTCGGTCTGCGTGTCGCGCGCCGGATCTCTCGATCGGAAGCGAAAGATCGAGGCCATGCAGTCAGCGCCCCATCATCGTCGAGCTGGTGACCGGCCTTGGTGCCCGTCCACATTCAAAAGACATTTCTTGCATCGTCCAGCTCCTCCGACAGGGTATGTCTCGGGCCAGTTCGGTTGGCCGTCCAAAATTGCTGCACCGCAACATAGATTGCCATTCCCTGCGCGGATAGGCAACCACCTAGATCGTAAACTCATGAATCTCGTTGAAACGGTGCGAGCCGACCGAATGGTAAGGGAGTAGCTACCGCCGTCGCACGTTGACGGGCCTAGCTTTCGCTGGCCGTGCTGGTTCCGGCCATGAGGAAGCGCAGCGGCGGCACATGCTGACGCTTCGTGGCGAGGCCGGCGCGGCGAAACAGCGCATCCAGCTTATCGGAGGCGACGCCGCGGACGACGGCTGTGAGATTGGACGAGCCGGCCAAGGCGTAGGCCGCGGCCGGCGCCAGCCCGCGCTCAGCCTTCACGTCTAAAAACTTCCGCAACCGGTATTTGTCGCGGATGTGCCGCTCGTGCCTTCTCAGCGCAGCCTTCGATGCCTCCGGCAAACTGTCGATCGCAAGCAGTGCCAGGTCGGCATCGGCCAGATGCTTCAGGTCCTGGGTCTTGTGCCGTCCGCTCAGCGAATCGGCGCGCACGATCGCGCCGTAGCCACAGGATTTGATGACCTTGAAGCGCGCGCCATGGGCAACCGCGCGCGCATAGAGTTCATAGTCTTCACCCAGGCGCAGCTTCTCGTCGTAGCGCAGCCCATGCCGATCGAGAAAGGCGCGGCTGATCACCGGCTTGAGGAAGCCCAGTTCCCCGCGTTGCACACGGCGCCTGGAGATGTTGGCGTCGATGAAACCCTCGAAATCGAGGAATTCCGGCTCGGGCGAGAACGGTGGAGCAACGATTTTCGAAACGTCGGTTGCCGCGTCATCCCTGACAAGCATGATGTTGTCTGCGGCGAAATCCCAATCGGTGCTGGCGAACAGTCTGTGAAACCTGCCTTCGAAAAAGAAATCATCAGCGTCCAGAATGCTGATGAACGGCGACCTGGAACCGGCCATCGCGGCGTTGCGTGCAAAGGATGGGCCGCGATTGACGTCGAAGCGGATGACGGAAAGGCGGCCCGTGCCGTCGCCGGCCGCGTGGGCGACTTTCGCGGTATCGTCGGTAGACGCGTCGTCGACGACGACAACTTCCGCAACCTCAGGCTCGCGTAATGCCGATGCAATGGCAGCCGGGATTGTCCGCGCCGCATTGCGGGCGGCGATGATCACGCAGACCTGGAATGATGTCATGAACATGCCTCTCGATTGCAGAAGTCGTTGCGGATTTCCTCGCCCCGTCCGCTCAATGCCCCACCGCCCATTCTGAAATGCATCGGCCCAAACGCCTATGCTGCAAGTGCGAAGCAAGCATCGCCAAAATCATCGGCGCCGTCCAGTTTTTCATTTTGCTGGGTGTCATGGCCCGGTTGGGCAGGCGGCGAGCCCCAATCGGGATGGCTCCAGAAATGCGCCGCTTGGCAGAGCCGTTCCTACACGCTCCATCAGAGCGCTCGACTGGCAGAAACCAGTTGCTGATCCTCGCCGACCGGACGGCGGCGGGGCGGAGCGAGCGCGTCGAGGCCCGCAGTGTCAAGGAATTGAAAGAACAGGAATGCCGACTGCCGGTGTTGTTGAGGCGAGCAATTCGTCAGAGGACCGGCGAGCTTAACCACAGGTCACATGGACATCGCAGACCGCGGCCAGGCCCGAAATCAGTGAAGGCCTCTCCTGGCGCTGAGTTTCTCGCCTTCGGCCGCTTCGTTCGAACTCAGCTTTCGTTCAGCGTCGCGAATTTTGTCGGCCGGGGTCGGGGCATTTCTGGCGACCATGGCAAAGACCAGCAGAAAATAACCCAGTTGGATGACTATGGCACAGCCGATGACGCGAAACAGCGTCGTACCGAGCGAGGCGCCGCCCAAATAGGACCAGACGATCACGATCGCCAGCGCAAAACACATTCCGATAATGAACTTTGGCAGTGACATACCCGATAGCCCATCAACCGGCTCGGGAAAAAATGTCGACAAGCCCACCCCGAGCACCTCCCTTAAACTCTGCGAGCTTATTTAGGTTGCCCGCGTCTGGCCGGTTGCTTCCGGCCTAGCCCAATCTGTCCATAGTCCGACAGAAACAATTTACAACTCTATTGAGCCGCGCAATAGGCGGCAAGGGCAGCTGCGGAATAATTTTGAACGAATCCTCGGGATCGACTCTGCCATGGTGCAATGCACACATTGGCATCACCACTGATTGCCGGATATCGACCAGCTCCAGTAGCATTTACAATATTAACTAGTAATTTGTCATAACATCAGTCGTTTTTTTGAAATTCTAAATGACGGCGAAGCTCCATTGCAGGGTATAAAGAGCGATTCGCCTAAAATCAGCCTCAAAATTGGACTAGCTTTTCCAAAATTGCCCATAATCTGTCTCTTTTGTGACATAAAGGCGAAATTTTGTGCAGGACGAGTTTATTATTTAGTCAGTTCATGACGCGACTATTACAGCCGTCTGGGAAATTGTGTGTTGCGCTGCAACATTTTTTTGGTATCGTGCGGTAAACCATCCGTTCAACGTATGGAGTTTACGCATGAGGGACGTAGCCAAGCCGGCCGACGCGGATTTTTCGCAGGCCGGCCTCGATTTTCCGCCACCGATTGGCGGCCTGCTCAAACGCAGCTTCGATATTGCCGGTTCGCTGATCGGCCTGGTCGCTCTCAGCCCGCTGTTCGTGATGATAGCGCTGCTTGTCAGGTTTTCCGATGGCGGGCCGATTTTCTATGGTCACAGCCGGATCGGCCGCGGAGGACGGATTTTTCCGTGCCTCAAGTTCCGCACCATGGTTCCAGACGGCGAGCGGGTGCTTGCTGCCTATCTCGCCGCGAATCCGGAGGCCAACGCCGAATGGATAGCGACCCGCAAGTTGAAGAACGACCCGCGGATCACGCGCGTCGGAGCGGTGCTGAGGAAGCTCAGCCTCGATGAGTTGCCGCAGATCATCAACATCCTGCAGGGGGATATGAGCCTGGTCGGGCCTCGTCCCGTGGTGCGCGATGAGCTGGAGATATATGGCAATTCGGCCGTCTATTACCTGAAATCGCGCCCCGGCCTCACCGGGCTCTGGCAGGTCAGCGGACGCAACGATGTTTCGTATGACAGCCGCGTCGCATTCGACAGGCACTATGTCGAGAACTGGTCGATGTTCGAAGACATTCGCATCATCATCAAGACCGTACCTGCGGTCTGGATGTCGCGAGGCTGCTACTGACGGCCGCTTGCTGGCCGTGCATCGAGGAGCGACTGTCCAGAATTCGGGCCCGGAACTCAGGCCCCTAACTCAGGCATCGGCAGCTCATCGGGCGGGGCAAACCAGATCGGAAACGCTCAGTTGAAAGCAGATATAATTGATATCTTTTGCACCGGCATTCTCTCCAGACGCATGCGGCGAGTACGGCTTTTGACGACTTGCCTTACAATGGCGACCGGCCTGACCCTGTCGCTAGCCTTGCCACAGTTTGCCTTCGCCGACGACTATCGGCTTGGAGCACAGGACAAGCTGACCATCCGCGTGGCGGAATGGCAGACCGTCGAAGGCACGTTTCGTGACTGGTCGGCCATCAATGGAGAATACACGGTCGGCCCCGCTGGAACCTTGTCGGTTCCCTTCGTCGGCGAGATGCCCGCATCCGGCAAGACGACTTCGGAGATCGCGGCATCGCTCGGCGAGGCGCTGCAGCGCAAGCTCGCTCTGGCCGACAAGCCGGAGGCTTCCGTCGAAATGGCGCAGTACCGGCCATTCTACATCTCTGGCGAGGTGCAATCGCCCGGCCAGTATCCTTGTGTGCCTGGGTTGTCCGTGCTGAAAGCGATGAGCATTGCCGGCGGAGCCCGGCGGAACCCGGAGAGCGGACAGCGCTACGACCGCGACCTGATCAATGCCAAGGGCAATTTCGACGTACTACAAGACCAATTGGTCAGGCTGACCGTCAAGCGCGCCCGCATCGAAGCGGAACTAGCGGACAAGCCGACATTCGTGGTGCCGAAAGAGGTGGCCGACGATCCGAAGCTGCCCAGCATCGTTGCCGATGAGACGGCGATCCTGGCGGCCGACCAGAAGAAACTCAAGCTGCGCTTGCAGGCGCTCGACGATTTGAAGGCGCTGCTGCAGAGCGAGATCGATTCGCTGGAGAAAAAGATCGTCAACCAGCAGAAGCAGGTCGATCTGGCGAAAGAGCAGCTCAACGGCATCGGCTCGCTGGCGCAAAAGGGCCTGGTCGTCAACACGCGGGTTTTGAACTCGCAGCAAACCATCGCCGACCTTGAGGGCCAGATCCTGGATTACGAAACGGCGATTCTCACGGCCAAGCAGTCGATCAGCAAGGCCACCCAGGACGCCATCGATCTGGAGAACACCCAGAACTCCAGCCTCGCGACCGACCGGCAACAGACGGAAGCCGATCTCAACGAGGCGACGCTGAAGCTGAATATGGAAAAGGCTTTGATGTCCGAAGCCTTGTCGGGCAGCCCCATGCCGCAATTCTACGGCAACAACGAACCAGCAGCCTTGTCATTTTCCCTGGTGCGGGTGGTCGACGGCAAGACCAGCGAAATCACCGCCGATGAAGACACGCCGGTGCTGCCAGGGGACGTGATCAAGGTCAAACCGGCGCCCCTGGCCATCCAGTAGCTTCTTTCCACCGGAGCAAAGCACCAACCCCGCAGGCAGCGGTCTGCGGGGTTTTTGCGTTTGGGATGTTATGGGTCAGAAAACAAGGCGTCCTTCGGGCAACGAACCGCCTGGATCCGCCCGCTCTAGCCTCGCACGGCGTCCGGTTCCTCGAGATGGTTCACGGCGCTCCACCGGGAAGGAGCGACGGCCGGCACCCTCACCAGCTTGAAGTAGCTGTAGTACAGCAGGAACGATCCCATGATGTAGGGATTGAGGGTCTCGACCTCGACGAAGGATCGGATGAACAGAAGCACCATGACGCCGGCAAGAATCACGGAGTCGGCTTGCCATGTCCTGAATATCAGCGCCGAGACGTGACCCCAGAGCGTGCGCAGGATGATCAGCGAAAGCAGTGTCGCGCCGACGAAGCCGAGTTCCACCAAGGTCTCGATGTAGGTGTTGTGGAAGTGGAAGCCGCTTCGCGCGGCGATATAGAATTCGTTCCACAGCCGCTCGGCCTCGGAGAAGCCCTGCACCCAATAAGCCGCGTAGCCGACGCCGAGGATGGGCGATTGCTGCGCGGCATTCCAGCCCTGTTGCCAGAGGTAGGTTCGTCCGGTGAGCGTCGAATCCTTGCCGAAAAGGCCAAGGACAAAGTCCATCAGCCCGAGATTCAGCGCAATCACGGTGCAGGCGACCAGCCCGCCCGCACCGATTATGAAAATCACCCGGCGATGGCGGAGCGACAGCAGCTTGCCGATGGAAAGCAGGGCGACCAGAGCGAGAACCGCGGGGGTCGACGCCATCGAAGTGGCGGAATGCGACACCACCAGCAGATAGCCCGACAGAAGGACGATCGGTACAATCAACAAAAAGCTTATGCGTCCGCGCCTGAGAAAGGCGAGGTAGACAACGCAGAAATAGATGCCAAGCGATGCGACAAAGCCGATCTGGTTCTTGGAGCTGAACGCGCCGACGAAATTATACGTCCCATCGAGAACGTCATAGGAATAGCTCGCGACCTTGAGCGAGTAGAGCAGGACGACGAAAATCCCGATCAGGGCGCCTATGGTCAAGGTCCGGACGCTGACGGTGCGCGCGGCAATGTAGGCGCAGGCGATATGGGAGCAATATTGGACGGCCGTTCTTGCCGTGGTGCCGGGAGCCGCCGACCAGAACACCGAGAAGCAGACATAGGTTGCAAAGGCCAGCGGAAGCCAGGCGCTGGAAGCGTGCCTTAATATCTTGCGGTAGTCGACCAGGATGAGCGGTAGCCAGACCGCATAATAAGCCAGGATCATGGCTTGGCCGAAAATGGTCGAGTAGGAGAACGCCCAGATCGAGACGGCAACGGCAAAGCTGCCATAGACCGTGTTCTTGCCCGGATCGATCAACAGAGATTTTGGAATCTTCATCTCGATAGCGGTTTTCCGTCCTTGCAGCTCAATGCCGATTTCATGGGCCGCTCGTGGGCCGATTCGTCGGATCGATGGGAGCCTCGCCTGCAGGCGCTCGCATTGTGCAGTGCAATATAACCCATCCGGCGCCGCCTGTCACCCGGATGCCAACCGGGCGCGTCGTTCCAGCCGTTCTCTCCATACCGGGCGAGACGATTTGGCCAGAAGGCAGTGCCGTACAATTGACCGGTGCTGGCCCATCATAAGCTGTTCTGAGGTTGCAAGTCCGCGCTTGAACTTGTCCGCCGTTGACTTCACATTCGCCGCCAATTGGGAGGAAGACCACATGCCGATGAGTTTCGCGGGACGATTTGCCGGACGATCTGCTGTTATCACCGGCGGCGCCTCAGGCATCGGCCTGGCCGTCGCGCAAAGGATCACTGGCGAAGGCGGGCGTGTTTCGGTCTGGGATCGCGATGCCGCCCAGATCGAGCAGGCCAAGGCCATTGTTCCAGGCCTGCACAGCGTCACCTTAGACGTCGCCGACCCCATAGCGGTCGAAGCCGCCGCCGGAGAGACGATCGAAGCGCTTGGCGCGGTCGATGTCCTTGTCACCAGTGCTGCCATCACCGGGCCGAACATGACGACCTGGGAGTATTCGGTGGAGGATTGGCGCCGGGTCACCGACATCAACATCAACGGCGTCTTCTTCTGCAACAAGGCGCTGGTCCCGCATATGCTCGAACGCAATTACGGCAGGATCATCAACATCGCCTCGATTGCCGGCAAGGAAGGTAACCCGAACGCCTCGGCCTACAGCACCTCCAAGGCGGCGGTGATCGGCATGACCAAATCGCTCGGCAAGGAACTGGCCAAGACCAAAGTAACGGTGAACTGCGTCACGCCGGCGGCCGTGCGCACCGCGATCTTCCAGCAGATGAGCCAGCAACACATCGACTTCATGCTGTCCAAAATACCGATGGCGCGGTTCGGCGAGGTCGAGGAGGTGGCGGCGCTGATTTGCTGGATCGCGTCCGAGGAATGCTCGTTCACGACGGCGGCCGTCTTCGACGTCTCCGGCGGCCGGGCGACCTACTGAGGCGGGGCCGGACGCAAACCGCCCGACCGGATCGCGGCGCCTCAGTCGTGAAGCTCCCGCGAGATCGGCGGGCCGATCGAAAAGTCGCTGAATGTCACTTCGAAGCCCTCGCGCTGCGGCGAACAGCACATCATGCCGACATCGACCGTTTTCGACGGGGGGAAATAGGCAAGCCGCACCGGTTTCCAGTGCTTGTCAGATGCGTCGCGATACTGGACGCGGATCGTCTCGGCATGGCGGGTCAGGCGGATCCTGACCCCGTCCGGATCGGCCGGAATGCTGGCCAGCGACCAGTCGGAGGCATCGTTGGTGACGACGACGGAAAAATACATCAGCCCGTCGGCGTATTCGATGCCGGCCTTGATCCAGTGCGTCTCGCTCAGGCGGACCATAAGCCCGGCCTGATCGTAAAGCACCTCATAGTGCCCCTTGACCGTGACTTCGGCGCTGAAATCGCCCTCGACCTCACGATAGAGGAAATGGCCATTGTCGCGCCAGAAGCCGTAGAACGTCTCGCGCCAGAAGTCGGTCTCCTCGCCGGTCCGTACATGCACCGTATTGTTGCCGAAGGCGTGGTGCGGCGGCGGATTGAGCCAGGTCAGGTCCGTATTCTCAGATGCCATCGACTTGCTCGCTGCCTGGCAGGTCTGCCGCCTTTTCTTAGCCGGCAAACGTGTAAGCGGTCTTCACCGTGGTGTAGAACTCTGCGGCATAGCGGCCCTGCTCGCGCGGGCCGTAGCTCGATCCCTTGCGCCCGCCGAAAGGCACGTGGAAGTCGACGCCCGCCGTCGGCAGATTGACCATGACCATGCCGGCTTCCGAATTGCGCTTGAAGTGCGTGGCATGCTTGAGGCTCGAGGTGCAGATGCCGGAGGTCAGGCCGAACGGCGTGTCGTTGGCCACCGCCAGCGCCTCGTCATAATTCTTGACGCGGATGACGTTGGCGACCGGTCCGAAAATCTCCTCGCGCGAGATGCGCATGGCGTTGGTGGTTTCGGTGAACAGCGCCGGCTGCAAATAGAAGCCGCGGGTTTCACGATCGAGCCGCTCGCCGCCGAAGGCGAGATCGGCACCTTCCTGACGTCCGATGGCGATATAGTCCTCGTCCTGTTTCAACTGGCTCTGGTCGACAACCGGCCCGATCTGGGTCTTGGCATCGAGAGCGTCGCCGACGACCAACTTGGCCATGCGGTCCTTGAGCGCCTCGACGAAGCGGTCGTGAATGCCGTCCGTCACCACCAGCCGGGACGACGCCGTGCAGCGCTGGCCGGTCGAGAAGTAGGCACCGTTGATGGCGCAGTCGACAGCGACGGCAAGGTCGGCATCATCGAGCACGACAAGCGGGTTCTTGCCGCCCATTTCGAGCTGGAACTTGCGCATGTGCTCGACGCTGGCGGCGGCGACGCGCTTGCCGGTGCCGACCGATCCGGTGAAGGTGATCGCGTTGAGGTCAGGACTGTCGAGCATGGCCTGGCCGACCACCGAACCTTTGCCCATCACCAGGTTGAGCACGCCCTTGGGCAGCCCGGCGCGGTGCAGGATGTCGACAATAGTCCAGGCGCTCTCCGGAACGAGTTCCGCCGGCTTGAAGACGATGGTGTTGCCGTAGGCCAGCGCCGGAGCGATTTTCCAAGCCGGAATGGCGATCGGGAAATTCCACGGCGTGATGATGCCGACGACGCCGACCGCTTCACGGGTGATCTCGACGCCGACGCCGGGCCGCACGCTCGGCACCAGCTCGCCCGACAGGCGCAGCGTCTCGCCGGCGAAGAAGTCGAATATCTGGGCGGCGCGGACAGTCTCGCCGATGCCCTCGACCAGCGTCTTGCCTTCCTCGCGCGCCAACGCCCGGCCGATTTCATCTTTCCGCGCGGTGATCTCGTCCGACGCCTTCCTCAGCACCGCATGGCGGGCCAGCAGGCCCGATCGGGACCACGCCGGAAATGCCGCCTTCGCCGCCGCGATGGCCTGCCGGGCGTGCTCGGCGCCTCCCGATGCATATTCGCCGACGACGTCGTCGAGATTGGACGGGTTGATGTTACGGGAGCCGGCATCGCCTACCCACTCTCCATCGATGAGGTTCTTTCGAAACGGGATCATGTCGCTGTCTTCCTTGTCGTCCTTCGATCGCCGTCTATCTGGACCACCGACCGCCGCACCGCAAGGCCGAAGGCAGGCAAACTTCTCCTCCTCGACAGGCATGTGATAGGTGTCGGGGCGGGGAAGACGATTCTAGTGTGGTGCGACGCGGATCGCACGGGAGGAAAATTATGTCCGACAGCGCCTTGCCGCTGGTGATCAGCGCACCCGAACCGCGCACGCTCGACCTGATCTTCACGCCGGCTGCGCTGGCGAAATTTCGATCGACATACCGCATCGTCGAAATATCGCCCGAAGCGGTGGCGGCGCTGCCGGCCGATATCCTTGCCGAGGCGCGCTACATCGTCGGCCAGCCACCTATCGCGCCGGAGACGCTGGAAACAATGAAGGCGCTGCGCTGCATCTTCAATGTCGAGAGCAACCTCATCAACAACATGCCCTACGAGACGCTGTTTTCGCGCGGCATCCATGTCGTCACCACCGGGCTGGTGTTTGCCGAACCGGTGGCCGAGCTCGGCCTTGCCATGGCGCTCAACCTCGCCCGCGGCATCGTCGACGCCGATCTCGCATTTCGTCAGGGCAAGGAGCTGTGGGGCGGCGACGGCAACCGGACGGCACGGCTTCTTTCCGGCGCGGATGTCGGCATTATCGGCTTCGGCGATCTTGGCCGTGCGCTCAACCGGCTGCTGTCAGGCTTTCGCACGCGGACAAAAGTCTTCGACCCGTGGCTGCCGCCGTCGATCCTGATCGAAAACGGCGTCGAGCCGGCCTCTCTCGACGACGTTCTGTCGAACAGCGATTTCGTCTTCGTCGTCGCTTCGGTGACTAGCGAAAACCAGGGCTTCCTCGGCGCCGAGGCGTTTGCCAGGATGCGCAAGGGAGCCGCTTTCATCCTGCTCAGCCGAGCCGGCGTGGTCGATTTCCCGGCGCTGATGGACGTCGTCCGCAGCGGCCATATCGTCGCCGCCAGCGATGTTTTTCCTGAGGAGCCGCTTGCCCAGGATCACCCGGTCCGCACATTGCCGGGGTTCCTGCGCTCCGCCCACCGGGCCGGTGCGCTCGACATCGCTTTCAAGCGGATGGGCGACATGGTGCTGGAAGACATGGACCTGGTCGACCGCAGCCTGCCGCCGATGCGTTCGAAGCGGGCCGAGCGTGAGACCGTTTCGCGAATGCGTTCGAAGCCGGTCGACAAGAATTAGGCCGTCTGCCCGACGGGTCGCACATGCTCAGACGGTGAAGGACCAAAACAGGCAGGCCAGTGTCGCTGCGGCGAAGACGACGAAGAACAGGCTTCGCAACAGGATGTTCCGGCGCAGCTCGTTGATGAAGAGATGGCATCCGACGACGGCTGCGACAAACAGGAACCGCCAGTTCAGCAGTGCCGGGAGCACATCGCGCTGACCGAAAGCAAATCTCGCGGCGAGACATCCAACGATGAGCGCAAACAACACGATGACCGTCCAGAAGATCGCATCGGCGGCATGTGTCAGGACGATGCCAGCGAGCCTGATCGGCAGAACCATCATCAGCAGTGCGCTGAAAAAATAGATCGCCGCGAGCGGAATGAACGTCCCCGCATCGGCGATGTCGCTCAAGCGCTTGGCGCCGATCGCGCCATAGGGATAGCCATGCCTGGCCACCATCAGGCTGAGCGCCATCAGCAAGGCCGCCAGCGCGGCGGCAAGCGCGAATGAGGTCAGGGCTTTGCTCATGAGGCTCCCGTTCCGAGCGAATCGAAGTCAGAACGTTGGTAGCCCATGGTTTGTAAATTGCTAGTAAGCATCATGCAGCGGCACGGCAGAGTTTCTCGGTGCATTCACTCCGCAGCTTGCAGACGCCGCCCGTCGATAATGGTCTTGATCTCGGCGCGGCAAGAGCCGCAATTGGTGCCGGCGTGAAGGGCGGCGCCGATTGCCGCGACGCTGGTACAGCCGCCGCGTACCGCTTCCGCGATCTGGTTGGCACCGACCCCGAAACAGGCGCAGACGGTGGCACCGCGGTCGACGCTGTTGCCGGCCGGCCGCCCGGCGACAATCGCCAGCCGCGCCTGCCGATCGGCATGGTCAGCACCAAGTTGTTCGACCGCCCAGCCGCGCGACACCGCTACCGGGGTAGGCGCAAGATAGAACGCGCCGACCAGCCGATTGCCTGCGAAACGGGCGAAGCGATGGTGCCCGCCGGCGATGTCGTGATAGGCGAGCGTCTCGCCTTCGAGGCCGAACAGCGAGGCGGCAAACCCGGTCCAGTCACGGCCGGACTGCAGCGCAATTTCAAGGCGCCAGCCGGCGGGGCAGCGGGCGAGGCTCCAGTAATCGGCGTCGATCGATGCGGGTCGTTCGGCAAGCACGGCGAAGCCGAAGGCAGTGGCGGCGAACCGCTGGATGCGGGCGGCAACGTTCTTCGAGGCCGGCTGACCTGAAATCGCATCGGTCGTCGGCGGGACAAGTGCATCGACACGCGCGCGGGCGGAGATCTGATCGGTCCAGTGCATCGGAACGAATACAGAGCCTTGGCGTTGGCGCACCGTCACCAGCGCGCGGACCAGCACCTCGCCATGGCCAGTCGAGACGCGCACGATGTCGGCATCGCCGATACCATAGTGCTGCGCATCCGCCGGGTGGATTTCGACGAACGGTTCGGCCATGTGCTGCGACAGGCGCGGGCTCTTGCCGGTCCGCGTGATGGTGTGCCAATGGTCGCGGACGCGCCCGGTGTTGAGGACGAGCGGGTAGTCCGGGTTGGTGCGGGTTTGTGCGGCTGGGCGGATGGCAATGAAGCGCGCCTTGCCGTCGGGCGTGTAGAAATTGCCGTTGGCGAAGAAGCGGGTGCTGGCTGAGCTATGTCCAGCCTGAACACCCCCCTCTGGCCTGCCGGCCATCTCCCCCTCAAGGGGGGAGATTGGCGGCTTTGCCGGCACCGCCTTTTCAGCAATGGCAACGATTGGCGAAACCGGTGGCGACATCCAATCTCTCCCCTTGAGGGGGAGATGGCCGGCAGGCCAGAGGGGGGTGCCTTGGCTCGGCGCTGGCCATTGGAATGGCGCCAACTCCTCATACGTCCCTGCATCAATCCCGGCGTACGCGCCTATATCAAAATCGCGAACGCCATCATTCTCGAAGCCCGACAACGCGGCATGCTCGGCGAAGATGTCGGCCGGCGACACATGCGAAAAAGCCTCGCCGAAGCCCATCCGCTTGGCGACTTCAGCGATGATCCACCAATCTGGCCTTGCCTCGCCGGGCCTGGCCAAAAAAGCCCGCTGGCGCGAGATGCGGCGCTCCGAATTGGTGACGGTGCCATCCTTTTCGCCCCATGCGGTGGCCGGCAGCCGGACATGGGCGTGGCGGACCGTGTCGGTCTCGCCCAGCACGTCCGAGACCACAACAAACGGGCAGGCCTTGATCGCCGCTTCGACGGCATCGGCATCCGGCATCGAATCGACCGGGTTGGTGGCCATGATCCACAGCGCCTTGATGCGTCCGTCGGCCACCGCTTGGAACATCTCGACCGCTTTCAGGCCGGGTTTTTCGGCGACGGTTGGGGCATTCCAGAAGCGCTGCACGCGTTCGCGGTGCCCGGGGTTTTCGATCTCCATGTGGGCGGCCAGCATGTTGGCCATGCCGCCGACCTCACGGCCGCCCATGGCGTTGGGCTGGCCGGTCACCGAGAACGGCCCGGCGCCGGGCTTGCCTATGCGGCCGGTGCCTAGATGGCAGTTGATGATGGCGTTGACCTTGTCGGTGCCCGAAGACGACTGGTTCACGCCTTGGCTGTAGACGGTCACCGTCTTCGCCGTCGCGGCAAACAGGCTGTAGAAGCGGGCCAGTTCGTCCTCACTGAGACCCGTGGCAGCCGCGATGCCGGCAAGATCGAGCGCCGAGGCGGCGAAAAGCGCTTGCCCGAAGCCGGTCGTGTGCGCCGTGATATAGGTGCGGTCCAGCGCGTTGTGCTGGCCGAGATAGGCGAGCAGCCCGGTGAACAAAGCGACGTCGCCATCGGGCGCGATCGCCAGATGCATGTCGGCGATGTCTGAGGTCATGGTGCGGCGAGGGTCGATCAGCACCACCTTCATCTCGGGCCGCTTTTCCCGGGCGGCGGCAATGCGCTGGTAGAGTACCGGATGGCACCAGGCGAGATTGGAGCCGACCAGCACGATCAGGTCGGCAAGTTCCAGATCCTCGTAATTTCCCGGAACGGTGTCCGAGCCAAAGGCGCGGCGGTGGCCGGCGACCGACGAGGCCATGCACAGACGCGAATTGGTGTCGATATTGGCCGAGCCGATAAAGCCTTTCATCAGCTTGTTGGCGACGTAATAGTCCTCGGTCAGCAACTGGCCGGAAACATAAAAGGCGACCGAGCCGGGGCCGTGTTCGGCAATGGTTTGCGAGAAGGTCGAAGCGACAAGGTCGAGCGCTTCGTCCCAGTCGGTGCGGCGACCGTGGATCTCCGGGTGTAGCAACCTGCCGTCGAGGTCGATGGTCTCAGCTAGCGCCGAGCCTTTGGAGCAGAGCCGGCCGAAATTCGCCGGGTGGTCCGGGTCGCCGCGAACGGTTATTTCACCGTCCGCGGCGACCTTCGCCAGCACGCCGCAACCCACCCCGCAATAGGGGCAGGTGGTCCTCACCTCGCGCGCTTCATCAATCTGCATGGTTCACGCCGCGCGGCTGGCCAGCGCTTCCAGCGCAATGAACAGCCGCTCGCCGTCGATCCGCACGGCAATGGTGCGCACCGCGCCCTCGTCCGCGCCGAGCGCCTTGCCTGTCTCCAGCGAGATCACCCAATTGTGCAAGGGACAGGTCACCGCCGTGCCATGGACGATGCCCTGGCTGAGCGGCCCACCTTTGTGCGGGCAATGGTCGTCGATGGCGAAGACTTGATCGTCGGCCGTGCGGAAGACGGCGATCTTGCCTTCGGGCGTGGCGACGCAGCGCGCGCCGCGACGCGGAATGTCCGAGAGCGTGCCGATCGATACCCAATTCATGTGGCCATTCCTCTTTTGCGCGTGTTCTTGTCCGAAAACCGCATTCCACTTTTCGGGAACACGCGCCTACTCCGCCGCCTGGGCAAAGCCGACCGAAGCCATCGGCCGGAATTCATGCTTGTCCTTGCCGGAAGCACGTTCCGACCATGGGTCGACCTGGGCGAATTTCTGCGAAAAGACGAAGCGCTCGAAATAGGCTTTGCGCTTCTCGCCATCGTCCATGATCTGACGCTTGATCTCAGCTATGCCGACGCGCTTGGCCCATTTGTAGATACGCTCGAGATAGCGGCCCTGCTCGCGATACATCTGCGTCAACGCCACGATATGCTCCAGCGCCTCGTCCTCGGTCTTGACCAGGCCGAGCACTTCGGTGCCCTTGATGTCGAGACCGGCGGCGCCGGCGAAATGGATCTCGTAGCCGCTATCGACGCAGATCACGCCGACATCCTTGCAGGTCGCCTCAGCACAGTTTCGCGGACAGCCCGACACCGCCATCTTGACCTTGGCCGGGGTCCACGAGCCCCACATGAATTTTTCTATACGGATGCCCAAGCCGGTCGAATCCTGCGTGCCGAAGCGGCACCAGTCCGAGCCGACGCAGGTCTTCACCGTGCGCAGCCCTTTGGCATAGGCGTGGCCGGAGACGAAGCCGGCCTGGCCGAGATCGGCCCATACCGCCGGCAGGTCTTCCTTGCGGATGCCGAGCATGTCGATGCGCTGGCCGCCGGTGACCTTGACCATCGGAATCTCGAACTTGTCGACGACATCGGCGATGGCGCGCAATTCGGCGGCGTTGGTGACGCCGCCCCACATGCGCGGAACCACCGAATAGGTGCCGTCCTTCTGGATGTTGGCGTGGACGCGCTCGTTGATGAAGCGCGACTGGTAATCGTCGGCGTATTCGTCGGGCCAGTCGCAGACGAGATAATAGTTGAGCGCCGGCCGGCATTTGGCGCAGCCGCAGGAGGTCTTCCACTCCAGTTCCTGCATGACGGCGGGAATGGTCTTCAAGCCCTTGGCCTTGATCAGCCGGCGGACCTCGTCATGGCCAAGCGCGGTGCAGCTGCACATCGGCTGGACCGCCGCGGGGTTGTATTTGTCGCCGATGGTCAGCACCATCAGCTTTTCGACCAGCCCGGTGCAGGAGCCGCAGGAGGCCGACGCCTTGGTGTGGGCGCGCACGTCGTCGAGCGAGGTCAAGCCCCTGGCCGTGATCGCGCCGGTGATCTTTCCCTTGCATACGCCGTTGCAGCCGCAGATTTCCGCATCATCCGGCAAGGCTGCAACGGCCGCCATAGGGTCCAGGGGGGCGCCTCCCTGGTAGGACTGGCCGAAGATGAGCGTATCTCGCATCTCGGATATGTCGGTCTGCTTCTTCTTGAGGTCGTTGAACCATGCGCCGTCCGCCGTCTCGCCATAGAGCACGGTGCCGATGATGCGGTCGTCCTTGAGTACCAGGCGCTTGTAGACGCCGGCCGCGGCATCGCGCAGCACGATCTCCTGGCGGTCATCGCCCTCGGCGAAGTCGCCGAGCGAGAACAGCTCGATGCCGGTGACCTTGAGCTTGGTCGGCGTGTCCATGTGGACGAAAGCCGCCGCCTCATTGCCGGCCAGATGGCTGGCGGCGACGCGCGCCATCTCGTAGAGCGGCGCGACCAGCCCGTAGACCTGGCCGTTGACCTCGGCGCATTCGCCGATTGCGTAGATATCGGGATCGTTGCTGCGCATGCCGGCGTCGACGACGATGCCGCGATTGACCGCAATGCCGGCTTCCTTCGCCAGCGCCGCATTCGGCCTGATGCCCACCGCCATGACGACGAGCGTTGCGGGAATGACTGTGCCGTCGGCAAGCTCCACCCGCTCGACCTTGCCGTTGCCGGTGATCGCCTGGGTGTTGGCCTTGGTGATGACCTTGATGCCGCGCTGCTCGACGGCGCGCTGCAGGAGATATCCGGCGGCCGGATCGAGCTGACGCTCCATCAGCGTCGGCATGACGTGCAGCACGGTGACGTCCATCCCTTGCGCGTTCAGACCCGCAGCCGCTTCCAGGCCGAGCAGGCCGCCGCCGATGACCACCGCCTTGGCCCGCGACTGGGCGGCAAGCATCATCGCCCGGACGTCGTCGAGATCGCGATACGTGAGCACGCCGGGCAGATCATGGCCTGGCACCGGAATGATAAACGGCACCGAGCCGGTGGCGATGACGAGCTTGTCGTAGGGCTCGGTCACGCCATGATCGGAGGTGACGGTCTTTGCCTGCCGGTCGATGGCGACGATCTTGTGGCCCTTGTAGAGGGTGATGCCGTGCTTGATGTACCAGCCGTCGCCATGGATGATGATCTCCTCATAGGCCTTTTCGCCCGACAGAACCGGCGAGAGCATGATGCGGTCGTAGTTCACGCGCGGCTCGGCGTTGAAGATGGTGACCTGGTAGCGCCCAGGCGCCTTTTCCAGGAGGTGCTCCAGCATGCGCCCGGGGGCCATGCCGTTGCCAATGATAACGAGTTTCTCGGTCATGTCCTGATCCACTCCGGTCTCACTCAGCCGCGTAGGAAAGGCCTGAGGCTTCGTCAGACGCCGTGCGCTCCATCCGCCGGATGGAAAAATGCATCCAGGCAAAGCAGGTGGCGACGATGACGAAGAGCAGCATGAAGCAGCTCGACCAGACGCCGGTGAGGTCGTTGAGCGCTCCGAAGACGATTGGCAGGATAAAGCCGCCGAGCCCGCCAATCATGCCGACAACGCCGCCGACCGCGCCGACACTCTGCGGATAGTAAGCCGGGATGTGCTTGTAGACGGCAGCCTTGCCAAGGCTCATGAAGAAGCCGAGCACACAGGCAACGGCTATGAAGGCGAGCGGGCCGACCTCGAAATGGAAGGCGATCGGCCCGCTGACACCGCGCACGACGTAATCTGCCGAGGGGAGAGACAGAACGAGAGTCGCGGCGGCACTGACAGCGAAGGTCCAGTAGAGCACGGTGCGGGCGCCGATCCGGTCGGAAAGCACGCCGCCGTAGGCGCGGAAAATACTTGCCGGAATTGAATAGGCCGCCCCAATCATGCCGGCGGTCGCAAGCCCGAAGCCGTAGACGCCGATCAGGTAGCGGGGCAGCCACAGCGAGAGCGCCACGAATGCACCGAAGGCGAAGAAATAATAGAAGGCGAAGCGCCAGACCTGCAGGTTCTTGAGCGGCGCGAATTCCTGCAAGAAGCTTCTCGCGGGCGCTGCCTTGCCGGCGCGGCGCTCGCGGATGACCGGATCGTCGCCGGTCGTGAACCAGAAGACGGCGGCCATGACGACGAGTGCTGCCGCCCAGATCAGCGCGACCGACTGCCAGCCCCAGGAGAGAAGCACGAACGGTGCCAGGAACTTGGTGACCGCGGCGCCGACATTGCCGACACCGAAAATGCCAAGCGCCGTACCCTGCTTGCCGGCCGGGAAGAAGCGCGAGACATAGGCGACACCGACGGCGAAGGAACCGCCGGCGAGCCCAACGCCTAGTGCGGCGACCAGCATCTGCCCGTAGGTGTGCGCAAAAGCGAGCAGAAAGGTCGCGACCGCCGCCGCAAGCATGGTCGCGGTGTATACCAGCCGTCCGCCAAAACGGTCGGTCCAGACACCGAGCACCATACGCACGAGCGAGCCGGTGAGGATCGGCGTGCCGACGAGCAGGCCGAACTCCGTCTCGTTCAGCCCCAGCTCCTGCTTTATGCGCACGCCGATGATTGAAAAGATCGTCCACACCGCGAAGCAGACGGTGAAGGCGATGGTGGACATGGCAAGCGCCTGGCGGGGAGCACTGTCCTGGCTGGGCGCGGCTGGGAGATTTGCGGTCATTTTCTGGCTCCGGTTTGCGGCGTGGGAGGCACCGCCCTTGTCTGTTCGTTCGCGACTGTCAGCGGCGCAGCATCGGCGAACTGGTTGAAACCGACCTTTGCGCGGTCACTTCGAGACCCTTGCCGTCAGTCTTGGCGCCGGCGGGAAAGAGGAGGAGCGCGGCGGTGAACAGCGCCGCCGTCAGCGCGCTGACGGCCAGAAAATCGCGGCGCGTGAAGTCCGCGAGGCACGCCCCAGTTCCGATCCGTTTCGTCATCGTCGTCTCCGGTTGGGCGCCGCTTGGGACCAGCGCCGTCGATTGCATCAAAACAAAAAAGCCGCCGGCCAGGTCTTCGCGTCCGGGCTTCCGGGAGCGCGTGTGGACCTGAGCGGCAGCTTTGCCTGTGGCGCCCGCCATTGGACGCCGTTTCACTTGGCCCTTGCGGACCCTACATTTTGGAAAGCAGGAAGCGTGCCAATTCGACAGCGCTCTTAATTATCGAATGAAACCAATGTGAACCGCAGCCGCGCGACTCTTGACCAAGCTCGGCAGCGGATCAAAGATTAGTCAGAATGCCTTGCACAGCAGCATAATATTTGTGCAATGCGGTAGATTGCCCATTGCCGATGCAGATTGCCAATGATGATGACGAGTTTTCCCGTTATGGCCTTACTCCGCGGCTTCGACGAAGCGGTGGCGTTCGTAGAGGAATTTCAGCACCGCCTCGCGGCAGCGCAGGAAGGTGCGGTCGGAGGAAAGCTCGATGCGCCGGCGCGGCCGGGCCAGCGGCACGGCAAGAACCTCGCCGATGGTGGCCGCCGGGCCGTTGGTCATCATGACGATGCGGTCGGACAACAGCACCGCCTCGTCGACATCATGGGTGATCATGATCGTCGTCGAGCCGAGCCTCGAATGGATATCCATCACCGCGTCCTGAAGATGGGCGCGCGTCAGCGCGTCGAGCGCGCCGAAGGGCTCGTCGAGCAGCAGGATCTTCGGCTCCATGGCCAGCGCCCGGGCGATGCCGACGCGCTGCTTCATGCCGCCCGAAATCTCGGCCGGACGTTTGTCCTTGGCATGCGCCATCTGCACGAGATCGAGATTGCGCATGATCCACTCATGCCGCTCGGCCCGGCTCTTGCTCCGGCCAAAGACCTTCGTGACTGCCAAATTGATGTTTTCGTAGACGGTGAGCCATGGCAGCAGGCTGTGGTTCTGGAACACCACGGCGCGTTCGGGACCGGGGCTGTCGACCTCCTTGTCTTCCAACAGAACCGCGCCGGCCGAGACCTTGGTCAGGCCAGCGATCAGGTTGAGCAAGGTCGACTTGCCGCAGCCGGAATGGCCGATGATCGAGACGAATTCGCCCTTGTCGATGGTCAGCCGGATGTCCTTCAGCACGTCGCTGACCTGGCTGCCGCGGGCGAAGGATTTGTCGATGTGGTCGAGTTTCAGATAGGCCGTCATCGTCCCTCTCCTCACTTTGCCGTTGTGCCGCGGGTGACGAAGACGCCGACCGCCGCGACCAGGCGGTCGAGGCAAAAGCCGGTGACGCCGATATAGGCGAGCGCGACAATGATGTCGGGCAGGCGCGACGAGTTCCACGCGTCCCAGATGAAGAAGCCGATGCCGACGCCGCCGGTCAGCATTTCGGCGGCGACGATGGCGAGCCAGGACAGGCCGATGCCGATCCGCAAGCCGGTGAAGATGTAGGGCGCGGCCGCCGGCACCATAATCTTCACAAAGAACTCGAACTGATTGAGCCGGAGGATACGGGCGACGTTGCGGTAGTCCTCGGGGATGTTGCGGACACCGACCGCGGTGTTGATGATGATGGGCCAGATCGAGGTGATGAAGATGACGAAGATCGCCGACGGGCTGGAATCGCGGAACGCCGCCAGCGACAGCGGCAGCCACGCGAGCGGCGGCACCGTGCGCAGGATCTGGAAGACCGGATCGAGACCGCGCATCGCCCAGATCGACTGGCCGACGAGCGCGCCGAGCGCGACGCCGACGATTGCTGCCAGGCCGAAGCCCATGGCGACGCGCTGCAGCGACATCAGCACCCGCCAGGCGAGTCCGATGTCCTGCGGGCCATTGTCGAAGAACGGGTGGGCGATCAGGTCATAGGCCTCGTTCCACACTTGGCTCGGCGGTGGCAGGCTGGCTGTGGGCGACGAACAGGCGACCTGCCAGACGACGAGCATAATGGTAATGACGATGACCGGCGGCACCAGCGTGCTGGCCAGTTTGGCGGCGATCGCGGCCGGGTCGAAGCGGCGCCGCGCCCTGGCGGTCAAGGCGATGACCTCGGCGGGCTTGGCCGGTGCGGGGAACGGCTTCACCTTGCGGTCCTCGATGGCTTGGATAGACATTTCTCGAACGCTCCTTTGGCATTTGGCGACAAGCGGCGCCGTTGCGCTTGTGGCGACAAACGGCGCGAGCGCCGTTTGCACCGTTCAGGCCGATGCCTTGATCTTCAGGCTGTCGAGATAGGCGGACGGGTTCTCCGGATCGAAGATCTTGCCGTCGAAGAAGGTCTCGACGCCGCGCGATGAAGACGCCGGAATATCGGCCGCGGCGACACCAAGATCCTTGGCCGCCTCACGCCACAGATCCTCACGGTTGACCTGGTCGACCAGCGCCTTGATGTCGGTGGTCGGCGCGAACTTGCCCCAGCGTATGTTTTCGGCGAGAAACCAGGAGTCGTGGCTCTTGAAGGGATAGGACACGCCGCCCTGCCAGAACTTCATGTAGAGATCGGTGCCGTTGGCGACGCGGCCATTGCCGTAATTGATGTCGCCCTTGAGGCGGCCGATTATGTCGGCGGTCGGCACGTTCATCCATTGCCGCTTGCCGATGATGGCGGCCATCTCGTCCTTGTTTTCTTTTGCCTCGCACCATTGCTGGGCTTCCATGACGGCCATCAGGATCGCCTTGGTGGCGTTCGGATACTTGTCGATGAAGGCGGCGCGCAGGCCGAGCGCCTTTTCCGGATGCCCCTTCCATAGCTCGCCCGTGGTGGCGGCGGTGAAGCCGACGCCCTGGTGGACGAGTTGCTCGTTCCACGGCTCGCCGACACAGAACACGTCCATGTTGCCGACCTTCATGTTGGCGACCATCTGCGGCGGCGGCACGACGATGGTCGATACGTCCTTGTCGGGATCGATACCGCCGGCGGCCAGCCAGTAGCGCAGCCAAAGATCGTGCGTGCCGCCCGGGAAGGTCATGGCGGCCTTCACCTCCTTGCCTGCGGCCTTCTTGGCCGCGAAGGCGTCCTTCAGCTTTGAGGCGTCGAGGCCGACGCCGGTGCCGGCATATTCCTGGGCGACAGAAATGCCCTGGCAGTCGTAGTTGAGCCGGGCCACGATCGCCATCGGCAGCGGCTGCTTGTTTTGCGTCACCTTGCCGGTGTGCATCAGATAAGGCATCGGCGTCAGGATATGGGCGCCGTCAATGCCGTTGGCTTCGCCGCCGAGCACCAGATTATCGCGCGTCGCCCCCCAGGAGGCCTGCTTGAGCACCTCGACGTCGGGCATGCCGAATTTCTCGAACAGGCCCTTCTCCTTGGCAATCATCAGCGGCGCCGCATCGGTCAGCGCTATGAAGCCGAGCTTGGCGCCGGTGACTTCCGGCGCGGCGGGCGCCGCATAGGCGCCGGAGGGCAGCAGCGCACGCGCCGCGGCCAGCGTTGCCGCGGTGGCCGCGCTGATCCTCAGGAAATCGCGGCGGCTGATCGCCGTTTGGGCGGAATGGCTATTGGTGCTTTTCGTCATCGTCATCTCCGGTTGGGCGCGGCTTGGGATCGGCGCCGTCGATTGCGTGTTCGACCAAAACAAAAAAGCCGCCGGCCAGGCCGCGCGCGTCCGTCCATCCGGGATCGCGTGTTGACCTGAGCGGCAGCGTTGCCTGTAGCGCCCGCCATTGGACGCCTATTCCGTGACCCGAGAAGAGTCTGCCTATTGCAACGCAGGAACCGTGCCAGTTTCGGAATGGATGACAAACATCAATGAGATCAATGACTTGCCAAAATCGTCGGCGCGCCGGCCCGCTGGGCGAGCAAGCCAAAGATTGTTCATTAGCGCAGTTGCACGCACATTTTTTGTGCAGCGCACAAGAATGGCGCCGAAATGATCAGACGGCGCGCGCCAATTTCTGGCCGGCAATGTAGGCGTCGATCTCGTCGGGATCGAAGATCTGGCCATCGAAGAAACCATCGGGACCGAGCACCAGGCTTGCCCCCGCCGAACCGACCGGAGTCGCGGCCTTCAGCGCGCCCTCGACCTTGGCATTGGCACCGGGAAGCGCCACGCCAAGCGGCTTCAACGCCGAGCGGTAGAGATCGGGGCGGTAGCAGTCGCGGGCAATAGCGAGGTTTTCCGGCGTGTGCGCGACATGCCCCCAGCGCACCATCTGCGTGTAGAACCACAGCGCATGGCTCTTCCACGGGAAGTTCGCCGCCTTGTTGAAGGGCAGAAAGAAGTCGCCGACACTGAGTTCGGCGCTGCCGCCGAGCGCCAGATGCCCGCTGAGGATCGGCATCTGCAGCGCCGGCGCAAGCCCGAGGAAGGCCGGCTGCGCCATCAGGGCCGCGAGTTCGCCACGGTTTGCCGGATCCTGGCACCAGCGCGCCGCGTGATGAAGCGCACGCAGCAGGGCTGAAAGCGCGTCCGGCTCTCTTTCCGCCCATGCCTTGCGCACGCCGACGACTTTCTCGGGGCTGGTCTTCCAGATGGCCGCCTTGACCGTGGCGATATGGCCGGTGCCGGCGACGACCGAGGCGCTGTTCCAGGGTTCGCCGACGCAGTAGCCGTCGATCCTGCCGGCGGCGAGTGCGTCGGCCATGAAGGGGGGCGGCACGATGACGATCTCGATTTCACGCGACGGGTCGATGCCACAGGCGGCGAGCCAGTAGCGCAATTCGTAATTGTGACCGGAGTGCGGATGGACGACGGCGAAGCGAAGCGGATCGCCGCCGCCATTCGCCCGTTCACGAATCAGCGCTCCCAACGCCTTGCCGGCCCGCGCCGGATCGAGATCGGGTTGGGCGCCGTGCGCGGCCATGCCGGCCCAGACCGCGTTCGAAACCGTCACGCAATTGCCGCCGAGGCCGAGCGAGAACGGCACGACGGTATCGGAGGCGAGCGGCGTCAGCCCCAGATTGCAGGCGATCGGCATCGGCCCCAGCATGTGCGCCAGATCGAAATGGCCGATGGCGATGCGGTCGCGGATGTTGGCCCAGGATGTTTCCCGGTTGAGCGTCAGGTCGATGCCTTCACGCAGGGCGAAGCCGATTTCCTTCGCCGCGACAAGGACAGCGCTGTCGAAGAGCGGCATGAAGCCAGCATTGATCCGGTGCGCGGCCGCCATTCTCAACTCTCCTCGGGATCCAGCAGGCCTGCCGCCGTTACCAGGCTCTGGGCGATCTCGGCGATCTTGCGGTTCTGGTTCATGGCGGTCTTGCGCAGCAGCGTATACGCCGCGTCCTCCGACAGGCCGCGCGACTTCATCAGGATGCCCTTGGCGCGATCGATCACCTTGCGGCTTTCCAATTCGCTGCGGGCTTCTTCCAGTTCGCGCGCCATGCGCGAAAACGCATTGAAGCGGCTGATTGCCATGTCGAGGATCGGCTTGACCCGCTCCTGACGCAGGCCGTCGACGACATAGGCTGATACCCCCGCTTCCACCGCTGCTTCGATCGAAGCCTGATCGGAGCGGTCGACGAACATGGCGATCGGCCGCTTCACCACGCGCGAAAGCTGGAACATGTTTTCGAGCATGTCGCGGTTGGGATTTTCGAGATCGATGACGATCACGTCGGGTTCGATCTCGGCGATCCGCCGCGCTATGCCGGCGACGTCATGGATGACCGTGACCTGCTGATGCCCAGCCTCCCGCAATCCCGCTTCGATTATCGAAGCGCGGATGTGGTTCTCATCGATCACCAGGACAGTGAGGGATTTGCGGATCATGCCGCATTTTGCGCAGGCGAGACGATTGTGCAATGCGGCATCGCGAGATTCACGGAAACAAAGCCGGCGTCCAGGCGCCGCCTGAGGAATTGGACGCGACGGCCAGCGTCGCGGGCGGCGGTCGGCGACAACGAACGGGCAACGCGCCTGTCCGGCGTACGCTGCTGGCAGGTGATCACCGCGCTCTACGTTATCTCGAGCGTGCTCGTCGGCGCTGCACTACATCGGCCTGATCAAGGCCGTCGCTCGCCGACCCGCTGGTGCTGCCTTGGGTGGCCGCCGCCGTCGTCGGCGGCACCTCGATCTTCGGCGGCCGCGGCGGCTGCACCGGCACAATCAACGGCGCTGATCCCTACCGCGCTGACGACGCTGCTGACGATTTTGCAGATGCCGGAAGGGGCGTGGTGGATATTGTTTGGATTAATCGTGCTGTTTGTGACGGCGGCCGATTTGCGGATTGTGGAGGAGAGATAGGGGGAAGCTGAGGCGGGGGGCTGCTTTGACCCAATCACGACGCTCACTCCGGTCAGTGGTAACGTCCGGATTTGGCGCGCGATTCCGACCTCAGCGAACGAAGTTATGACACGCCATTCCAGTGTATGCTTGCTTCGCCAAATTGGGTGTGTGCTGCAATAGCAGCCCGAGACAGTCGCGCTTGCCGAAGGGGCTGTCGGCTTTGACGGGATTGGCGTAAGCTACAGTTAAGGGGGTGCAGACATGCACCGCATCATCGCCATAGCGATCTTAGTTCTCGCGGCCGTGTTCAGCTCCGCGCGGGCGGAGGTGCTGATCGGCGTCTCGGCTGCGATGACGGGACGGCTCGCCTGGATCGGCGAGCAGGGACAGCGCGGCGCGGAGATGGCAGTGGCCGACGTCAACACGGCGGGCGGCGTGCTCGGCCAGAAGGTGAGGCTCATCTCGGTCGACGACTTCTGCGATCCCGAGCAAGCTGTGGCGGCCGCCAAGAAGCTGGTGGCTGACGGGGTCGTGCTCGTCGTCGGGCATTATTGCTCCGGGGCCTCGATCCCCGCATCAAAAGTGTACGAGGAGGCGGGCGTCGTTGAGATATCCCCAGGCTCGACCAATCCGCAGCTGACCGAACAGGGCCGTGCCAATGTCTTTCGCACCATTGGCCGCGACGACGCGCAAGGTTTCATCGCCGGCAACTACCTTGCCGATCGCTGGGGCAACAAGAAGATTGCGATCCTCCACGACAATTCGACCTATGGGAAGGGTCTCGCCGACGAGACCAGGAAGCAGCTGAACAAGCGGGGCGTGACTGAGGCCGTTTACGACGCATACATTCCCGGGAAGGACGACTATTCGGCCGAGGTCGCTACGTTGCAGACCGCCGGCGTCTCCGCCTTATATGTGGGTGGGTATCATGCCGAGGTTGCGCTGATTGCTCGCGCTGCACACGACAGTGGCTACACGGTTCAGCTCATATCCGGAGATGCTTTGGCGACCGAGGAATTTGCCCTGATCGCCGGCCCCGCGGCGGAGGGCACCCTCTTCACGTTCCCGGCGGACCCGAGGCGAAGCCCCGAAGCGGCCGCGGTCGTTGAGCAGTTCCGTGCGGAGAATTTCGAACCCGCGGGCTACACGCTGTTGAGCTACTGCGCGGTCCAGGTTTGGGCCCAGGCAGTCTCGAAGGCAGGTTCGCTGGAGCAGAAGGCCATCATTGCGGCACTGCACGAACAGGAATTCGACACCGTCATCGGCCGGGTCGATTTCGACGACAAGGGCGACCTCACGAAGCAGAGTTGGGTTTGGTACGTGTGGCGCGGCGGAGAGTACGTGCCGGTTGAATAGGGTTCGCTGATCGCCGGCGTGCCGGCTGAGATGTCTAGTCTGATGCAGACCAGTGTGGCCGGACTGTTCCGACTCGCCGAGCTTGAACGCCTCGGCATACGCGGCCGGCTGTTGCTCGCCTTCTTCGGGATCAGCGCCCTTGCGGTGCTGGCAACCGCTGCGGCGCTTTATGCCTTCCTCCAGGTTGGCGACGTCGTGGACCGAATTACCACGGATCGAGTGCCGTCGGCGCTCGCCTCCCTCCAGCTGTCGCGCCAGGCCGAACGGGTCGCTGCTGCCGCGCCATCGGTGCTGGCAGCGACAAGCAGGGCTCAGCACAGCGAGGTCTCGGCTGCCGTCGCGCTCGAGATGTCCCGCCTCGAGGCCCTGCGCACGGACCTCCGGGATGCCACGTTGGGCACAGTGCCTTTGGCCGAGATCGAGGAAGCCGCGATTGTTCTGAGGCGCAACCTGAAGGAGCTCGACTCTCTTGTTGTCGCCCGGCTCGACGTGGTCGCCCGCAAGGAGGAGCTCCTGAACCGCCTCGCCGCGACGACGACCGGAAGCCAGCGCCTTGTGGCCACCGGCATCCTAGTAATGGATTCCAGGCTCCCGCAATGGCGGGCGGTCGCGGCCGACACATCGCTGTCGCCCGATCGACGCGCAGCGGCGATGGCCGACCTGGTCCAGGCGATTGCGGCTTACATTCCCCAGCAGAAGGCGCAGCTGGAGATCTCGGCGGTCAACGACGCGCTGGTGAAGGTCGCGAACGCGCCGACGCCGGGCGACCTGGCGTTGATCCTTTTTCCGCTACGCCGTTCGCTTACTGCTCTTGAAAAGGTTTCCACGGAGATCGACGAAAAGCTGCGGACCCGCTTCCGGCAGCGTGTTGACGAGTTCAGGGGTTTGACCGACGGCGAGGACAGCATCCCCAAGGTGCGGGAGGACGAGTTTGCTGTCCTGGCACAGGGCGAAAGGCTTCTGGCCGAGAACAATCGACTGTCGCGCAATCTCACCGCTGGCGTCGATCGCCTGGTCGCCACGGCAGATCAGGAGATCGCTGCGTCCGGTCGCGAAGCCGCGCTCGTCCAGCGCTACGGCACCGCGGTTGTACTCGGCTCCGCCTTTCTCAGCCTCCTGAGTTCGGTTCTGGTTGTCTGGCTCTATGTCGACCGCAGCCTCCTCGCCCGACTGGGGGCCGTGAGCCAAGGCATGCTCGCGATTGCGGGGGGCAATCTTCGTGCGCCGCTGCCAGCCGCGGGCAGCGACGAAATCGGGCGCATGGCCGAAGCGCTGAGACTCTTCCGGGATACTGCTGTCGAGGTCGAGGAAAAGAACCTGCGCGACGTTGCGGAAGCTCGTCAGCGGCTCATCGATGCCATCGAAAGCATCTCCGAAGGATTCGCTCTGTACGACTGGGAGGACCGGCTCGTCCTCAGCAACAGCCGCTACCGCGAATTGCTCTACACCGGTCTGGAGAGCGAACTGACGCCCGGCACGACATTCGAGCAAATCATTCGCCGATCCGCTGAGCGCGGCTACATCAGGGACGCCGAGGGGCGGGTCGAGGAGTGGGTCGCCGAGCGCCTCTCGCGGCACCGCAACCCTGGCGAACCTTGGGTGCAGAGGCGAGGCGACGGGCGATGGGTCATGGTCAGCGAGCGGCGGATCAGCGCCGGCGGCACGGTCGCCGTCTATTCGGACATCACTGAGCTGAAGCAAAGGGAGGAGAACCTCGCCGAGAAATCCGTGGTTCTGGAGGCGCTTTCCAGCAAGCTGGCGAAGTATCTGGCGCCCCAGGTGTATCGCTCGATATTCACCGGCCGCCAGGAGGTCAGGATCGCCAGCCAGCGGAAGAAACTGACAATATGCTTCTCCGATATCGCCGGCTTTACCGAGACCACTGACAAAATGGAATCCGAGGATCTCACCCAACTCCTCAATCACTATCTGACGGAAATGTCGAAAATTGCTTCGGATCACGGCGCGACGATCGACAAATATGTCGGCGACGCGATCCTGATGTTTTTCGGCGATCCCGAGACTCGCGGCGTCAAGGAGGACGCGCTGGCTTGCGCGCAGATGGCACTTGCAATGCAAAAGCGGATTAGCGAGCTTGCCGAAGTCTGGCGGGACATGGGGATCGAAACACCGCTGCGCTGTCGCATCGGCATCCATACCGACTACTGCACCGTCGGTAACTTCGGCAGCGAGGACCGGATGGACTACACGATAATCGGCGGCGCCGTGAATCTCGCCTCGCGCCTGGAGCAGGAGGCGCCGCCGGGGGCCATCCTCATTTCCTACGAGACGTTTGCGCAAGTGAAGGACGCAATCGACTGTGAGGAACTGGGGCAAGTCCAGGTCAAGGGGATCGCCTATCCCGTCGCCACCTACCGCGTCATCGATCTGAAGGCCAATTTGGCGGCCGCTCGTCGTGCTGTTCGAACGGAGCTGCCGCACTTCAGGTTGGAACTTGAACCGGAGCTGATGTCCCCTGACGAGCGTGGCGATGCCGCCAATGCACTTCGAGACGCGCTGGATCGGCTTCGTCACAAGCCTGGGTAGTAGGGCTTGGTCCACAACGACCCCTCCCAATGGACACAAGGAGTGGGATGTGGGACGCCGCTCATTGGCGCTATCGATGCGAAGGCCGCAGAACGGTCGCGGTCAGTCTTCGAACTCGGGCGGAACGTCCGCATCGGAGCCGAGACTTAACATTCACGGCATCACTGGCAAGGTCCGGATATGGCGCTTTGCTGATGTTGAGTAACGTCAGTTTTGGCCTAAACCACCCCAATCAAACAGCCACCCTCCCCTGCTTCGCCTCCTCCGCGTTCGGATCGCCCGGCGCCGTCGCCCAGGCCAGCTCCACCAGCGTCACTGTCCGCCGTCCGACCCCGTCGAGCTGGCAGACGATCAGCCCCTGCTCCTCGATATAGCTCAGCAGGCGCCGGGCGCGGCGTAGCGAGTGCGAGCCGTAGGCGCGGGCGATTGCCGCGTCGCTCGGGCAGGGCCAGCCCTCCTTGGCGGCGCGAGCGATCATCATGAACACGCCTTGCATGTCCTCGGGCAGCAGCGAGGCGCGCGCCGAGACGTCCTGCCAGGCGTCGTCGCCTGCCATGTCGGAGCCGAGGCCGGCGCGGGCGCGGGTCAGCATGCGGCGGAACTCGGGCAGGTCCGGCACGACCGAGGCGAGGCCCTCGATGCGGCAGCGGACCACGAACTCCTGATAAAGCACGCCGATGACCCGGAAGCCTGCGTCGGGTTGCGCCAGCACGGCGCGCAGCACCCGGTCGACGCGCTCCCGCCGCTCCGCCAGATCCTCGGCGCTGATCGGCGGCTCCACCGGTTCGGGGCGGATTTCCAGCGCCGCCGACTTTGCCGCCATCAGCTGATCGAGCAGGTCCGGCGACGACCGGCGCTGCGGCCGGACGGTTTCGGGCGGCGGCGCCGCCAGGATGATCGCGCGGGCATCCTCCAACGCCGCTTCCGGCAGCGGCATCAGGCGCGGGGTCGCGTTGCGCGGACTCGTATCGGTCGGGCCGATGCGCAAGCCGAGCGGACGCCGCGACAGCGCCGGGCCGAGCGCCATGAATTGCCCGCGCTCAAGGTCGCGAAAGGCCTCGGCCTGGCGGCGCTCCATGCCGAGAAGGTCGGCGGCACGCGCCATGTCGATATCGAGAAAAGTCCGGCCCATGAGGAAATTGGAAGCCTCGGCGGCGACGTTCTTGGCAAGCTTGGCAAGCCGCTGGGTGGCGATGATGCCGGCCAGCCCGCGTTTGCGGCCACGGCACATCAGGTTGGTCATGGCGCCGAGCGAGAGCTTGCGCGCCTCGTCCGAAACCTCGCCGGCAACGGCTGGCGCGAACAGCTGCGCCTCGTCCACCACCACCAGCATCGGGTACCAGGTGTCGCGGGCGACCTCGAAAAGCCCGCCGAGGAAGGCGGCGGCGCGCCGCATCTGGTTCTCGGCGTCGAGCCCCTCGAGATTGAGCACCGTGGAGACGCGGTGGATGCGCGCCCGCTCGCCGGCGCTCTGCAGGCCGCGCTCGGTATGCTCCTCGGCATCGATCACTAGGTGGCCGAAGCGGTCGCCCAGCGTCACGAAGTCGCCTTCGGGGTCGATGATGGTCTGCTGCACCCAGGGCGCGCTCTGCTCCAAGAGCCGGCGCAGCAGATGGGATTTGCCGGAGCCCGAATTGCCCTGCACCAGAAGGCGCGTCGCCAGCAGTTCCTCAAGATCCAGCGCCGCCGGGGCGCCTGCGCTCGTCTGGCCCATCTCGATCGCAACAGTCATGTCTCGACTCTCCTTGCGGTGAGGGCTTATCAACCGCATCACAGCCCGTCGAGCGCGCCATGGGCCGGCGCTCCGTGTTGCGCACAGGCTGGATGTCGCGGACGATCGAGGATACGGAACGTACCGTTTCGATTCGATGAGGCTTGTCTCTTCAGGTCGAAAACCGGTACCCGCCTTTCACCGGCTGGGCCTGCCTGGCTTTCTGCGAGCCGGCGCGCGCGGCCGCCGCAAGAATGCTCTCCATCAGGTCCTTTTCGCGCAGCGGTTTGCCGAGCAGCGGCACGTCGGGGGGCCGGTCGGCGATCGCGTCGGCATCGGCATATCCCGTTATCATCACCGCCGGCCAATCGGACCGCAGATTGCGGGCGAACCGAATGACCTCCAGGCCCGAGACGAGCGGCATGGCAAAATCGGTGACGATGACATCGAAATCGTACGGCGCCCGCTCGATCATCGCCAGCGCTTCGGCACCGCCCCCGGCACAGGTAACCGCAAAGCCATGTTGGCGAAGCGATTGCGCCGTCAGTTCCCTCAGTACGTTGCTGTCGTCGATCAGCAGGACCGATGGATAGTCCTCGCCGGCATTCACGACGCTGTCGTCGGCATCGGATTTCTCGGGGATTTCGACCGGACGCTCGATTGAACGCGGCAGCCAGAGCTGGACGGATGTTCCACTGCCGACGGTGCTTTCAATGCGAAGCGTGCCGCCCGATTGCTCGACGAAACCATGCACCGTGCTCAGACCGAGGCCAGTGCCTTTGCCGACCGGTTTTGTGGTGAAGAACGGTTCGACGACCTTGGCGAGAATGTCAGCCGGTATGCCCGAGCCCGTGTCCTTGACCGTGACCACGACATAGTCGCCCGCCGAAATATCCTCGGCTGCACTGCCTAGCGTTCGATCTTGCGCCTCCACGATTATCGTGCCGCCGGACGGCATGGCATCGCGCGCGTTGAAGACCAGGTTCATCAGCGCGAGCTCCAGCTGGCTGGCATCGACATGCGCCGGCCACACAGTGTCGTCGACAAGCCAATCGAAACGGATCAGGCCGCCCAGGACCGGGGCCACCAACCCGTTCATTGTATCGCCGAGCGCGGCGAGGCGCACGGCCTGCGGCCTCAGCGTCTGGCGGCGCGAGAAGGCAAGCATGCGGTTGACGAGCTCGGCGCCTTGTTTTGCCGACCGGCGTGTCAGTTCCAGAACCTGCCTGGTCTGTCCGTCGAACTCGGCATGGCGCTCGAGCAATCCCAATCCGCTGAGAATTGCGGCAAGCAGATTGTTGAAATCATGCGCCAGGCCACCGGTAAGCTTGCCGATCGCGTCGAGGCGCTGCGACTGCAGCAGCTGGTCCTCAAGCTCGCGCCGCTCGGTAACGTCCAGCAATGTGCCGAGGATCTCAGGCTTCCGGCCGTCGGAGCCATTCGACAGGACGCCCTGGTCGAGAAAAATCCGGTAATTGCCGTCGGCGCATTGCCAGCGGAATTCGCAGGTGTAGGAGCCGGTGGCCTTGGCTGCGAGCAGGACCTCCCTCACTCTCGGCAGATCGTCGGGATGAACGCGGCTCAGGCCGAAGCCTGGATCGGCGGTCAGCCGTTCCGCAGGAAAGCCGGTCAGGCGTTCGACCCCTTCGGTGACAAAGCTGGCGCCGAACGGCGGCTCCGCCGCCCTTGCGTGGAAGCAGACCGGAAGAGAGCTCAAAATGGCATGCTGCCGCTCCTGTGCGCTGCGCAGCGCCCGCTCGGCCTCGAGCTTTTCCTTCTGCGCCTGCAGTGCCTGGGCCAGCAGCCGTTGCTCGGCAGCCGCCTTTTGCTGGATTTCGAGCGTCTTCTCATGAAGTTCGACGAACACGGTAACCTTGGAACGCAGCATGGCCGGGTCGAAAGGCTTGAACACGTAATCCACCGCGCCGGCGTCGTAGCCGCGCAGCATGTGCGCGTCTTCCTTGTTGATGGCGGTGAGAAAAATTATCGGCGTTCGCCTGGATTGCTCGCGCTGGCGGATCAATCCCGCGGTCTCGTAGCCATCCAGCCGGGGCATCAGCACATCCAGCAGGATGACTGCGAAATCCTCCTTCAGCAGTGCGCGCAACGCCTCTTCGCCCGACTGCACGCAGACGACTTCACCGATAGGGGTCAGAACCTCGCCGATCGCCAGCAGATTGCGCTCGTCGTCATCCACGGCCAGGATGCGCGCCTTTGCCGGCCCCGCTGCCGGCGCCATGACCTCCAGTTTCCTTGCTCCGTTTCTCGACAGCTTCTGCATCGAGCGGCCGTCAGTTCACTGCCATGAGCGTCTTTTCCGGACCATGGACACGGGATCGCGAACGGCCGATCCAGACACGCAGCAATGCCAACAGCAGATCGAGGTCGACAGGCTTGGCGATGTAGTCGGAGGCGCCGGCGTCGAGGCACTTCTGCCGGTCGCCCTTCATTGCCTTGGCTGTGACCGAGATCAACGGGATATGGGCGATCTCCGGCATGCTGCGGATCTGCCGCATCGTCTCGTAGCCATCCATTTCCGGCATCATGATATCGATCAGTGCCGCATCGATGTCCGGGCTCTGCTCCAGAAGCGCGATACCTTCCCGGCCGCGCTCCGCATGCAGCACCTGGATGTCATAGGTCTCGAGAACGCTGGTAAGCGAATAGATGTTGCGGATGTCGTCGTCGACGATGAGGACCTTTGCGCCGGCGAGGTCGAATTTGTCCGGCTGTTCGGCTGCCGCACCATCGTTTTCGTGGCCTCGCCCGGGGAGTGTTGCCGACATCAGGAGAGCCAGCTGCGCGAAATTCTCCGCCCGCGGAACATCCGCCAATGCCGGATGCAAGGCGAGCGACTGTTGCAGCGCTTCCGGATGAGGCGCAAAGAACAGCAGTCGCGACACCGACTGCCCGAACAGGACGGCAATCTCATCCAGCATCTGGGCGTTGTCCTTGGCCGAGCGGCCAAAGCCGAGCACAACGGCATCATAGTTGGCGATGCCGATTTCGTCCGCATTCGCCGCGACGCGGCCGATCGCCGTAACCGAGGTGACGCCGTCGCGGATCGCCTCGATCAGCGAAAGGCGGCGCTCCGGATCGGGATCGGCAATCAGGACGCGGCTCTGGACGCGGAGCTTTCTGGAATGAATATCCTGGAAGACCTTCATCAGTTCGTCCGACGATACGGGCTTGGTTGAAATGCTGGATGCACCCTTGCGGGCAAGCACCTCGATGTCTTCGGCGCCCGAGATGACATGAACGGGAATGTCCTTGGTTTTCGGGTCATGGCGAAGCAGATCGAACAACACCCAGCCGTCGATATCCGATAGTCCGAGATCGAGCGTAATCGCGTCGGGAACCAGCTTGCGTGCCAAAGCCAGCGTGCCGGAGCCTGCGGTCGACAGGACGCCTTTCAGCCCGGCCGAACGTGCAAGGCCGAGCAGCAAACCGCCGAAGGTCGGGTCGTCCTCGACGATCAGCACGACCCGATCTTCCGACGAGATCGTGTCGCGGTCATCGAGCAATTCGGAGGACGGCGGGCTCGGCTGCGCTGTCGTCGCGGCCACCTCCATCGCCGGCAGCAACGCCGCTTGCGGGGCCAAGGCCATCCGGGGTCCGTCGAATGGAATGACCAGAGTGAACGTCGAACCCTTGCCCGGCGTGCTCTCGACCCGCAATTCGCCGCCGAGCAGCCGGGCAATCTCCCGGCTGATCGAGAGCCCAAGCCCGGTGCCGCCATATTTGCGGCTTGTGGTGCCGTCGGCCTGCTGGAAGGCCTCGAAAATTAGCTTCTGCTTGTCTTGCGGAATACCGATGCCGGTATCGCTGACCACGATCGCGAGCGCCTCCATCGGTTGCGCCGAACCGTTGTGACGGCCCGTCTTTTCGGCCCGGAAATTCAAGCGGACCTCGCCTTGCGAGGTGAACTTGAAGGCGTTCGACAAAAGGTTGAGCACGATCTGCTGCAAGCGCTTCTCGTCGGTGCGGACGGTCTCCGGCAGCTCGGGGTCGACATTGATGGTGAAGCCAAGTCCCTTGTCGGTCGCCAGCTGCCGGAAGGTTCGCTCCATATGCTGGCGAAGATGCACCACGGGCATATCGTTGATATCGATCGAGACGGTGCCCGATTCGATCTTCGACAGGTCGAGGATGTCGTTGATGAGGCTCAAGAGGTCGGTGCCGGCCGAATTGATGGTGCGCGCGAACTCGACCTGCTTGTCGTTGAGATTGCCCTGCTGGTTGGTTGCGAGCAGGTTTGAAAGGATGAGCAGCGAGTTCAGCGGCGTGCGCAGTTCGTGGCTCATATTGGCGAGGAATTCCGACTTGTATTTCGAGGTAAGCGCCAGCTGCTCGGCCTTCTCCTCCAGCGCCCGCCGCGCCATCTCGATTTCCAGGTTCTTGTTCTCCACCTGCTTCTTTTCGTTCTCGAGCAGCTGCGCCTTTTCCTGCAGCTCCTCATTGGTGGCGTGCAGCTCCTCCTGCTTCTTGGTCAGTTCGGTCTGACGCGCCTGCAATTCCGAGGTCAGCAGCTGCGACTGCTTGAGCAGGCCTTCGGTGCGCATGGTGGCGGCGATGGTGTTGAGAACGATGCCGACGGATTCCATCAGCTGGTTGAGGAACGACTGGTGCGTGTCGCGGAATTCGCTGAACGAGGCGAGTTCGATGACGGCCTTCACCTCGTCTTCGAACAGAGCCGGAAGAATGATCACGTTCGCCGGCGCGGCATTGCCAAGGCCGGAGGTAACGCGCAGGAAATTCGGCGGCACATTGTCCAGCATGATGGCGCGCTTGTCGGCGGCACTCTGCCCGACAAGGCCTTCGCGCAGATCGAGGCGTTGCTTGATCTCCGCCTTGCTTTCGGCGCCATAGGAGGCGGCGAGCTCCAGATAGAATTCATCCTCGTCGCGGTTGGTCACGTAGAACACGCCATATTGCGCATTCACCAGCGGGGCGAGTTCGGACATGATGAGGCGCGAGATCGTGGCCAGGTCGCGCTCGCCCTGCAGCATGCGCGAGAAGCGGGCGAGATTGGTCTTCAGCCAGTCCTGCTCGGCATTCTTCAGCGTCTGGTCCTTCAAATTGCGGATCATCTCGTTGATGTTGTCTTTCAGCGCCGCCACCTCGCCGGAGGCCTGGACGCTGATCGAGCGGGTCAGATCGCCCTTGGTCACCGCCGTCGACACCTCGGCGATGGCGCGCACCTGGGTGGTCAGGTTGGCCGCCAGCTGATTGACGTTGTCGGTCAGGTCGCGCCAAAGGCCGGCAGCGCCGGGCACCCGGGCCTGGCCGCCGAGCTTGCCTTCGATGCCCACCTCGCGGGCGACGTTGGTCACCTGGTCGGCGAAGGTCGCCAGCGTCTCGATCATGCCGTTGATGGTGTCGGCGAGCGAAGCGATCTCGCCCTTGGCGTCGACCGTCAGCTTGCGCTTGAGATTGCCTTGCGCGACCGCGGTCACGACATCGGCGATGCCGCGCACCTGGTTGGTCAGGTTCGTCGCCATTAGATTGACGTTGTCGGTCAGGTCCTTCCAGGTGCCGGCAACGCCCTCGACCCGCGCCTGGCCGCCGAGCTTGCCCTCGGTGCCGACCTCGCGGGCGACACGCGTCACTTCGCCGGCAAAGGAGTTCAGCTGGTCGACCATGGTGTTGATCGTCGATTTCAGCTCCAGGATCTCGCCCTTGACGTCGACGGTGATCTTCTTCGACAGGTCGCCGCGCGCCACAGCGGTGGTCACCTCGGCGATGTTGCGGACCTGGCCGGTCAGGTTCTCGGCCATCGAATTCACATTGTCGGTCAGATCCTTCCAGGTGCCGGCAACGCCGCGCACCTGCGCCTGGCCGCCGAGCTTGCCTTCGGTGCCGACCTCGCGCGCAACGCGCGTCACCTCCGAGGCAAAGGAATTCAGCTGGTCGACCATCGTATTGATGGTGTCCTTGAGCTCGAGGATCTCGCCGCGCACATCGACCGTGATCTTCTTCGACAGGTCGCCCAGCGCCACTGCCGTCGTCACCTCGGCGATGTTGCGCACCTGGCCGGTCAGGTTGGCAGCCATCGCATTGACATTGTCGGTCAAGTCTTTCCAGGTGCCGGCAACGCCGCGCACCTGCGCCTGGCCGCCGAGCTTGCCGTCCGAACCGACCTCGCGCGCCACGCGCGTCACCTCGGAGGCGAAGGAATTCAGCTGGTCGACCATCGTGTTGATGACGTCCTTGATCTGCAGGATCTCGCCCAGCGCATCGACGGTGATCTTCTGGGTCAAATCGCCGGTCGCAATTGCCGTCGCCACCTTGGAGACGTCGCGCAACTGCACGGTCAGATTGCCGGCCATGGCGTTGACGTTGTCGGTCAGATCCTTCCAGGTGCCGCCGACACCCTCGACATGCGCCTGGCCGCCGAGCTTGCCTTCCGACCCCACTTCGCGCGCCACACGCGTCACTTCCGAGGCGAAGGAATTAAGCTGGTCGACCATCGTGTTGACGGTATCCTTGAGCTCCAGGATTTCGCCCTTGACGTCGACGGTGATCTTCTTCGACAGGTCGCCGCGGGCAACGGCGGTCGTCACCTCGGCGATGTTGCGGACCTGGCCGGTCAGATTGGCGGCCATCAGGTTGACGTTATCGGTCAGGTCTTTCCAGGTGCCGCCGACCCCTTTCACCTCGGCCTGGCCGCCGAGCTTGCCTTCGGTTCCGACCTCGCGCGCCACACGCGTCACTTCCGAAGCGAAGGAATTGAGCTGGTCGACCATCGTGTTGATGGTGTCCTTGAGCTCGAGGATTTCGCCTTGCACGGCGACAGTGATCTTCTTCGACAGGTCGCCCGAAGCGACCGCAGTCGTCACCTCGGCGATGTTGCGCACCTGGCCGGTCAGGTTCTCGGCCATCGAATTGACGTTGTCGGTCAGGTCCTTCCAGGTGCCGGCAACGCCGCGCACCTGAGCCTGGCCGCCGAGCTTGCCCTCGGTGCCGACCTCGCGGGCGACGCGCGTCACCTCGCCGGCAAATGAATTCAGCTGGTCGACCATGGTGTTGATAGTCGATTTCAGCTCGAGGATCTCGCCCTTGACGTCGACGGTGATCTTCTTCGACAGGTCGCCCAGCGCCACAGCCGTCGTCACCTCGGCTATATTGCGCACCTGGCCGGTCAGGTTCTCGGCCATCAGGTTGACGTTGTCGGTCAGGTCCTTCCAGGTGCCGCCGACACCTTCGACGCGCGCCTGGCCGCCGAGCTTGCCTTCTGTACCGACTTCGCGCGCGACGCGCGTCACTTCCGAGGCGAAGGAATTGAGCTGGTCGACCATCGTGTTGATGGTGTTCTTGAGTTCGAGGATTTCGCCTTTCACGTCGACGGTAATCTTCTTCGACAGGTCGCCGGAAGCGACGGCGGTCGTCACCTCGGCGATGTTGCGCACCTGCCCGGTCAGGTTCGTCGCCATCGCGTTGACGTTGTCGGTCAGGTCCTTCCAGGTCCCGGCCACACCTTTCACGCGGGCCTGGCCGCCGAGCTTGCCTTCGGTGCCGACCTCGCGCGCCACGCGCGTCACTTCCGAGGCGAAGGAGGCCAGTTGCCCGACCATGGTGTTGACGATCTTGCCGATTCGCAGAAACTCGCCGCGCAGCTGCCGGCCGTCGATTTCGACCATCATCGTCTGCGACAGGTCACCCTTGGCCACCGCGCCGATGACGCGCGCCACTTCGGCCGTCGGCTGAACCATGTCCTCGATCAGATCGTTGACGGAACGGACGCTCGATTCCCAGCTGCCGGTGGCGTTGCGGACACGGCCGCGTTCGCCGATCCGGCCATCCTTGCCGACGACCTTGCTGAGGCGTTCGAACTCGCGCGTGACCTGATCGTTGAGTTCTACGATTTCGTTGAAGGTGTCGGCGATCTCGGAATCAAGGCCGGCGTAGACATTGTCGATACGAACGGAGAAATCACCGCTCCGAAAAGCCTTCAGCGCGTTCAGTATTTGACGGTGGTCCAATTGCCTTGTGGATGCAAGCACGCTCACAGCGCCCCTCCCAGCTCACGGATTTCTTGAATGTCCTGGTGAAACTGTCCCCTGCGGCCGACACAACTCCCCGCAAGCGCAAGAACGCGGCATGCTCGATTTGGTTCCAGACGAAATTGCCGCTATGCGGCAGGAATTTCGCAGCCGCATTCACGAAACGACGAGCAACAAAGATCCATAATGATGTATCGATCAATATTTCTGCCAAACGGAACATCTCGAAAAAACTCTCGTTGGTATAGATCGCGATAGAGCGATGCAACTCGATGGAGACACTAAGATGATGAAAATTCTCTCTGCATCCCTACTTGCTATCGGCCTGGCCACATCTGCCATGGCACAATCCATGGACTCCGGGACCGGTAGCGCCGATGGCAATACCGGCGTCAACACAGGCACTTCCGGCGGCAACACCGGGACCGGCAGCGCAGCTACCCCGAACACGATCGATCCGAACGCAACGAACTCTACCACGCCGCAGACAAACGGTATGGAGGACCGCTGCAAGGATACGGCGGGCATCGATACCGACAACAACACCCCCAGCGGCGCTATGACGTCGGATATGCAGAACTGCAACAAGTAACGGAGTTTTGCGCAGCGATCATTTCAGCCCGCTGCCTGGTCGAGTCCCGGTGCTCGCGGTTCAAACCACAGCCAGAAAAATGCACAGACCGGGCACGGGCTCACTACTTCTGAATGGATCGGCGAGCCCAAGTAGGGCGGCCGATTACACTAGTCTCAGCTAGGTTCTGCGACGGCCAGCCCGGACGGGCGGGCGGCCGTTCTGCTGATTTTCGCGGAGAGAACTGGTGGAGCCAATCGGAATCGAACCGACGACCTCTTGAATGCCATTCAAGCGCTCTCCCAACTGAGCTATGGCCCCACTCCGGCAGTTCACCGGCGCCGTTTCCGGCGAAGAGATCCGGCGCGGGTTCTAGACCGCGCCGTTAGTGATGGCGGCTTCTAACCCCGCCCTCAGTCAATATCAAGCCTTCAAGAACCGCTTTTTCTAGGCAGCGCCGCGAAAGCCGGCGAATGCGGTTCGCTCAGACTTCGTCGTCGTCTTCGCCGACGCCGATCATGTCGGCAACGTCGTCGTCTTCTTCCTCCTCGTCGGCGAGGAACGTGTCATCCTCGTCATCGCCAAGGTCAACGTCGTCTTCGTCATCGCCGAGATCGGGAAGCTCGTCGGCCTTCGCGTCCTCGTCCGCCTCTTCGAGCGAGACGACCTCGACGCCCTCTTCCTCCTCGGCGTCCACTTCCTTCTCGGCAACTTCCTCTTCCTCCTCGAGGGCGGCGATCTTGCCTTCCTCGAAATAGGAGCGCGGATAGCTCTTGCCCGTGTAAGGCGAGACGATCGGGTCCTTGTTCAAGTCATAGAATTTTCGACCTGTCTCCGGGTCGATGCGTTTGGTGCCAAGTTCGGGTTTTGCCACAGCAAGCCTCGTCGATGAAAGTTTGGTCCCCTTAACCAGAGTTTACGGCGCTGTCAAAGCGAAAAGCCGGCGTCCCAAAAAGCTTGAATTCGAAGGCCTTCATACCAAGGGGATGACCATTTCGGTACGCCATGATAGGAGACCCCGCAAACCAGCAGAAAATGGCCGGCCGCCGGCGTTTCCAGGAAAGAACCATGTCGCACACTGCCGCCCCGAAGCAGGCCACCGCCCGCAAATCATCTGGCCTTTCAGGCGCGGCACGGGTGCCGGGCGACAAGTCGATCTCGCACCGCTCGTTCATGTTCGGTGGCCTGGCCTCCGGCGAAACCCGCATCACCGGGCTGCTGGAAGGCGAGGACGTGATGCGTACGGGCGCTGCCATGAAGGCGATGGGCGCTCATATCGAGAAGCATGGCGCTGAGTGGGTGATCCGCGGTACCGGCAACGGCGCGCTGCTGCAGCCGGAAGGCGCGCTCGACTTCGGCAATGCCGGCACCGGCTCACGCCTCACCATGGGCCTGGTCGGCACCTATGACATGGAAACCACCTTCATCGGCGACGCCTCGCTGTCGGGCCGGCCGATGGGCCGCGTGCTCGAACCGCTTCGCCAGATGGGCGTGCAGGTGCTGAAGGCGACGCCCGGCGACCGCATGCCGATCACGATGCACGGGCCCAAGCACGCCGCGCCGATCACCTACCGCGTGCCGATGGCATCGGCGCAAGTCAAGTCGGCGGTGCTGCTGGCTGGGCTGAACACGCCGGGCATCACCACCGTCATCGAGCCGGTTATGACGCGCGACCACACCGAAAAGATGCTCAAGGGGTTCGGCGCCAATCTGTCGGTCGAGACCGACGAGCGCGGCGTGCGCCACATTTTCATCGAAGGCCAGGGCAAGCTCACCGGCCAGACGATCGCGGTGCCTGGCGACCCCTCCTCGGCCGGCTTTCCGCTGGTGGCGGCGCTGATCGTGCCGGGTTCGGACATTACCATCGAAAACGTGCTGATGAACCCGACCCGCACAGGCCTTCTGCTGACGCTGCAGGAAATGGGCGCCCGGATCGACATTCTCGAGCGCCGCAATGAAGGCGGCGAAGACGTCGCCGACCTGCGCGTGCGTTACTCCGAGCTGAAAGGCGTCACCGTGCCGCCCGAACGGGCGCCGACCATGATCGACGAGTATCCGGTGCTTGCCGTGGCGGCGAGCTTCGCCGAGGGCGAGACGCTGATGCTCGGGCTGGAAGAGCTGCGCGTGAAGGAATCCGACCGGCTGTCGGCAGTGGCCGAAGGGCTGAAGCTCAACGGCGTGGACTGCAGCGAAGACGAGGCCTCGCTTGTCGTGCGCGGAAAACCCGGCGGCAAGGGCCTCGGCCAGCATCCCAACGGACAGGGCACCATCGTCCAGACCCATCTCGATCACCGCATCGCCATGAGTTTTCTGGTGATGGGGCTGGCGACGGAAAAGCCCGTGACCATCGACGACCAGGCGATGATCGCGACGAGTTTTCCGGAGTTCATGGGCCTGATGAAGGGGCTCGGTGCGGAGATTGAATGAAATATGTCTGCGTACATTGGAAGCACGAGCGGCCGGAGCAACCATCTCATCTCTGGTATGAGATTGCCGACGACAACTATCAGTCGAGAACAATAGAGTTCTATCGGGACGGTTCAGTCGGTTTTGCGTCACGTGGCGTCGCGCCAGATGGATCAGAGGACCTCGAAGTTGGCGGGACAACGAACTCAGACCAACCTTTTCCGGACCTCGACGAGATCAACGCTGATCCTGTATTTGAGGCGGTGGAAGTCACGGCGGCAGAGTTTGAAAAGCGTTGGCAGCAGGCGCTTGCCTCGCGACGGCATATGACGGCGTCCTTCACCATCGCCATCGACGGACCTGCCGGTGCCGGCAAAGGCACCCTTGCCCGGCGGCTGGCCGATCACTATCGGCTGAACCTGCTCGACACCGGCCTTACCTATCGCGCGGTGGCGCATGCGCTGCTCCGGCTCGGCCTGCCGCTCGACAATGTCTCGGCCGCTGAAACCGCGGCTCGTCAGGTCGATCTGGCAAAGCTCGACCGCGCCGTGCTTTCGGCACACGCGGTCGGCGAGGCGGCTTCGAAAGTGGCTGTCATCCCGTCGGTCCGGCGCATACTGGTCGACAAGCAGCGCGACTTTGCAAAAACCCCGCCGGGTGCGGTGCTCGACGGCCGCGACATCGGCACCGTCGTCTGTCCCGATGCCGACGTAAAACTCTATGTCACGGCCAGCGCCGAGGTGCGGGCAAAGCGGCGGCTGGACGAAATCGAGAGCATCGGCGGCACTGCCAATTTCGATGAAATCCTTGCCGATATCGTGCGCCGCGACGAGCGCGACATGGGCCGCATGGACTCGCCCTTGAAGCCGGCGGCCGATGCGCACTTGCTCGACACGTCGGAAATGGCTATAGAGGCCGCGTTTCTGGCAGCTCAGGTGATCATCGACAACGTCCTGGCCAAGAGAAACGAAGCCTGAGCCGGGTTTTCCTGCCGCCGCCGATTGCCGGCGACAACAAGAATTCCCATATCGGGTATGAACCAGCCTGCCAGCATTCTTCATGCGCCGGAATTGCCGCTCAAGGGCGGCCAAGGGCTTTTTGCCCGGAACGCCGGCAGGCCAACGCAACGCTAACCCACGGCGCCCGCCCCGCGACAGATTGCGGGGCATTCCAGGAGAAACTATGTCAGTTGCAAATCCCACTCGCGATGATTTCGCGAGCCTGCTCGAAGAATCATTTTCCGCCGGCCATTCCGGCGAAGGCCAGGTCGTCAAGGGCATCATCACTGCCATTGAAAAGGACATGGCCATCATCGACGTCGGCCTCAAGGTCGAAGGCCGCGTGCCGCTGAAGGAATTCGGCGTCAAGGGCAAGGACACGACGCTCAAGGTCGGCGACACGGTCGAGGTCTATGTCGAGCGTATCGAGAACGCGCTTGGCGAAGCCATGCTGTCGCGCGAAAAGGCCCGCCGCGAAGAGAGCTGGGTCCGTCTCGAAGAGAAGTTCACCAAGGGCGAACGCGTCGAAGGCGTCATCTTCAACCAGGTCAAGGGCGGCTTCACCGTCGACCTCGACGGCGCCGTGGCTTTCCTGCCGCGGAGCCAGGTCGATATCCGCCCGATCCGCGACGTCTCGCCGCTGATGCACAACCCGCAGCCCTTCGAGATCCTAAAGATGGATCGCCGCCGCGGCAACATCGTGGTGTCGCGCCGCACCGTGCTTGAGGAAAGCCGCGCCGAACAGCGTTCGGAAATCGTGCAGAATCTCGAAGAAGGCCAGGTGGTCGAAGGCGTCGTCAAGAACATCACCGACTATGGTGCGTTCGTCGACCTCGGCGGCATCGACGGCCTGCTGCACGTCACCGACATGGCCTGGCGCCGTGTCAACCATCCGACCGAAATCCTCAACATCGGCCAGACGGTCAAGGTGCAGATCATCCGCATCAACCAGGAAACCCACCGCATCTCGCTCGGCATGAAGCAGCTCGAGAGCGACCCGTGGTCCGAGATCGGCACCAAGTTCCCGATCGGCAAGAAGATCAAGGGTACCGTCACCAACATCACCGACTACGGCGCGTTCGTCGAGCTGGAGCCGGGCATCGAAGGCCTCATCCACGTTTCGGAAATGTCGTGGACCAAGAAGAACGTGCATCCCGGCAAGATCCTGTCGACGACGCAGGAAGTCGACGTGGTGGTGCTCGAAGTCGATCCGGCCAAGCGCCGTATCTCGCTCGGCCTCAAGCAGACGCTGGAGAACCCGTGGGAGGCCTTCGCGCGCAGCCATCCGGTCGGCAGCCAGGTCGAGGGCGAGGTCAAGAACAAGACCGAGTTCGGCCTGTTCATCGGCCTCGAAGGCGACGTCGACGGCATGGTCCACCTTTCCGACCTCGACTGGACCCGTCCGGGCGAGCAGGTGATCGAAGAGTACAATCGCGGTGACATGGTCAAGGCGCAGGTGCTCGACGTCGACATAGACAAGGAGCGCATCTCGCTCGGCATCAAGCAGCTGGCCAAGGACACGGTCGGCGAAGCAGCGACGTCAGGCGAACTGCGCAAGAACGCAGTCGTCACCTGCGAGGTTATCGGCGTGAAGGATGGCGGTCTGGAAGTGCGGCTGGTCGACAGCGGCATCGAGACCTTCATCAAGCGCTCCGATCTCAGCCGTGACCGCGACGAGCAGCGCCCCGAGCGCTTCACCGTCGGCCAGAAGGTCGACGCCCGCGTCATCGCCTTCGACAAGAAGACCCGCAAGCTGCAGGTCTCGATCAAGGCGCTGGAAATCGCCGAAGAGAAGGAAGCGGTCGCCCAATACGGTTCGACCGACTCCGGCGCTTCGCTGGGCGACATCCTTGGCGCCGCGCTGAAGAAGCAGGGCAGCTAAGCCAACACCGCGCCTCGCGCGGGTTATAAACGAAACAAAAAAAGCCCCGCCGGAACGATCCGGCGGGGCTTTTGCTTGTGACCTTTTGCTTGTGACGAGCCGCAGGCTCAGGCCCGGCCGTAGAGTGGCACCAGCGTGCCGCTGATCGCCATGTTGGCCGGCGAGGCGAGATAGGCAATGGCCTCGGCGGCCGCTTCAAGGCTGACCCATCTGCTGAAATCTGCGTTCGGCATGTCAGCCCGGTTGGCCGGCGTGTCAAGCGTCGAGGGCGCCACGGCGTTGACCAGGATGCCGTTGCCCTTCAGCTCTTCGGCCATCGCCACAGTCATCGCGGCGACTGCCGCCTTGGCGGCGGCGTAGGCCACCTTGCCGGAGCCGCGCCGCGGATCGAGCCCGGCTCGCGCGGTGACATTGACGATGCGGCCCGGCACGGAAGATCCCAGCATCGAGCGTATCGCCGCGCGGCAGCACAGAAAGGTGGTGCGGGCATTGGTGTCCATCATCTCGGCGAAGGAGGCGGGTTCGATCTTCTCGACCGGCGCCGCGGTGAAGCCGCCGGCAAGATGCACCGATGCCCATAAATCTGGAACGCTGGCATAGAAGGCGTCGACCTTGGCAGGGTCGGCAAGGTCGACATTGTGCGCCAGCCTGACGCGGTCATGCGCCGGAAAGGGAAAATGCGCAGGCGCGGCAGCGTGGGCATTGGGCACATGGCAGATCGCGCCCTGCTCCAGCAGTTTTCCTACGACCGCGCCGCCAAGGGCACCGGTGCCGCCGGTCACCACGATATGTCTGCCGTCCAGTGTTTCCGTCATATTCGACCGCTCCGTCATTGCGCGCCGCCGATGCGGAAGGTCGCGCCTTTCGCGCGATCACTCAACCGAAATCTCGATGACGTAAGGTCGTCCAGTCGCCCGCGCGCGCCCAAGCGCGTCCGCCAAGCCGCCGGTGCCGGAAATCCGCTCGGCGGCAATGCCGTAGGCTTCGGCCAATTTGCAGAAATCCGGCGGTGCCGGGGAGACGCCGACCGGCTCGACGCCGACGTCGAGCATCGAGGTCTCGATCTCGCGGTAGCCGCGATTGTTCCAGACTGTGAAGATCACCGGCGCCGCAGCGTCGAGCGCGGCGCCCAGTTCCGGCAGGGTGAACTGGAAGCCGCCGTCGCCGGTGAGGCAAACGACCGGCGCCTCAGGCCTGGCAAGGGCGGCACCGATCGCCGCTGGCGGGCCATAGCCGAGCGCGCCGAAGCCGGTGGCGGCGTTGAACCAGCCGCCCGGCCGGTCGTGATCGTAGTAGAGGTTGGCGGCGTAGACCGGCTGGGTCGAATCGCCGACGATGATCGCGCCAGGCAGCGTATCACGGATCGTCTCGACGGCGCGCAGTTGCGCCTGCATAGCCGGGCCAATCTCGGCAAAGGCCGCCTGCCGCGTCGCGGGGGGGCGAGCTGCGCCGCCGCCCGATTGCGCCTGGCCCGTGCCGAGTTCGGCATGCAGCGCCTCGAGCGCTGCGCCAGAATCGGCCTGGATCGAAATCCGCGCAGGCCGGCGGGCAAGCTGGTCGGCGCCGATGTCGATGCGGATCAGATTGGCGGGAAGGACAAAACCGCCGTCGCCATAGCCGTCATAGTCGGTCGGACCGAATTCGGTGCCGGCCGCAATGACCAGATCGGCGTCGGCCATCAGCGCACGCACCGCCTTCAGGCTGGGACTGGCCGGCACGCCAAGCGGATGACGATGGAGCAGGCCGCGCGCATTGGCGGTCTGGACGACCGGCGCTCCCAACCTCTCGGCCAGGCGCTGCAACGGCGCTTCGGCAGCTTTGGCGCCGCCACCGGCCAGGATAAGCGGCCGGCGGGCAGACGCGCATAGCCTTGCCGCCTCTGCAATCGCCGCCACATCCGGCTCGGGCGGCGCTGAATTCCGCAGCAGCGGCACGATGCCGTTGGCGGGCATGGTCATGACATCGGTCGGGATCTCGATATGCACCGGACCCGGACGCGAGGATGAGAACAGCGCAAAGGCGCCGGCGAGCACGCCGGGCAGTTCGCCGGCCTCCGTGACACGGTGCGAAAACAGCGCCACCTTCTCCATCATGCCGCGCTGGTCCGGCAATTCATGCAGATGGCCAAGGCCTTTGCCCAGCGTCGGTGTTGCGTTGACGCCGGAGATTACCAGCATCGGCACCGAATCGGCGCGCGCCTGGCCCATGGCGGTGATGGTGTTGGTCAGTCCTGGCCCGGTGATGACGAAGGCGACGCCCGGCTTGCCGCTGGCGCGCGCATAGCCGTCGGCCATGAAGCCGGCGCCCTGCTCGTGGCGCGGCGTGACGTGACGGATATTCGACCGCGCCAGTCCGCGGTAGAGCTCGACCGTGTGCACGCCGGGAATGCCGAACACGATGTCGACGCCGTGCGCTTCCAGCAAGGTGATGAGCGCTTCGCCGATGGTCGTCATTGTCTTAGCACCGGGCGCGTGAGGCAGGTAGGGCCGCCCTCGCAGGCAATGCACAGCGCATCGGCCTCGAATGTCGAGACCGTACAGCCGGCGGCTTGCATGGCAGCCGCCGTCTTCGGAAAACCGGCAACGGCGATAACCTGGCGCGGCGCGGTCGGCAGCACGTTCAGGCTGAGCCCATTCGAGGCGAAGAATTCGTCGGCGTCGCCCTCGACCAGCCGAATGCCGCGTTCGCGCAGCATCTGGTGGAAGGCGACCGGCAGGAGGGGCGCATAGACCAGCGCCAGATCGTCTGCGAGCGGGCTGATCACCGACATCAGATGCAGGCAGGCCTCCTCGCCCTGCCAGAGCGGGAGGTCGAAGCCATAGACCTGGATGCCCTTGGGTGAAAGCAGGTTGGAGAGCTGCTGGATGCCGTGCTGATTGGTGCGCACGCCGCGGCCGACGGCCAGCGTGTTTGCATCCACCCACACGCAGTCGCCGCCCTCGACCTGGCCGGGAGCCTCGATACGGCCGAGGGTGGGGATGCCCATGCGCCCGTAGGCTGCCTCGTGCAGGCCGGGCTCTCGCCGGCGCAGCGCCTTGCCCATGGCAAGGATGACCGCGCCATGGTCGGTCATCAGCGACGGATCGTGGGTAAAGACCGAATCGGCAAGCCCGTCATCGGCGTCGCTCAGCCATTCGATTTCGGCACCTGAGACAGAAATCAGCCTGGCCAGTGCATCATGCTGGGTTGCCGCTTTTTGTGGATCGAAGCCGGGGCCATAGTGCCACTCCAGCGCTTCGGCCCGACGCATGGCGCTGGCGGCGGAGCGCATCAGCACGCGCTGCAGCAGCCCGGCCATCGACTGCGACCCGTATGCTTTGCCCACTAAGTTCTCCTGAAACGCGCCCCTCCTGCCAATAGCCACTCGGCAGGCGGTGATCAATGGTCCAAAAACTGCGGTTGACGGAGGCAAGCGGAACGGTCCATCTTGAGAATCGGAACGCTGTCCAGTGACGGGTAATGGGTAAAAAATTCCAGCAAGCACTGCCTCGGCTTCTCCGCGGGGCGCCGCGACGATGACAGCGCCGGCCACCGCCCTGAAGCATACGGCGCAGAACGGCGCCGCCGAAGCCATCCACGTCGAGAACCTGCACAAGAATTTCGGCAAGCTGCATGTATTGAAGGGCGTTTCGCTGTCGGCGCGCGATGGCGAGGTGATCGCCATCATCGGCGGCAGCGGCTCGGGCAAATCGACGCTGCTGCGCTGCATCAACTGCCTGGAGAACCCGACCAGCGGCATCATCCGGGTCAATGGCGAAGAGATAAAGCTGAAGGCCGACAGCTACGGCCACACCGTGCCCGCCGACCGCAAGCAGATCGAACGCATCCGCTCCAAGCTCGGCATGGTCTTCCAGAACTTCAATCTGTGGAGCCACATGACGTTGATCGAGAACGTCATCGAGGTTCCCGTGCATGTGCTCGGCGTCAAGCGCGATGTGGCGATCGGCGAGGCGGAAAAATTGCTCGCCCGCGTCGGCCTGGCCGAAAAACGCGACGTCTATCCCGCCTATCTGTCGGGCGGCCAACAGCAGCGCGCCGCGATTGCCAGGGCGTTGGCCATCAACCCGCGCGTCATGCTGTTCGACGAGCCGACCTCGGCGCTCGATCCGGAGCTGGTCGGCGAGGTGCTGAAGGTGATCGGCGACCTGGCGCGCGAAGGCCGCACTATGGTGCTGGTCACCCATGAGATGAAGTTTGCCCGCGAGGTCGCGACGCATGTCGTCTACCTCCACAACGGGCTGGTCGAGGAAGAAGGGCCGCCGGAACAGATCTTCGGCGCGCCGAAATCCGAAAGGCTGAAGCAGTTCATCCGCAACATCAGTTAAACTGTGGGCGGACGAAAACCGGGAACAACAACAAAACTGGGAGTCATGACGATGAAGATTATTCTCAAGACCTTTGCCGCAGCGCTGCTGCTCGGCGTTGCCGCGATGGGCGTGGCCAAGGCCGATCCGGTCAAGATCGGCGTCGCCGCCGAACCCTATCCGCCCTTCGCCTCGCCGGACGCTTCCGGCAAATGGGTCGGCTGGGAGATCGAATTCATCGATGCCGTCTGCGCCGAGGAGAAGCTCGACTGCGTCATCACCCCCGTCGCCTGGGACGGCATCATTCCGGCGCTGACGACCAAGAAGATCGATCTTATCGCCGCCTCGATGTCGATCACCGCCGAGCGCGAGAAGACGATCGCCTTCTCGGACAAATATTACAACACCCCGACTGCGATCATCGGGCCGAAGGACCAGAAGTTCGGCTCAACACCGGAGGACCTCAAGGGCAAGATCATCGGCGTCCAGGTCTCGACCGTACACGCCGACTACGCCAAGAAGCACTTCGCCGACGCGGCGGAAATCAAGGAATACCAGACCCAGGACGAGGCCAACCAGGATCTTGCCGCCGGCCGGGTCGACGCGGTGCAGGCCGATTCCATTGCCCTCGACGCCTTCCTGAAATCGGACCAGGGCAAGCAATGCTGCGATCTGAAGGGCATGGTCGCGCCGGATCTGGCCATTCTCGGGCCCGGCGTCGGCGCCGGCGTCCGCAAGGAAGACTCCGAGTTGAAGGAAAAGATCAACGCCGGCATCAAGGCCATCCGCGCCAACGGCAAATATGACGAGATTTCGAAGAAGTACTTCGACTTCGACATTTACGGTGCCGACACGCAGTCGAACTGACGGCCTCATCCATGAGCGATTAACCACGCGGCCCCTATAGAGCCGCGTGGTTCGTCGAAATCCATCGACGCGAGCTTCCGCGGGCGGAGATCGCCGGCGGTTTTAGCGCCAGCAATTCGAGGGCGACGCTGATCAACGCATTTGTTCCGGCTTGGGCCGCCTCTGCCATCGCGCTTCTCTCGCCCGTGCCGCCGGGCTGGGGTGGAACGCTCATCGTCGGGCTGCTCCATACGATCGAGATCGCGGTCGGCGCCACCGGTCTCGGCCTTTTGATCGGCATCGGCGGCGCCTCCGGCAAGCTGTATGGTGGTCCGGTGGTGCGCGATCTCCTGGCAGTCTATACGACCGTCGTGCGCGCCGTGCCGGAGCTGGTGCTGATCCTTCTGCTCTATTACGCCGGCACCGACCTGATCAATCAGATGCTGACGGCAATGGGCTATCAGCGCATGGACATTAGCGGGCTGGCGGCCGGCATTGCCGTGCTCGGCTTCGTCCAGGGCGCCTATTCGACCGAGGTGATCCGCGGCGCGATCCTTGCCATTCCGCAGGGCCAGATCGAAGCCGCGCGCGCCTATGGCATGTCTCCCGGCCTGCTGCTGCGGCGCATCACGCTGCCGGCGATGCTGCCGTTCGCCATACCCGGCCTTGCCAATCTCTGGCTGATCGCCACCAAGGACACCGCCCTGCTGGCGGTCGTCGGCTTTTTCGAGCTGACATTGGCGACACGGCAGGCGGCCGGCGTCACCAAAGCCTATCTGACATTCTTTATCGCCGCCGGCGCGATCTACCTTCTGTTGACGCTGGTTTCGAATCTGATCATCGGCCGTATCGAGACATGGGCCCGCCGCGGCATGCCGTCGCTCAAGGAGGCCCGGTGATGGCTGACCCGGCGATGACTGGCGAAGCGGCGGCCGTCGAGATAGCCGCACGCGCTTCGCTGTGGCTGAAGCCGCATCGTATCGTGCTGATCCTGATCGCGCTGGGGCTGGTTTTGGCGGCGGCCGTCTTCATGCGCTGGGACTGGCTGCCTAAATATTACGGGATAGGACTGCTCGGCATCTGGCGCGCGCTGTGGATTCTTGCCGTCACTTGCACGCTGGGTTTCCTGCTCGCCGTGCCGCTCGGGCTGGCGCAGGCTGCGGGCTCGTTCTGGTTCGCGGCACCCGCCAAGGTCTTCTGCACCGTCATCAGAGGGACGCCGCTGCTGCTGCAGCTCTGGTTGCTCTATTACGGGCTGGGCTCGCTGTTTCCACAATATCCATGGATTCGCGAGTCTTGGATGTGGCCCTATCTGAGGCAGGCATGGCCCTATGGCGTCCTCGGGCTGACGCTGTCCTTCGCCGGTTATGAGGGCGAGGTGATGCGAGGCGCTTTCGCCGGCGTGCCGAAAGGCCAATTGGAAGCCGCCCGCGCCTTCGGCATGAGCCGCTGGAGGATTTTCCAGCGAATCTGGCTGCCGCAGGCCTTCTACCGCGCGCTGCCGACACTGACGGGCGAAACCGTGCTGCAGCTGAAATCGACGCCGCTGGTGGCGACCATCAGCGTGATCGATATATTCGCCGTCTCTTCAAAGGTGCGTCAGGATACCTACCTCACCTATGAACCCTTGCTGCTCCTGGCGTTGATCTATATGGCGATCACCGGCATCCTCGTCTTCACCCTGGGCAAGATCGAGGCGCGGATTCCGAACAAGATTGGTTAGGTGAATGGTGAATGGTGAATAGTCAGTAGTGAGTAGCCCGTAGTGTTACCGGCTAAGTCCCACTCACCATTTACCATTCACCCATTCCCTCAGATATCCATGGCAATCACAATGCAACTCAGTCTCGACCAGGCGACAGGGCTGTGCCGGATGGCCGCACTTGGCGCTGGCGCCAACGAAGAGGCGGCGCAGTCGCTGGCTGCCTCGATCGTCGCGGCCGAGGCGGAAGGACTGTCGATCGTCGGGCTTTCGCACTTTATCGATTATCTTGAAGCACTGGAGGCCGGCCGTATCGACGGCAACGCCGATCCGGTGATCACCAGGCCGGCGCTCGCGGTCTATCTTTCCGATGCGCGCGGCGGCTTAGCGCATACCGGTTTCGACCGCACGATCGATGACCTCGCCAAGGCGGCGCGGCTGTTCGGCGTCGCCATCTTTTCGCAGAAGAATGCTTATACGTGCGGCGCGCTCGGCTATTTCACCGGACGGCTGGCCGCGCAGGGATTGGTGTCGTTCGCCGCCACCAACGGCCCGGCCGTGCTTGCCGGCTCGGGCTCGGTCAAGCCGGTCTACTGCACCAACCCGATGTCCTTTGCGGCACCCGCCGCGGACGGGGCGGCGCTGGTCATCGACCAGTCGTCGAGCGCCACCGCCTTCGTCAACATCCGCAAGGCGGCCGAGGACGGCAAGAAGATACCCGAAGGCTGGGCACTGGATGCCAGCGGCAATCCGACCACGGACCCGGCAGCTGCCATGAAGGGCGCCATGCTTGCCTTCGGCGGCCAGCGCGGCGCCAACATCGCGCTGATGGTCGAGGTGCTGGCTGCGGGCCTGTCGGGCGCCAACTGGTCGCTCGATGCGCCATGGTTCAGCGGCGGGCCGGACAGTCCGGGGACCGGCCTGTTCGTGCTTGCCGTCGAGCCCAAGCTGCTCGATCCGGACTTCGAAAAGCGGATGAAGGATCAGCTCGACCGGCTGCGGCGGCGCTATGGCGTGCATGTGCCGGGGCGTGCCCGGGCCGAGGCCGCGGAGAAGGCGGCGGCGCGCGGCATAAGCGCGCCAAAAGCCGTGGTGCAACGCATTTCCGAATTTGCCGGGCGCTATTCGTCCTGAAGAAATTCGTTTGTCCGATGAGCGGCTGACGAGGCCGGCCGATCCGGCAGCGCGAGCCTACTTCCCGCAATGATGATCGTTGATCGCGTTCACCGCATTCGCGTCCGGTCCTACCCTGTTGTAGGAGCAGGGTTCGGCGGCCGTCGTGAACAGGTGGTTGTCATAGTAGCGCGGGCCACCGAACAGAATGTCGATGATGTCGCCGTTGGCGGGAACGTAGCGTACGGGTTGAGCTTGGTGGTGATGCCGGTTTGCCGCGAATGCCGAGGCACCAATGCTGCAGCCTGTTGCGAAAGCCAGAGCGAAGATCGCAACGCGTTTTGTCGTCATCGGCAATATCCTCCATTCGGAATCAAATCATACATCTAAAATCGCCGGCCCGAACAAAGGTTCCTGTTCCTAATGGAGTTGCCGTAAAGCCGGGCCTCGGCGGCGTTTTCTGCCATTTCGAACGGATCCGGAAATTCATGCTTCAACAGTGCCGGGCGACCGATGGTCGCCCTTTGCCTTTGGCGCGAAACCGACTATGAAACGGCTTCAATCAAGCCATCTGGATAGCCCGCCGGAGCCAGCCATGACCGAAATCCTTCAGACCCCAAAGCTCGTCGTCGTTTTCGGCGGCTCCGGCTTTGTCGGTCGTCATGTCGTGCGGGCGCTGGCCAAGCGCGGCTACCGCATCCGGGTTGCCTGCCGCCGGCCCGATCTCGCCGGTCATTTGCAACCGCTTGGCAATGTCGGGCAGATCCAGCCGGTGCAGGCCAATGTCCGGGTGCGCTGGTCGGTCGACCGCGCCGTGCAAGGCGCGGACCATGTCGTCAATCTGGTTGCGATCGCGCATGAGGCCGGCCGGCAGAAATTCACTGCCGTCCACGAGTTCGGCGCGCGCGCTGTCGCTGAAGCGGCGCGCGCCGTCGGCGCCGGCCTCACCCACATCTCGGCTCTGGGAGCGGACCTCCACGCGCAATCGGACTACGCGCGTACCAAGGCGCTCGGCGAAAAGGCCGTTCTTGAGACGGTCCAAGACGCCGTGGTCTTGCGGCCATCGATCAATTTCGGGCCGGAGGATGGTTTCTTCAACCGCTTTGCCAACATGGCCCGCTTTTCCCCAGTGCTGCCGCTGATCGGCGGCGGGCAGACGAAATTCCAGCCGGTCTATGTCGGCGACGTCGCCGAAGCGGTGGCGCACTCGGTCGACGGCAAGATCCAGGGCGGCCGGATCTATGAACTCGGCGGGCCGCAGGTGCTTACCTTCAAGGAATGCATGCAAGAGCTGCTTGTCATCATCGAACGCAAGCGGTTTCTGCTGCCCGTGCCATGGTGGCTGGCGAACCTCCAGGCATCAATTCTCGGGCTGTTGCCCAATCCGTTATTGACCAAGGACCAGGTCCTGCTGTTGCGCCAGCACAATGTCGTGTCGGAAGCCGCCGTCAAGGACAACAGGACGCTCGCCGGCCTCGGGATCCAGCCACGGTCGATCGGAACCATTCTGCCCAGCTATCTCTGGCGCTACCGCGCCGCCGGCCAGTTCCAACGCAAGTCCGCCGCATAACACGAGCGGACGTGCGGTTGCCTACGAGCCGCGCCGGGTGACCTGCATCGGCAGGCCGCCTTGCGGCTGCGTCGTCAGCTTCTGCACCGGCCAGGGGCGGGTTTCCGCGGTGGCGTCGAAACGGTAGCGCGACAGCATGATCGCCAACGCGATGATCGCCTCCTGCATGGCGAAGCTGGCGCCGATGCAGACGCGGGGGCCGGCGCCGAACGGCAAATACTGGAAACGATCGATCTTTTCGCGGTTTCCCGGATGGAAGCGTTCCGGCATGAAAGCGTCGGGCCGGTCCCACAATTTCCGATGGCGGTGGACGACCCACGGCATCACCAGCACCGCGGCACGTCGCGGTATGTAGAGGCCGTTCCAGGTTTCGGGCTCGATCGGTTCGCGGTTGATCGACGGCGCCGGCGGATAGAGCCTGAGCGCCTCGTCGAAGGCGGCGCGGGTGAGCGGCATGGCGTCGAGCCATTTCGTCGGGTCGGGCTCACGCGCCAGCACGGCATCGATCTCGCGCTCGATCTTTTCGCGCTCCCACGGCGCTTCGGCAAGGCAGTAGAGCGTCCAGCCGAGCGCCCTGGCCGTAGTCTCGTGGCCGGCACCGATAAAGGTGATGATGTTGTCCTCGACCTCGGCCCGGGTCAGCCCGCCCGGTCCCTCCGCCTTCAACAGCAGCGTGAGAAAATCCTGCGGCACGGTGTCCGGAGCGCGCCTCAGCCGCGCCTCGCGCATCTGCACCGTGTCGGTGACGATCTTGCGGAAGTAGGCCATGGTCTTGCGGCCGCGGATGCGGGTTAGGCGCGGCAGCCAGTCGGGCGCACGCAAAAGGTCGAGCGGATCGACCCGGCCCATGGTCTCGAACAGGCGATCGATCTCCTTGGCGAAGCTGCCGGGCTCGCCCGATATCTCGCCCGAAAACAGTGTCTCGGCCAGGATGTCGAAGGTGAGCAGCGTCATGTCGTGGGCGATGTCCGACGTGCCACCTTGCTCGTAACGGGTGACGAATTCGAGCGTGCGTTTCAGCATCGGCTCGGCGAAGCCGAAGATGTGGCGCGGCGTGAACACCGGCGCCATCGCCTTGCGCGAACGCCGCCACACTTCGCCTTCGGCGGTAAGCAGGCCGTCGCGCAGGATTGGCCGCAATATCTTCTGACGCACCGTCGCCATCTTGTAGTTCTTGGCGTTATCGACGAGCACATGGCGGATGAGGCCGGGATCGTTGGCGATAACCAGCGGCCCGCCGACGCCGGTCACCGAAATCCAGGGCTCGTTGTAGGTCGGCTCGCCCCACAGTTCGAGCGGATTGCGGTAGACGATGCGGATCATCTCCAGCGTCGAGGGCGGCGCTGTGCGCGGCTTCGGCGCCGGCGGGACGAAGGGGACGGGCTGACTGTCCATGGCTTGCTCCGCTGACACCTCAATGTAGTGGCGGGCAAGGCAGGCGTCCATGTGACTGGACGACAAGGCGAAGCATCCGCTCTCTGGAATGTGACCGGGGCACCGGAAAGTGCCTGCTTGCTGTGTCCGGCTGCGTGTCTTAGGTGGCAGCACCACAGATGCCACTAACCGGCGGGAGCCTGCCTTGAAGCACCAGTTGAACGTCATCATCGGCAGCACGCGGCCGGGCCGCGCCGGACCCGCTTTCGCAAAGTGGCTGGAGAGCTTTGCGCGCGAGCATGGCAAATTCGAGCCGGTGCTCACTGACATCGCCGCATTCAACCTGCCGGTGCTGGACGAGCCGCATCATCCGAGACTCGGCAAATACGAAAACAGCCACACGAAAGCCTGGTCGAAAGCAATCGACGCCGCCGACGCGTTCGTCTTCGTGGCGCCGGAGTACAATTATTTCACCGCTCCCGCGATCGTCAACGCGGTCGACTACCTGCTCAGGGAATGGCGATACAAGCCGGCCGCCATCCTCAGCTACGGCGGTGTCTCCGGCGGCTTACGAGCGGCGCAGGCGGTCAAACCGTTGCTGACCGCCGTCGGTGTCATGCCGATTCCGGAAGGCGTGGCGCTGCCGATGTACCAGAAGCTGCTCGACGAGACCGGCGCCTTCCTGCCCAGCGAGCAGGTGCTCGGCGGGGCCAGGACCATGCTGGACGAGCTGTTCCGCTGGAGCGAAGCGCTGAAGCCGATGCGGGTCGGCTGACAACGCGAACGGCCCAGCTTGCCGATGCCGCAACTTGCTCATGCCATAAAGAGATGGAATGCTCCGGCAAATGACCGAGCCGGGGCGGTTCGATTTGCGTCTTCTGTTTGCCTTGCTGCTGATCCTCTCGACGGCCTCCGCTGCCGTGGCGGAGCGGCGCGTTGCGCTGGTCGTCGCCGAGAACGACTACCGGCTGATCCGGCCGCTCGCCAATCCCGTCAATGACGGCGAGGTCATGGGAACGGTGCTGAGGAAGCTTGGTTTCGAGGTCTTCCTCGAAACCAACCGCGACCTGCGGCGCATGCGCCGGGCGCTCGACGATTTCCGCGAGGATGCCAAAGGCGCCGACGTGGCACTGGTGTTCTTCTCCGGCCACGGCGTCGAGATCGCCGGCGAGAATCGGCTCCTGCCGGTCGATGCAGACGCGTCGTCGCTCGCTACGCTGGAAAGGACCAGCCTGCCGCTGGAGGAGATCCGCGCGACCGTCGCCGCCACCAGCAAGGTCGGACTGATCGTGCTCGATGCCTGCCGCAGCGATCCGTTTGCGGCTACGGGCGGCGAAGGCCGCGGCGCAACGGCGCTGGTAAAAGAGGTCAGCGACAAGGTCCGGCCGGGCCTTGGCCGCATCGGGCGGGCAGAAAACATCCTGTTTGCCTTTTCGGCGGCGCCGGGCGAGACCGCAGCGGATGGGACGGGCCAGAATTCGCCGTTCACCGCGGCGCTGACGAAATATCTCAGCACCGATGGGCTCGAGATACGCTCCGTACTGACGCTCGTGCAACAGGAGGTCTACGACCTCTCGCGCGGCAAGCAATTGCCCTATGTCGAGAGCGGCCTGCCGCAGCTGTTCTTCGCCACGACAGCCCAGGAGAAACTGCCGGAGCGCGAACGCTTGTTGCTTGCCATGGCCGAGGTGACGCCCGCGATGCGCGGCGAGGTGGAAAAGATCGCCAGCGACGCCGATATGCCGCTGGCGCCGCTCTATGGCGCGTTGATCAGTTCCGATGCCGGCCATCTCTCCGCAGACAGTCTGAACACCAGGCTGCGTGAGGCAGCCGACGCCTTCGTCAAGGTGCGGAGCGAAATGCAGACCCTTGGCTCCGACGATCTGCGGGTGGCAGCGTTGCGCCGGCAGGCCGAAGAGCAGCTTTCGCTGGGAGCGTTCGATGCCGCGCGGAAAAAGCTCGCCGAAGCAGCCGAGATCGACAATGTCTCGCGCAACGCGCTGAAGGCCAATTTCGTCAGCCGCACGCTCTCCGAGGCCGCAACGCGCTATCTGTCCGGCGGGGCCGCGCGCGCCGACCTCGACTACGCCACAGCCATCAAGGATTATGAATCCGTGCTGGCGCTTTATGGCGAAGCCGGACAGGTGGTGCTGTCGCTCGACGACGCCGACCGCTTGATCCGCACGCTGGACGAGCTCGGCAAGCTCTATACCACGGTCGGCAATATCGATGCGGCCGGCCGTGCCTTCGAGGCGCTGCAAGCCGATCTCGAGCGGCGGTCGCATCATGAAACCGATCCCAACGTGAAGCGCGACTTCGCCGTCAGCCACGTCAAGCTCGGCAACGTGCGGATGGCGCAAGGCAATCTGCCGTCAGCGCTGCAGAATTATGAGACCGCCAAGACCATTCTGCAGGGCCTGACCGAGGCAGAACCGGACAATCTGGAGTGGTTCGGCGACCTCGCCATGGCCGACGACAAGATCGGCAACGTATTGGCGACGCAAGGCGATCTGGCCGGCGCCGCAGAGGTCTACCAGGAAAGCCTGTCGATCAAGAAGCAGCTCGCCGCCGGAGAGCCCGACCGTGCCGAACTGCAGCGCGACCTGACCATCACCTACGATGAGATCGGTCACCTTGCCCATATCGCAGGCCAACTGGACAACGCACAGGCGGCCTATAAAGAGAGCCTGAAGGTGCGGCTGGCGCTGGCGGCGGACAAACCGGGAGACGCCGACCGGCAGCGTGACGTCTCGGTCAGCCACGATACGATAGGCGACCTGCTGCGCGAACGCGGCGACGCCGCCGGGGCGCTGGCGGCCTACAAGGAAGGTCTGGCGATCGTCAAGCAACTGGCGAAACGCGATCCGGACGACACCGAGTTGAAGCGCGACCTGTCGGTCGGCAACGCCAAAATCGGCAATGCGCTAAGCGACCAGCAGAACTGGCCGGCGGCACTTTCGGCTTATCGTGAGGCACTTTCGCAGGCCAGCGTGCTCGCCGCCGGCGACCCGAACAACACCGAATGGCAGCGCGACCTGTCCGTGTGCATCGAGAAAGTCGCCGGCGTCCTGGCGATACAGGGCGACCACAAAGGCGCGCTGAAAGCCTATCTGGACAGCTACGCGATTGCGCAGAGGCTGGCCAAGCTCGATCCCGCCAATTCCGACTGGCAGCGGGACTTGTCGATAACGCTGTCCGAAGTCGCCACGCTGCGCCTCAGGCAGCGCGACGTCAGGGGCGCCCGGCAAGCCCTTCAGGACAGCCTGGCCATTCGCGAGAAACTTGCCCGGTCCGATCCGGACAACGCCACCTGGCAGCGCGACCTGGTGGTCGCCTATATCGACTACGCCCAAGTCGCAAAGGACCCGAAGGCTGTGCTTTCCAAGGCGCTCGACATGACGCTCGAGCTCGACCGGAGCGGCCGGTTGGCACCGCGCCACAAGTTCATGATCAAGTTTTTACGTGAGCGGCTGGCCAGGATCGAAGCCAGGCGCCGGTAGCCGGCTCACGCGATGGCCATTCCGTTCCGAAATGCCTGCAAACCTTGGAAAAACCGCCTTTTGCGCCTATATCTACGACATTAGAAATGCGCGATTCGAAGCCGATTTTTCGCGCTCTGCACACGGCATCAATCAGACAGGTTTTCATGAGCGACCAGACCGACATCGCCAACGGCGTTGAAGCCGAATACGGCGCCGATTCCATCAAGGTTTTGAAGGGCTTGGATGCCGTTCGCAAGCGGCCGGGCATGTATATCGGCGATACCGACGACGGCTCGGGCCTGCACCACATGGTCTATGAAGTCGTCGACAACGCCATCGACGAAGCACTGGCCGGCCATGCCGACTTGGTGACGGTGACGCTCAATCCGGACGGATCGGTGACGGTCATCGACAATGGCCGCGGCATTCCGACCGATATCCACACCGGCGAAGGCATTTCAGCGGCCGAAGTGATCATGACGCAGCTGCATGCCGGCGGCAAGTTCGACCAGAACTCCTACAAGGTCTCAGGCGGCCTGCACGGCGTCGGCGTGTCGGTCGTCAACGCCCTGTCGGCCTGGCTGAAACTGAAGATCCGCCGCAACGGCCATATCTACGAGATGAGTTTCACGCATGGCAATGCCGACGCGCCGCTGCGCATCACCGGCAGTTATGAACAAGACAAGGTCCCCGGCACCTATGAAGGGCGCAGCGGCAGCGAAATCACGTTTTTGCCGTCGTCCGAGACTTTCACCATGGTCGAATTCGACTACGGTACGCTGGAGCATCGGCTGCGCGAGCTCGCCTTCCTGAACTCCGGCGTGCGCATCGTTTTGACCGATGCCCGCCATGCCGACATCGTGCGCCATGAACTGCACTACGATGGCGGGCTGGAAGAGTTCGTCCGATATCTCGACCGGACGAAGAAGCCGTTGCTCGACAAGCCGATCTCGATCCGCGCCGAGCGCGACGGCATCACGGTCGAAGTCGCCATGTGGTGGAACGACAGCTACCATGAAAACGTGCTGGCCTTCACCAACAACATCCCGCAACGCGACGGCGGCACGCATCTGGCAGGCTTCCGCGGTGCGCTGACGCGCCAGATAACCGGCTATGGCGACTCCTCGGGCCTGACCAAGAAGGAAAAAGTGGCGCTGATCGGCGATGATTGCCGCGAAGGGCTGACAGCGGTGCTGTCGGTCAAGGTTCCCGACCCGAAATTCTCCTCGCAGACCAAGGACAAGCTGGTGTCGTCCGAGGTCCGCCCGGTGGTTGAAGGGCTTGTCAACGAAGCGCTCGGCACCTGGCTCGAGGAGCACCCGACCGAGGGCAAGGCGGTCATCGAGAAGGTCATCCAGGCCGCTGCCGCACGCGAAGCCGCGCGCAAGGCACGCGACATCACCCGCAAGAGTTCGCTCGGCGTCACCTCGCTGCCCGGCAAGCTGGCCGATTGCCAGGAGCGCGATCCGGCGAAATCAGAGATCTTTATCGTCGAGGGCGACAGCGCCGGCGGCTCGGCCAAGGGCGGCCGTTCGCGCCAGAACCAGGCCATTCTTCCGCTGCGCGGCAAGATCCTCAATGTCGAGCGCGCCCGCTTCGACCGCATGCTCGGCTCCGACATGATCGGCACGCTGATCACCGCGCTCGGCACCTCGATCGGCAAGGACGAGTTCAACGCCGACAAGCTGCGCTACCACAAGATCATCCTGATGACCGACGCCGATGTCGACGGCGCCCACATCCGCACCTTGCTGCTCACCTTCTTCTTCCGCCAGATGCCGGAACTGATCGAACGCGGTCATCTCTACATCGCGCAGCCGCCGCTCTACAAGGTGACGCGCGGGAAGAGCTCGCAATACATCAAGGACGAAGCCGCCTTCGAGGAATTCCTGATCGGCTCCGGGCTGGAAGAAGCGTCGCTTGCGCTCAGCACAGGCGAGGTGCGGGCCGGGCAGGACCTGCGCAGTGCCATAGACGACGCCTTGGCTGTCCGCCAGCTCATCAACGGATTGCACACGCGCTATAACAGAGGCGTGGTCGAGCAGGCAGCGATTGCCGGCGCGCTCAACCCGGAGATCTTCACCGACCTCCGCCGCGCCAACGAGACGGCCGAGCGTGTTGCCCGTCGTCTCGATATTATCGCCGAGGATACCGAGCGCGGCTGGATCGGCCGCATGTCGACCTCGAACGAGGGCATTGGCGGCTACGTCTTCGAGCGAACGGTGCGCAGCGTCAAGGAGTTCGCGCATCTCGACCTGGCGCTGATCAATTCCGCCGACGCACGCCAGCTCGACCGCTATGCGCCGCGCCTGGCGGAAATCTACGGCGAGCCGCCGGTGCTGCGCCGCAAGGATGTCTCGGAAACCATTTCGGGGCCGCTGGCACTGCTCAATGCCGTTTTTGCCACCGGCCGCAAGGGCCTGACCATGCAGCGCTACAAGGGCCTTGGCGAAATGAACGCCGAGCAGCTCTGGGAAACGACGCTCGACCCGAATGTGCGCTCGCTGTTACAGGTCAAGGTCAATGACGCGACTGATGCGGACAGCTTGTTTTCACGGCTGATGGGCGATGAGGTCGAGCCAAGGCGCGAATTCATCCAGGAAAACGCGCTGTCGGTTGCCAATCTGGACATCTGAGCCGCCATCCAGATACCCAGCCAGCAGGCATGAAGTGTATTGGTGCGCCTTGGCGCACCAATACGACTGCTGCAACGCAACAAAGATCACCAGGACCGCCGGAACGGAAAGGCTTTCAAGGCATTGTAGTTGATCACAATCGCCGCAGGAGGCATCCATGGGACGTGGCATTTTGCTCTGGCTTCTCGGAGTCCCAATTCCGATCATTATTCTGATCATGCTGTTCGCACGGTAGGGAGGCTTCGATGCAGTCCACCGTAACAGCTGTCGACGTTTCCGCCCCGACGGAATCCGCTTCCACTGCTGTCAGCTGGGGGCCAATCGTCGCCGGCGCCTTTGCTGCGTCAACGCTTACCTTCATCTTGATGCTGCTCGGCTCCGGGCTTGGGCTGAGCATGGTGTCGCCATGGTCCGGCTCGGGTGCGTCAGTCACCACTTTCGCCGTTTCCACCGCCGTCTGGCTGATCGTCGTGCAGTGGCTGTCGTCGGCCCTGGGCGGCTACCTCGCCGGACGCCTGCGCACCAAATGGGTCGGCATCCACACCGATGAAGTCTTCTTCCGCGATACCGCTCACGGCTTCCTGGCCTGGGCGCTAGCGACGCTGCTCGTCGCCGGCGTGCTCGGCACGGCGCTTTCGGCCGCGATAGGTACCGGTGTCCAGGCTGCTTCGACTGTGGCATCGGGCGCGGCAATGGGCGCTTCGGCAGGTGCTGCTGCAAACGCGGGTAGCGCCTCGACTGACAACGCCACATCGTATTTCGTCGATACGCTGTTCCGCCCGGCCGATCCGGCAAGGCTCGCTGCCGCCAATCCGGAGAGCGACGCCGCGGCAACGGCGCAGGCATCGCGCATTCTGATCGCGAGTGCCGCAGCAGGCGAAATATCGGCCGACGACAAGACCTATCTGTCGCGGCTGGTGGCCGCCCGCACAGGCCTGTCCGAAGCGGATGCCACCGCTCGCGTCGATGCGGTAATCGCCAGAGCGCAGGACGCCAAGGTCAAGGCCCAGCAGGCGGCCGACACTGCCAGAAAGGCAGGCGCCACCTTCTCGCTGATTGGCGCGCTGTCGCTGGTCGTCGGGGCCTTCATTGCCAGCGCGGCTGCAGCACTTGGCGGCAGGCAGCGCGACGACGAGGAAGCGATTTTCCTGACCAATCGTTGATCGGTGACTGAGCGAGCTCGGTCCGCTTCGGGAAGATTACGCCCGAAGGGGACCTTGCCTTGAACTGCCGCCGCGGCATTGTCGTGCGCTGCTCGCCGCCTACAGCTCAGCTTCCAGTTTGCGGCCGAGATCGACCGCATCGCGCAGCACGGCAAGGTGCGAGCGCGGCTGTACGCCGGCCGGCGCGTTGACCTCGACGCCGCTCGCCGTCAGCGACCAGTAGAGCCTGTGCGTGAAGACGCGGCCGCCCGAGCCGCGCAGCTCGACCTGGATGTTTTCCACGCCGGGACCAAAATTTTCCGTCATCCGCCCTGAAATCGGGTCGCCGGTCAGCCAGCCATTGCCCCTGTCGAAAATATTGGTCCAGCGCGTCGCGGCAAACACCGCGCCATGATGCACCGCCCGCTGCGGCTTGCCGGAATGGCTGCGCCCTTCCTGGTAGAGCATGGTCCCGCCCGCCGCCCTGTCGGCGATCGGCGGGCATGCCGAAAACAGGCGCTCGGCGATGCCGCGCCTAAATTCGGCGAGGTTGTAGGTCACCAGAAACTCGCTGTGGGTCAGCGGACTGCCGAGCGTGACGAAATCGCTGATCTTCCACGGCAGCGGATGATCGGCGTCGCCGACGCGAAGCTGCCGGTAGAGCTCCCATTGGCTGCGCCGGAATGCGGGGAGGTCGTCGAGGCTGTCGGGCCAAGCGGAGGCATCGGCGGCCAGCGTCGCCTTGTCGACGGCGTGGATCGCCTTCAGCCTCGCTTTGTCGCGAATGGCTTCCAACTTTCTAGGCCTGAAATCGGCCCACAATATCTGCAACAGATCATAGGCGATGATCGACCCGAGGCTGTGCGAGACCAGCACGATGCGGTCATAGGCATCGTCCATCATGAGACGCTTCAGCAGCTTGAGGCCACGCTCGCGGACCAGCGCCCGCTTCTCGACCGTTGCCGCTTCGGCCCGCACATAGGCGGCGACGTCGCCGAAATAAGGCAAGCCAAACTGGTCCACCGACCAGATGACGAACGACGCCAGAACCGTGACAAGCACACCGGTCGTCCAGGAGATGTAGCCTTGCCAGGTCGACGTTGCGAGCGCCAGCGCCGCGCCGAGGACGACGATGGTGGCCAAAAGCGTGACGACATAGAGTTTGAGCATATCGCGCGGAATATCGGCCGGCTTGCGCCAGAGCAGGGTCGTCACCCAGGCAGCAAGGCGGCTTCGGGTCGTGCCCTGGGTGATGTCGGCCCAGTAAAGCTCGTAGAAATCGGTGCGGCGGCCATCGACATCATAGGGCGTGGTGATCCGGCGGAGTTCGTGCGAATTGGTCCGGCTGTCGGGCGTGATCCAGCTCTGGTTGATCTTCGCACCCATCGGGTCGGCCGGATCGGGGACATGGGCATAGAACGGTGCACGGGCCGGATCGTGGCTCCATACGGCCTGGACAAACTCCCTCAACGTGTCCATGGGCCGCTGCTCGCCCATGCCGTGCACGACCACTACCGCCTGGCTGCGCTTGCGTGGCGCCTTCTCTGCTGCGGTCAGATCGGCGGCCGGCGATGCAGCAGAACCAGGGTCGGGCACCAGCACCTCCACGATGACGCCGTTAGCAAGACGACGGGTCGGCATCGTAGCTTCAGAACCGGTAACAGCCAAGAAAAAGCCCGGCGCGGAGCCGGGCTGTATTCGACGATCGGCAGTGAGTTGGCAGCGACGCCGTTTCAGTGATCCATCGCTTTGACGATCTCCTCGGTCATCTTCTTGGCGTCGCCGAGCAGCATCATGGTGCCGTCCTTGTAGAACAGCGTGTTGTCGATGCCGGCATAGCCGGAGCCGAGCGAGCGCTTGACGAACAAGCAAGTGCGCGCCTTGTCGACGTCGAGGATTGGCATGCCGTAGATAGGTGAGGACTTGTCGTCACGAGCCGAGGGATTGGTGACGTCATTGGCCCCGATGACATAGGCGACGTCGGCCTGCGCGAACTCAGAGTTGATGTCCTCCAGCTCGAACACTTCGTCATAAGGCACGTTGGCTTCGGCCAAGAGCACGTTCATGTGGCCGGGCATGCGGCCGGCAACCGGGTGGATGGCGTATTTGACGTCGACGCCGTTGGCCTTGAGCTTGTCGGCCATCTCGCGCAGCGCGTGCTGCGCCTGGGCGACGGCCATGCCGTAGCCCGGCACGATGATGACCTTTTGAGCATTCATCATCAGATAGGCGGCATCCTCGGCCGAGCCCTGCTTGACCGTGCGCTCGATGCCGTCGTTGGCAATGGCTGATGTCTCGCCGCCGAAGCCGCCGAGGATGACCGAGATGAAGCTCCGGTTCATGCCTTTGCACATGATGTAAGACAGGATGGCGCCCGACGAGCCGACCAGCGCGCCGGTGATGATCAGCGCCAGATTGCCGAGCGTGAAGCCCAGGGCGGCCGCGGCCCAGCCCGAATAGGAATTCAGCATCGACACGACCACCGGCATATCGGCGCCACCGATCGGGATGATGAGAAGCACACCCAGCACCAGCGAGGCGGCAACGATCAGCCAGAACACCACCTTGGACTCGGCGGTGACGAGCAGCACGATCAGCACGATCAGCGCAATTCCCAGGGCCGCGTTGATGAAGTGGCGGCCACCGATCATGATCGGCTTGCCCGACATGCGGCCGTCGAGCTTCAAAAAGGCGATGACCGAGCCGGTGAAGGTGATGGCACCTATGGCAACGCCGAGGCTCATCTCGATCAGTGCCTGGGCATGAATATCGGCGACGGTGCCGATGCCGAAGCTTTCCGGTGCATAGATGGCGGCGGCCGCCACCATGACCGCGGCAAGACCGACCAGCGAGTGGAAGGCGGCGACCAGCTGCGGCATCGAGGTCATGGCAATGCGCCGTGCCGTGACCGCACCGGCCGAGCCGCCTATCAGCAGCCCGAGCACTATGAGGCCGAAGCGCCCGGCCGAAGGGGTCGCCAGCGCCAGCGTCGTGGCGATGGCGATGCCCATGCCGATCATGCCGTACATGTTGCCCTGGCGGCTGGTGGTCGGGTGCGACAGGCCGCGCAATGCCAGGATGAACAGGATGCCGGAGACCAGATAGAGAAAGGAGGCGAAGTTGGCGTTCATAGCGGCCTACTTTTCCTTCTTCTTGTACATGGCCAGCATGCGCTGGGTGACGAGGAAGCCGCCGAAGATGTTGACCGATACCAGCATCAGCGCAACGAAGCCGAAGCCGGTGGCAAGCCCTGAGGCCGAGATGCCGACGGCCAGCAGCGCGCCGACGACGATGACGGAGGAAATGGCGTTGGTGACCGCCATCAGCGGCGTGTGCAGTGCCGGCGTGACGGACCACACGACGTAGTAGCCGACGAAGATCGCCAGCACAAAGATGGCGAAGCGAAAGACGAAGGGATCGATGGCACCGCCGGACAGCGCGTGAGCGGCTTCACCCGCCGCCTCGGTGCCGGGCGCGGCCGCCAGGTTCTGCACCGCGAGCCGCACGGCAGCTGTCGCCTGGTCGAGCTGGTCGAGGGCTTTCTGCAGAGTCTGATCCATCACGCGATCCCTCCGGTGGTCTTGGGCTTCCTCGAAGCGGCCGTTTTCTTCGCAGCCGGCTTCGCCGAAGCCTCGGCAACCATCGTCCTGGCCGGAATGGCCGGTGGTTCGACATAGTGGCCCTTTGACGGCTCCTGCTCAGCCTTTGCGAAAGCCGGATGCACGATCTTGCCAGCATCGGTCAGCATCGTCGCCTTGACCAGTTCGTCGTCGTGGTTGATGGCAAGCGTCTTCGCCGCCTTGTCGACCAGCGTCTCGAGGAAGGCATAGAGGTTCCTGGCATAGAGAAGCGAAGCGGAGGCGGCGACGCGACCGGGAACGTTGAGATGGCCGACGATCTTTACCCCGTTGGCCGTGGTCGCCACCTGCCCGGGCACGGCGCCCTCGACATTGCCGCCGCGCTCGACCGCGAGGTCGACGATCACAGAGCCGGGTTTCATCGAGGCGACCATTGCCGCCGAGACCAGCTTCGGCGCCGGACGGCCGGGGATCAGCGCGGTGGTGATGACGATGTCCTGCTTGGCGATGTGCTCGGCGGTCAGCGCCGCCTGCTTGGCCTGGTATTCCTTCGACATTTCCTTGGCGTAGCCGCCGGCCGTCTCGGCCGCCTTGAACTCCTCGTCCTCGACGGCCAGGAATTTTGCGCCGAGCGAGGCGACCTGCTCCTTGGCGGCCGGGCGCACGTCGGTGGCGGTGACCACGGCGCCGAGGCGGCGCGCGGTGGCGATGGCCTGCAGACCGGCGACGCCGACGCCCATGACGAACGCCTTCGCTGCCGGTACGGTACCGGCCGCCGTCATCATCATCGGCAACGCCCGGTCATATTCGGCAGCCGCGTCGATCACCGCCTGATAGCCGGCGAGGTTGGCCTGGCTGGATAGAACGTCCATCGACTGGGCGCGGGTGATGCGCGGCATGAACTCCATGGAGAAGGCAGTAACACCGGCCCTGGCAAGGGCTGCGACGGCAGCGTCGTTGCCGTAGGGATCCATGATCGCGATGACAGCGGCGCCGGACTTATAGCCCTTCAGCTCGGCGTCCGTGGGGCGGCGCACCTTCAGCACCACATCAGCCCTGGCTGCATCGCCGGCCTTGCCGATCGCGGCGCCCACCCGGGCGAACTCCTCGTCGGGAATGCGCGACGCCGTGCCGGCGCCGGTTTCGACAATCACGCCGAAACCCAGCGCCGCCAGCCGTTTCACCGTGTCGGGCGAGGCCGCGACGCGCGGCTCGTTCGCGTCGAGCTCACGAGGGATGAAAACCGTCTGTCCCACCGCATGATCCTTTCGGCCGGAACCCTGTTACCGCAAGACATCGACCGACCCCGGCGGCGCCTTCGACAAAGGTTGGAGGAGTTATCGGAGAATAAAGGCGCCGATGGCCAGGATCAGCACGAATAGGATAGTCCCCGAGAAGAAGCCGCCCACAAAGAAGCCGAACGCCATGGCAAGAAGCACGGCGGCGCAAAATAGCGACCCATATTTGGCCAGCATCACAAAGCCGGCATAGGTGCGGTCGTGCTCGGCATAGTCCATCTTCGCGCCTAGTTCGACAGGACCGGTCGGCGTGTGTTCAGCCATTGGAATACCCCTTCGAAGACATCTTTCAGGCACATAGCGAAAAGCCGCGTTAAGGGCAATGGCGCTATTGCCGCATCGCCGCAGCCAACAATCTCAAGCAAAACTTGAAATCGCTGCGCGAAGCGCGGCGATACCAATCACAATGGATGGCAGGTCCGCTATTGCCGATGTCGTTAGCCGGCGAGATGCGGGAACAGACCGAGCAGGCCGACAACGATCAGATAAAGGGCGACGATATAATTGAGCAGCCGCGGCATCACCAGGATCAGCACGCCTGCAATCAGCGAGATAAGCGGGGTAAGGGCGAGCGTGGAAATGGTCATATCGGTTCCTTTGATCGGATCGCTATCGAAGCGATGCTTGGCGGATGCCGGCCATGCCGACCTACCACCAGCACCCTTGCCCAGAACGCCGAAGCAACCGGAAGGCTCCATGGGCTCGTTCAGGCGGCTTCGCGAAAATACTTGGCGGTGGGCAGGATGGTCAGCGGCGCGAGTTCGCCGGCACCGGGCGTATCGAACAACATGCGCTGCTCCATTGGCGTCGAACGGAAGAACGGAAAGCGAGCGTAGGTTTCATTCTTGATCGCCAGGACATCGGCTTGATAAAGCAGCGCGAAACAGTTGATCACGCCGGCATAGGGCCGCGCATCGCCAATCGGTCGCGCCCGATAGATGCGCTTGTAGAAAGCCGCATGGTCCTCGCGGATCATGGATATGCAATAAGGCGCGCCGAAATGGAAGCAAGCCATGCCCGCAAGGCGCAGCGTCACATACGGGATCTGCGGGTAAAGCCGTGACCATTCGGCGTCCACGGCAAAACGGCTCGGGTCGATAAAGACTTCGCCGGCCGCCAGACGCGGCATCAACAAGTCCTTGTAGACGCTGAGCGCTGGTGATGTGGCGTTATCAGCAGACACGTTATGCAGGCGCATTGTGCTGACCAGCCGCCCCTCGATGTAGATTCCGAACGTATGGCAATTGGGCAGTTCGTCAAACTCGTCATGGACCTGACGGGACGCATTCTCGGGCACCAGATCGTTCATCCGATAGGAATTGTAGCGCAGCCTGTAAATGCTTTCGAAGTCCTCGCCGCTTTCACAGCGTCGGTACTCCGTCCGGTCAAGCAGCGCATAAACATGTTGCGCGAAGCTGGACATGGTCTCGGACGCATCTTTCCCACCAGCGCCCGCCGCATGGCCGAGCGAACTCAACTGGGCACACATGAACTCTATTCCCCGCGATTACCGCCACCAGCCGACACTACGGACGGGTCATGAGATGTAAAGATGAAAATAAGTAGGAGCTCGTTTACCGCTCGTTAAGGTTAATAATTAATAAAATTATACTAAAATACGCGGTTTTTCAGCGCGAAGTCAGCGCCGCGGCGCCTTCCTTGCCGTCTGGATGTCCTTGGCGAAGGGCCAGACGGTGCTCGACATCGTCTCGATGCCGGACGCGCTGAGTGCCGACCCGAACAGAAAGCCCTGGACCAGGTCCGGCTTGACCTGCAATGCCAGGATCTTGAGCTGTTCGAAGGTCTCGACACCTTCGACGGTAACCGAAAGTCCCAGCGGCCGTGACAGGTTGACGATGCCCTTGAGCAATTCGAGCGACCGGCTGTTCTGAGTGACATCCATCAGGAACGAGCGGTCGATCTTGATTTTGTCGAGCGGCAGTTTGTGGAGATAGCTGAGGCTCGAATACCCGGTACCGAAATCGTCGAGCGCAATGCGCACGCCGAGCCGCTTCAACTCCTCGATATATTGGCGTGTCAGCGACTTGTCGTCGAGCAGCGCCGTCTCGGTGACCTCGATCTCCAGACGCCCGGCGGAGAGACCGGATTCAGCCAGCGCGTCGCGAACCTTCTGGATGACATCACGGTTGCGGAAATCCTTGGCCGAGAGATTGACCGACACGCTGGTCTGGGCCGGCCATTTGGCGCATTCCGTGCAGGCCGCATGCAGGACGAAGGTGCTGATGTCGGAAATAATCCCCATTTCCTCCGCCAGCGGAATAAAGATACCGGGGGAAATCGGCCCGAGATCGGGATGATCCCAGCGGCACAGCGCTTCGCAACTGGCGATACGCATCGTGCTCATCGCCACGATCGGCTGATAGACCACCCGCAATTCGTTGTTTTCCACGGCGCTGCGCAGGTCCGCCTTCATCAGCTGACGGCTGCGGAAGGCAGCATCCATGGAGGCCTCGAACAGCCGCCAACCGTTCTTGCCAAGCTCCTTGGCCTTGTAGAGTGCAAGGTCGGCTTTGACGATCATGGCGTCGACGTCGGTATCCTTGACCCGCGACAGCACCGCGCCGCCGCTGGCCTGGATGCGTAATCCGTGGCCGGCGACATCGACCTCGCCCTGTAGATTGACAAAGATCTCATCAACCTGGCCGGCCAGGTGGCTTTCATCCTCGATGCGCTCGAAGAAGATCATGAACTCGTCGCCGCCGAAGCGGCTGACGGTGATGCCTGGCCCAGCGACTGCCGCCAGCCGCTCGGCAACGGCGTAGATCAATCCGTCGCCGACCGGATGGCCGAGCGTGTCGTTGACGCTCTTGAAATCATCAAGATCGAGCACCACCAGCCCGCTGAGACGCTCGGGATCCCCTGAGGCCATGGCTTCCACCACCAACTCGTGGAAGTAGGCGCGGTTGGGCAGGCCGGTGAGACTGTCGTAGCGCGCCATGAAGCGGATCTTGTCTTCCGCCTCGACCCGGGCGGTCACATCCTCGAAAGTGACGACGCCCAGTTCCTGGCTGCCTTCGCGCGCCGAAAATTCATAGTGCTGGCCGTTGGTGAGCGAGACCAGGACCTTGCGGTCGCGGCCCTCGCGCAACGCACGCGTCAGCTGGGCTTCGATGTAACGGCAATCTTTCGGCGCCAGCATGCCGCCTGCAGCGCCGCGCATCAGCAGACCGTGGATCGAGCGGCCTAGCAGCGCATCGGCCGATTTGAGCGACATCAGGTGGGCGGCTTCGGCATTGGCCACCGCCACCCGGCCGTCGGGACCAAGCATGACAAGGCCATGCGACATGGTGTTGAGCGCGCGGTTGAAACGCTGCGCGATGCGGTTCGCCTTCTTTTCCTCCGACAGGGCGGTAAACAGGACTTCGCGGACGATGTCGGCGAACCGCTTGATCGCAAACAGAAAAGGGGCCGACATCAGACCGAGGATAATGTGGTAGATATCGCCGCGCAGGATAAAGCCAAGCGATATGGGCCATGTGGTGGTTATGATAAAAATCATGACCATGCGCGGCGACCCATAATTGCGGCCGGCAATCGACGTGACCGATGCCAGAGTGACGCAGACAGAGGCTATTTCGGCATAGTTGTCGTGGCTGTCATTTGCCAGATAGATACTGACGAAACAGAACGCGCCAAGCATGAAACCATGCATCGAACCGAAAATTATGTAATCGTTTTCGCGATCATGGGCTTCTTCCCACGTCGTCGGGGAAGGAAGTCGCCCGTATTTTCGGATGTTGCGAAGGCGCAGAGTACCGACAATGATGAGCCCAGCGGCAACTAGAAGATACGCCAAGTCCATGGTCTTCCAATAGACCAGAATGACGAGGAGCGTCTGCGCAACAAGGCCGATCGACAGCGTGAACCCGTCGCGAAACAGCGTTTCCACGAACGGAATGTAAACGTCGACCGGAATCTCGTTTTTTCGTCTCAGATTCACGCCTGGATCCCAACCCTGGGGAACCCAGCAGTGTCACATTGGCCTTAAGAAAGGTTTAGAGCAGCGGTTCGGGCTCTATTGGCATTCATTGGTGACGCAGCGGAAGCAGGGAAACTACAGTTCAGGTAAACAAGGCGTATCACAGCGCTGAATTATTCGGCGGCTTGAAGTTGCGGCCGCAGCGGCGCCGTCGAGAGGCGGTCGAGCAGACGCTGGCGTTCGCCGGCGGCTTTTTCGGCACTGGCCTGCTTGACGTGGCCAAAGCCGCGGATGAGCGCCGGTACCGAAACAAGCGCGGCAGCAACCTCGATCTTGCCCGGCGCCAGCGCGCCGGCGACAAGCTCCAGGTCGGCTTCATAGAGGGCAAGAAGCTGCCGCTCCATACGCCTCTCGGCGCTGTAGCCGAACAGGTCGAAAGCGGTGCCGCGCAGGCCCTTCATCGCCGCCAGCAGGCGGAACCCGTTCATCATCCACGGGCCAAAGCTCGATTTCTTCGGCTTCCCGTCACTGCCGCGCCTGCCCATGATCGGCGGTGCGAGATGGAATTCAAGCTTGCCGTAGCTCTGGAACTGCTTTGCGAGCTCTGCGGCAAAGGAGCCGTCCGTATAAAGCCGCGCCACCTCGTATTCGTCCTTGATCGCCATCAGCTTGAACAGGTTCTTTGCGGCAGCCTCGGTCACCACGGTCGAACCGGGCACAGCATTGGTTTCGGCCTTGCGCAGCGCCGCCAGTCTGTCGGCATAGCGCTTGCCATAGGCGGCGTTCTGATAGGCGGTCAGGAAGGCGACGCGGCGAGCAATTATATCGTCCAGCGTCTCGGCAATGGCGGCATGCTGCGTGGCCTTGCCCGGCTGGGCGAGAAGGCTGCGCACGAAATCCGGCTGGTGGGCGGCGCGGCGGCCCCAGCGAAATGCCGCGATATTCATCGCTACCGCCTCGCCGTTGAGCTCGATCGCCTTCTCGACCGCCTCCGCCGACAGCGGCAAGCCGCCGTGCTGGAAGGCGAAGCCGAGCATGAACATGTTGGCGCCAAGCGAGCTGCCGAACAGCGCAGTGGCGGTGCGGGTAGCGTCGAAGAAATGCGTCCTGTCGTCGCCCGCGGCCGTTCTTATCGCTTTCTTCAGCCGCTCGACGGGCAGCGAGAAATCGGCCGATCGGGCGAACTCGCCCGGCATGATCTCGGCAGTGTTGGCGAGGAAGATGGTATGGCCTTCGCGCACCGCGGCCAACACCTTCTTGGCACCCGAAACGACGAGATCGCAGCCGAGCACGAGATCGGCCTTGCCGGCCGATACCCGAATGGCGTGGATGTCGTCCGGCGTGCTGGCGATGCGGACATGGGTGAACACCGAGCCGCCCTTCTGGGCGAGGCCGGCCATGTCGATCATGCCGCAGCCCTTGCCTTCCAGGTGCGCGGCCATGCCGAGCACCGCGCCTATTGTGACGACGCCGGTGCCGCCGACACCGTCGATGATCGCCGCCCAGCCTTGTTCACCGAGCGTAAATTGCGCCGGCGCCGGCACCCCCGCGAGCGGGTCGGCCGCGCCGGCTATGCCTTCGGCTTTCCTGATTTTGGCGCCGTGGACAGTGACGAAGGAGGGGCAGAAACCGTTGACGCAAGAGAAGTCCTTGTTGCAGCTCGACTGGTCGATCTTGCGCTTGCGGCCGAATTCGGTCTCGACCGGCTGGATCGAGACGCAATTCGACTGCACGCCGCAATCGCCGCAGCCTTCGCAGACCAGCTCGTTGATGAAGATACGCTTGTCGGGATCGGGGAAGGTGCCGCGCTTGCGGCGGCGACGCTTCTCGGCGGCGCAGGTCTGGTCGTAGAGCAGCACCGAGACGCCTTTGACCGAACGCAACTCGCGCTGGACGAGATCGAGGTCGTCGCGGTGATGGATGGTGGCGCCGGCGGGAAATTCCACCTTGCCGGTATATTTGTCCGGCTCGTCGGTGACGATGGCGATGCGCTCCACGCCCTCGGCGCGCACCTGCCTTGCGATCATGTCAACCGTCAGGCCGCCCTCGTGCGGCTGCCCGCCCGTCATCGCAACGGCGTCATTGTAGAGGATCTTGTAGGTGATGTTGGCGTCGGTCGACAGCGCGAAGCGGATCGCCAGCACACCCGAGTGGTTGTAAGTGCCATCGCCCAGATTCTGGAAGATGTGCTCGCGCTTCGAGAACGGCGCCTGGCCGACCCACTGCGCGCCCTCGCCGCCCATGGCGGTGAAGCCGACGGTGTTGCGGTCCATCCACAGCGCCATGAAATGACAGCCGATTCCGGCGGCGGCGAGCGAGCCGTCCGGCACCTTGGTCGAGGAATTGTGTGGGCAGCCGGAGCAGAAGAAGGGCGTGCGCGAGGCGATGTCTGACGTGTCGGCCAGCATCGCCTGGAACTGGCGCAACTTCGCCACCCGCGCGGCGATTTCTTCCGACGGGCCGATCGTTCGCAAAATCCTCTCGCCGAGCGCGATGGCAATATCGTTGGGGTCGAGCGCGCCCTTGGCCGGGAACAGCCAGTCGCCGCGCTCGTCCTTCTTGCCGACGATGAGCGGCTGCGTCGCGGTGCCGTAAAGGTTCTCGCGCAGTTGCACCTCGATCAGCGAGCGTTTCTCCTCGACGACGACGATGGTATCGAGGCCGCGAGCAAAGTCGGCGATGTGTTGCAGGTCGAGCGGCCACGGGCAGCCGACCTTGAACAGCCTGATACCGATGCGACTGGCGGCCGCTTCGTCGACGCCGATATCCTCCAGCGCCTGGCGAACATCGAGATAACTCTTGCCGATGGTGACGATGCCAAGCTTGGCGCTGGTGCCGCCCGAATAGACGATCCGATTCAGCCCATTGGCGTGGATGAACGCTGAAGCGGCGGCGCGCTTGTATTCATGCAGCCGCTCCTCCTGGCCGAGCATGTCGATCTCGTTACGGATGTTGAGGCCGCCGGGCGGCATGTCGAAGTCCGGGATGACGATATCTAGCCGGTCGAGCGCGGCATCGACCGAGGCTGTCGATTCGATGTTGTCCTTGACGCATTTGATCGCCGCCCAGGTGCCGGCAAAACGCGACATGGCAAAGCCGTAGAGGCCGTAGTCGATGATCTCCTGGACGCCGGCCGGATTAAGGATCGGCACCATGGTGTCGACGAACAGGAACTCGGTGGCATGCGCGTTGGTCGAGGATTCGGCCATGTGGTCGTCACCCATCAGGGCCAGCACGCCGCCATGTTTCGACGACCCGGCGAGATTGGCGTGGCGGAACACGTCGCCGGAGCGGTCGACGCCCGGACCCTTGCCGTACCAGACCGAAAAAACGCCGTCATGGGTACCCTCGCCCAGCAATTCGGCCTGCTGCGAGCCCCAGCAGGCGGTGGCGGCGAGCTCCTCGTTGAGACCGGGCTGGAAGACGATGTCCGACTGCGCGAGCTGGTTCCTGGCCTTCCACAGCTGCATGTCGAGGCCGCCGAGCGGCGAGCCGCGATAGCCGGAGACGAAACCGGCGGTGTTCAGGCCAGCCCGGCGGTCGCGCTCGCGCTGCATCAGAAGCATGCGGATGACTGCCTGGGCACCCGACAGGAAGATGCGCTCCTTTGCCAGGTCGAACTTGTCGTCGAGCGCGACATTGTGCAGCGTCATCAGGCATTTCCTGTGCGGAGGCCGCGCCTGGAGGTGCGCGGCCAACGTCGGAGTCGAGTGCCCACAGTCTTTCTTCCCTTGCCGGGGAGGTCAAACAAAATCGAAGGTGCCAGGCGGTCCGCAACAAACGATCCGTGCGCGGCCGTGTGGCGCCACGAAACGCCTGTCGGGGAGGATGGCCGAGCATGAAAAATTCCGGCGGCGGTCAGCGCCGTTGGTGATGCATCATGCAGCCTTTGGGCAACTGGGCTTCGGTTCACCGGGCAGCTTGCCGTCGACATGGCCGGCCAAGTCCTTGTTGAGCTCGTAGACTGGCCCGACCACCAGAGGCCGGTCGGGCAGGACCGACTGGTCGAGCGAGGACGTCAGAGTGGTCGCGAAACTCTGCAGCAACTTGCCGCTGGAATCCTCGATGCGGATCGACACCGCATAGGGCTTGTCCTTGACAACGCAGGTAAGCGGCGGGCTGGTGAGCGTCACATGCGGCAGCTTCGGCCATATTTTCTGGGTGACGATGATCGGATCACCACCGGCCGGGTTCTGGAAGGAGACCACAGCGACCTGCCCCTCACCCACCGGCCGCAGCGGATTGAGGGTGATGACATAGGTGGCGATACCCAGCCGGTAGTTGAACTCGAACAGCTTGCCGGAAATGGCGAACAGCTGGTCCTTGCCGGAATCACGGCAGGCGCCGAGCGCGGCCGCCGCGAACAACGCCGCGACGACAATCATCGCGCGTGAGAATCTTCTAGACATTGGTGACCTCCCTGGCCGCGGTCCGGCGGCGATAGTGTCGGTTTGCCTTCTGGCGGTTGCCGCACACCGCCATGTCGCACCAGAGGCGGCTGGAATTGCGGCTTTTGTCGACAAACAGCCAGCTGCAGTTCGGACATATCCGCAGCCTGGCGATGGTGTCGCTACGCAGCAGCGACAGCGCCGAGACCGCAAGCGCGGCCTCGAAGGCAATCGGCGTCGCCGGATCACCGAACGGTTTTCCAGGCGTGCCGATTTCGGTGCGGCTATGAGCGAGGCCATCGGCGCAGGCTTCCAAGAATTTCGGCATATCGCCGGTCGCGATCGCACCTTTCGATACCGCGCCGCGAAACAGCCGATCGGTCGTCTCGCGGATCGACAGCACCACCGGTGCGATCTTTTCAGGCGCCGGCGCTACGAGCCGCCTGCCGCCGAGCTCGGCGGCGCGAAAGGCACTCGCCGCTTCGGCAAAGCGGGCGATCTCGGCCGGATCGTCGAAACGGTCGAAAGTTTTCTCCGGATCGTTCCGCAAAACGACGGTGTTCGCCGTATCGAGCGCCAGCATGCCACCGGTAAAGCGGTGCGGAGTCCAGGATACTGTCATATGGCGAATCTAACTGATAACTCGCGTTTGACAAGTTAGATTTCGGGTGCAACGCTCGTCACTGAGGCGATCGCCGTACTGAGAATATCGTTCGTCCCAAACCTCTGCCCCGATTGCGGGGCATGCATAGAGGGTCTTGCATGCTCTATTTCTTCCAGCAGGTTCTGAACGGGCTGCATTCGGGCGCGCTCTACGCATTGCTTGCCTTCGGCTACGTGCTGACCAACGGCATCCTGCACCGTACCAATCTTGCCTATGGCGCGCTGTTCGCCTTTTGCGGGCATACGATGATCCTCACCGCGGCGTTCGGCTATCAGGCGCTGTGGCTGACGCTGTTTGCATCGGTCGCGCTCGGCGTAGCTGCGGCGTTCCTTTATGCGGCGCTGCTCAGCCATGTCCTGTCGCGAAGTATCTTCGTACCGCTGGCCGACCGCTCGCCCAACGCCATCGTGGTGACGACGCTCGGCATATTGCTGGTCTTGTCGGAAGCCAGCCGCATCGCCGCCGATACCCATGACCTATGGTTGCCGCCAATGCTGGCCCAGACCATCGTCTTCGCGCAGAATGCCAGCTTCAAGGCGACGTTGACGCTGATCCAATTGCTCGATTGCGCCGCCGTACTGGCGGCCATAGCGCTGGCTGCTTGGGGCTTCGCATATTCGAGCTTCGGCCGGAGCTGGCGCGCCGTATCCGACGATCCCAGGGCGGCTGCGATGTGCGGCGTCGATGTCCGTGCGGTGTTTCGGCGTGCGGTGCTTTTCGGCGGCCTTTGTGCGGCACTGGCCGGCGTGCTCGCCGCCTTCTACTACGGTAACATCAGCTTCGGCACAGGGTTGGTCTACGGGTTGAAAATCCTGTTCGTGACCGCAGTGGGCGGCTATCTTTCGCCTTTGCGGGCGGCACTGGGCGCCGCCGCTTTCGGCATGGCCGAATCGCTATGGGCCGGCTATTTTCCGCTCGAATGGCGGGACGGCTGGATGTACCTGTTCCTCGTCGCCATGCTTGTGCTGATCGGCGCCGGCCGCGACCAACAGAAGATCGCCTGAGCCGCACCCGACTTTGCTTGGGTGAAAGCGCCGCATGTCCTTGGACATGCAAAGGACGCGGCAGCATTTTGCCGCCCGTCATCTCACAACTGTGTTTATGCGGGCTGTCCCGTGTTGACCCGCCGGACCACGCACTGCATACCGTTGGTCCACAGCGACGCGACGGACAGGGAACCGCCGCGCTCTGACACAAGGGAGGAATGCATGGCAGGGCTTCTCGCTCTTTCCAGAACCATTGACCGTTTGAACGAATTCATCGGCAAATGGGTTTCGTGGCTGATCCTGCTGGCGATCCTGGTAAGCGCCGCCAACGCCGTCATCCGCAAGGTGTTCGACATGTCCTCGAACGCCTGGCTGGAATTGCAATGGTATCTGTTCGGCGCCGCCTTCATGCTGGCCGCCGCCTACACGCTGAAGCAGAACGACCATATCCGCATCGATATCGTCTACGGCATGTTCTCGCGCCGCGTGCAGCACTGGATCGACCTTTTCGGTCACGTCTTCTTCCTGATGCCGTTCGTGACGTTGATGGTGGTCTATTTCGTTCCCTATGTGTCGCTGTCGTATCGCAGCGGGGAGATGTCGAACAATTCCGGCGGGCTGATCATCTGGCCGGCGAAGGCGATCCTGCTGGTCGGCTTTTTTCTGCTCGCGCTGCAGGGCATTTCCGAAATCATCAAGAAAATCGCCATCATACGCGGCCAGATGGACGATCCCACTCCGTTCATATCGGTGCATGAGCAGGCCGAACTCGAAGCCAATGCGCTCGCCGAAGAGGTGCGCTCGTGATCGAGTTCATCGCCCAGAACATGGCGCCGATCATGTTCGCCTCGCTGGTCGTCTTCCTGCTGATCGGCTACCCCGTCGCCTTCTCGCTCGCCGCCAACGGCCTGATGTTCTTCTTCATCGGCGTGCTTCTGTCGCCCTATTCGGGCGGTTCGATCAATCTCGCCTGGCCGTTGCTGCACGCGTTGCCGGATAATTTCTATGGCAGCCGGGTGATGTCGAACGACACGCTGCTGGCGATCCCGTTCTTCACCTTCATGGGCATCGTGCTCGAACGATCCGGCATGGCCGAAGACCTGCTCGACACGATCGGCCAGTTGTTCGGACCGGTCCGTGGTGGCCTCGCCTATGCCGTGATTTTCGTCGGCGCGCTGCTCGCCGCGACGACCGGCGTGGTGGCGGCCTCCGTCATTGCCATGGGTCTGATTTCGCTGCCGATCATGCTGCGCTACGGCTACGACCGGCGGCTGGCATCCGGCGTCATTGCCGCGTCCGGGACGCTCGCCCAGATCATCCCGCCGTCACTGGTGCTGATCGTCCTGGCCGACCAGCTCGGCCGCTCGGTCGGCGATATGTATAAGGGAGCGCTGATCCCCGGGCTCATTTTGACCGGCATCTACATGCTCTACATCCTGCTCATGTCGATCTTTCGGCCGAAGTCGATGCCGGCACTGCCGCTTGAGGCCCGCACGCTTGGCCACGGCGTGCTGTCGCTGCTGGCGGCGCTGCTGGCGGCGGTGGTGGTTTCCTATGCGGCGTATCGCTACCTTGCGCCGAACCATGGCGGCAACGCCGATATCCTCGGCGCCACCATCGGCGTCATCTTCATCTATGTCGTGGCGATCGTCGACCAGCGCCTGAAGATCAACCTGATGTCCAGACTGGCACAGCAGGTGATCATCGTGCTGATCCCGCCGCTGGCGCTGATCTTCCTGGTGTTGGGCACCATCTTCCTTGGCATCGCCACGCCGACGGAAGGCGGCGCCATGGGCGCCGTCGGCGCGCTGGCAATGGCGGCGGTGAAGGGGCGGCTGTCGCTCGACGTGGTCAAGCAGGCGCTGGCCTCGACGACCAGGCTGTCGTCCTTCGTTCTGTTCATCCTGATCGGCGCGCGGGTGTTCTCGCTGACCTTCTACGGCGTCAATGGCCACATCTGGGTCGAGCACCTGTTGACGTCGCTGCCGGGCGGTGAAGTCGGTTTCCTGATTGGCGTCAACATCCTCGTCTTCGTGCTCGCCTTCTTCCTCGACTTTTTCGAGCTTGCCTTCATCATCGTGCCGCTTTTGGCGCCAGCGGCTGACAAACTCGGCATCGACCTGATCTGGTTTGGCGTGCTTTTGGGCGTCAACATGCAGACCTCCTTCATGCATCCGCCCTTCGGCTTCGCGCTGTTTTATCTGCGCTCGGTCGCCGCGCGCGTGCCCTATCTCGACCGACTCACCGGCAAGCAGATCGCGCCGGTCACCACAGGGCAGATCTATTGGGGCGCAGTGCCCTTCGTCTGCATCCAGGTGATCATGATCGGCCTGACCATCGCCTTCCCGCAGATGGTGATGCACTACAAAGGCACTGTCGTCGATCCTGGCACCATCAACTACCAGGTGCCGGAAACGCCTGGCATCGGCTTGTCGCCGCTTGGCACGCCGCCGGCCAACGGCGGCACTGCCCCGGCCTCACGTTCCACACCGGATTTGTCGCAGCCGCCGAGCTTCGACGAAAAGCCGCCCGCGAAACCGGCGGCGCCGGCAATTGATCTGTCGCAACCACCGAGTTTCAACTGAGGAAGGCCCGGCAGCCATGAAGGCGGTTCGGTTGGAGCGAGTGGGCAGCCTCGCGGTGTGCGAGGTCGAGAAACCGACCGCCGGGCCGAACGATCTGCTGGTGCGCATCGAGGCGTGCGGCGTCTGCGGCACCGACAGGCATCTTTTCCATGGTGAATTCCCGTGCACGCCGCCGGTGACGCTCGGGCATGAATTCTCCGGCATCGTCGAGGCGGTCGGACCTGCCGTATCCGGCTTTTCGGTCGGCGACCGCGTCACCGGCGATCCCAACATTGCCTGTGGCCGATGCGAGCATTGTCAGGCCGGCCGGGTCAATCTCTGCGGCAATCTACGCGCCATCGGCATCCATCGCGATGGCGGCTTTGCCGAATATCTTGTCCTGCCGCAGAAACAGGCCTTCGTCTTGCCAGGCGATCTGAAGCCTACGCATGGTGCTTTCTGCGAGCCGCTCGGCTGCTGTCTGCATGGAGTGGACCTTGCCGCGATCAAACCAGGCTCGTCGGTCGCGGTGCTCGGCGGCGGCGTGATCGGCCTGCTCACCGTTCAGCTGGCAAAGCTCGCCGGTGCGACGACCATTATCTTGTCGACCCGTCAGGCCTCGCGGCGGGCTCTTGCCGAGCAATTTGGCGCAACGGCGACGCTCGATCCCAGCGCCTTCGATGTCACCGATGCGATCGTCGGCCCGTCGGGTTTCATGCCGGGCGGCGTCGACGTGGTGTTCGAATGCGCCGGCGTGAAAGACACTGTTGAGCAGGCGATGCGGCTGGCCAAAGCGGGCGGCACCGTCGTCGTCGTCGGAGTGATGCCGCAAGGCATGAAAGTGGCGTTCGAACCGTTCGATCTGCTGTTCCGTGAGTTGAAGGTCCTGGGTTCCTTCCTCAACCCCTTTACCCATCGCCGGGCCGCCGATCTTATCGCCTCGGGGGCGATCGAAGTAGATCGGCTGATATCACGACAAGTCAGCCTCGACGAGGCGGTGGCGATCATTGCCAACCCGCCGGCGCCAGGTGAGGTCAAAGTCCTGGCAGTGCCTCAGAGCTGATCCATCGGGCCAGTTGCCACCGGCAGGCTTCGCGGTTCTGCGTCGCATCGATGGCTTCATCCTCAATCTGATAAAGCCGGGCTGATGAAGCCGGGGAAAGGCGACCCCGCCACCTATGCCGACGCCGGCTTACAACCGGGTGAGGTCCAGCAACTGATGCGTGGCCGCATCAAGTCGACAGTGTTCTATTGCCATGCTCCGGGCGGGAATACCGGTGGAAGTCAGTGCGTCCGAGGCTGACAGGAAGGAACACGGGGCGTGCTCAGGGTCCTTTGACAAGAACCACGTCTTCCTGGAGCGGAATGCATTCAAATAAAACCGGGCATCCGCTTTGTTTTAGCCCATTTCTGCGACGCCGAGTGGAGCCACTCGGCGTCGCAGAATGTTCTAGAGCTTGCTGTTGCGCTGCTGGACCATCATGAAGGTGTCATAGTTGTACTCGGCCACCTGCGCCCAGAGATAATGCTCCTTGCGGAACGCCTTGATCGAATCCCAGATCTTCTTGAACGGCGCGTTCGAGGCTTCCATCTCGGCATAGACTTCGTTGGCCTTTTCGAAACAGGCGGCCATGATCTCCTGGCTGAACGGGCTCAACTTGGCACCGCCGGCAACCAGCCGCTTAACCGCCGCCGGATTGAGATAGTCGTATTTCTGCAGCATGTTGGCGTCGGCCGCTTGAGCGGCAGTATGCACCAGCGACTTGTAAGCCGGCGAAAGTTCGTCGTATTTCGCCTTGTTGAACATCAGATGGACAGTCGGTCCACCTTCCCACCAGCCGGGATAGTAGTAATAGGGCGCAACCTTGTAGAAGCCGAGCTTCTCGTCGTCATAGGGGCCGACCCATTCGGCGGCATCGATCGTGCCTTTTTCCAGCGCCGGATAAATGTCGCCACCGGCGATCTGCTGAGGAACCACGCCGAGCCTTTGCACCACTTTGCCGGCAAAACCACCGATACGCATCTTGAGGCCGGAAAGGTCGGCGACCGTTTTGATCTCCTTGCGGAACCAGCCGCCCATCTGCACGCCGGTATTGCCGCCCGGCAGCCCAAACAGACCCTGCGTCGCCAGGAACTCGTTGAACAGATCGATGCCGCCGCCATGATAGTGCCAGGCGTTTATGCCGCGCGCGTTGAGCGAAAACGGAACCGCCGCTCCCAGCGCCCAGGTCGGGTCCTTGCCCCAGTAATAGTATGCCACGGTGTGGCAGGCCTCGACGGTGCCGGCAGTGGTGGCATCGGCGGCCTGCAGGCCGGGAACGAGTTCGCCGGCGGCGAAGACCTGGACCTGGAAGTTGCCGTCGGTCGCCTCCGACAGCATCTTGGAAAACACTTCGGCGCCGCCATAGATCGTATCGAGCGACTTCGGGAAGGACGACGCCAGCCGCCAGGTCACTTTCGGATTGGACTGGGCGATGGCCGGCGCGGCAAGTGTCGCGGCAGCGGCCGCGGCGCCAACGCCGGCGGTGCCGGCTTTGCGGATGAACGAACGACGATCCATGAAGTTCCTCCCTTTTGGATCCACTGACCGACATTCGGGACACTTCGGCGCCCGGATCGGCTTCGAGCCGACAATACACAGGCAAGGAGTCGAGTCCAGCACGGCAGCCCGGTTTGAGCGGCGCATTTCGGGGAAATTCACGGCGTTGGGGCAGATCTTGCAACTATAGTCTAAGGTCGATTAACTGGCCTACGCGACACGCCGAAACTTGCCATGGAAATGCGCCTTCGGATCGCCTATTTTGCAGGCAGATAATTCGTTGCACCCGATGGGATCCGGACCAAATGCACCAGCCGCTCGTCGCCGTATCGACCGATGTCCGCCAGTTCGACAATTACACCTGGCATGCCGCGCCACAGCAATATCTCGAAGCGGCGCTTTCGGGTGCAGGCGTGTTCCCGCTGCTGGTACCGTCCTTCGGCGACCGGCTCGACTTCGACGAACTGCTTTCCGCCGTCGACGGCGTCATGGTCACCGGTTCGAAGTCCAACGTTCATCCCTCGCTCTATGCCGGTGACGCCAGTGAAGCCAATGGTCCCTACGACCCCGCCCGCGACGCGACGACGTTGCCGCTGATCCGCCGGGCGGTGGAGCGCGGGGTGCCATTGCTCGCCATCTGCCGCGGCATCCAGGAGATGAATGTGGCGCTGGGTGGCACGCTGGCCACCGAAATCCAGGAACGCGCCGGTTCGCTCGATCATCGTGCGCCGGCAAGCGACAATCAGGACGAACGCTTCGCCATCCGCCAGAGCGTGGCGATAAAACCCGGCAGCTGCTTGGCCGGGGTCTTCGGCGCCGGCGACATCATGGTCAATTCGGTGCATCGCCAGGCCATCGGCCGACTTGGCCCAAAGCTGCAGGTCGAAGCGGTCGCCGCCGACGGCACCGTCGAGGCGGTTTCGGTGCGCGATGCACGGGCTTTCGCCGTCGGCGTCCAGTGGCATCCCGAATACTGGGTCAAATCGGACAGTATCTCGGTAAAGATATTTCGCGCCTTCGGCGATGCTGTACGTCTGCATCAGGCGGCGAAATCGGGTGCGCGCGCAGCCGCGGAATAGTCCTGCCGCGCTCGCTAGTTGCCGGCCGACGCCAGCGTCAGCAGCGGCAGCGCCGGCGCGTAGGATTCGTAACCATCGCCGTCGGCGACTGAGAACATGACGATCGGATCGGTGCCGTTGGCGCTGAGGGTGACCGTGCCGTCATCCTGCTCTCGCCAGAACTTCGCCTGCTCCACGCCGGGCAACACCCGGCGGCAATTTGCTGCGACCGTCAACAGCGACAGGCCTTGCGAAATCTCGGCGCCGCGGCTGACCGCACAAGACCCCTCGTCGCCATGGGCTACCAGCCTGTAGTTGCCGGATGAAGGCGGTGACTCACTGGCCGCACGGCTTTCACCGCTACCGGCGTAAAACAGTTGGGCGCTGCCGAACAGTACAGCGACAGCCATCAATGCAGGAAGCGTCTTCATCCTGGTTCTCCGCGCATTTCAAGCGCGCCGGTTCGAAGAGATCAGGGAGGCGCGCTTCCTCTTGCTGTCATGTCCTGTCAGGCGGACAGACACTGCGAAGGGACCAGAATGATTCCGAAGGGTTAAGCTGAAGTTAATAGATATGGCAGCCCGCTTACGGCCTTGCCTTGACATTTGCCGTCTCCGGCACCGGCGTCAGCGCCTTGCGCTGCGAAAACCACGAGACCAGATTTTCGACGCACAGGTCCGCCATGGCGCGGCGGGTGTGCTGCGAGGCCGAGCCGACATGTGGCAAAAGCGAGGTGTTGGGCGCGGCAAGCAACGCCGCTGGCACATTCGGCTCGTCGGCAAAGACGTCTAGCCCGGCAGCGGCGATGCTGCCGCTGGCAAGTGCGGCGGCAAGGGCTGGTTCGTCGACCGTGCTGCCCCGGCCGATGTTGACAAAGACGCCGTTCCGCCCAAGAGCCGAGAGAATTTCGGCATTGACGGCCTTTTCCGTCGAAGCCCCGCCGGGCGCCACCGAGATCAGTGTGTCGACCGCCTCGGCGAGACCTTTCAGCGTCGGGTGATAGTCATAGGACAGGCCTTCGACGCGGCGCCGGTTGTGATAGGCAATGGGCAGCCCAAAAGCGTCGAGCCTGCGGGCAATGGCGAGGCCGATGCGGCCCATGCCAAAGATACCGACTTGGCGCCCGCGCAAGGTCAGCCGGCTCAGCGGATAGTTGCCGTTGCGCAGCCAGCTTCCGTCGCGTAGCCAGGCCTCGGCGCGCGGCAGTTCGCGGATGGTATTGATCAACAGGCCGAGCGCCGTATCGGCGACCTCTTCGGTCAGCACATCCGGTGTGTTGGTGACCATGATGCCGCGCCGTGCGGCGTGGCGGACATCGACCGAATCATAGCCGACGCCGAAATTGGCGATAATCTCGAGCTTTGGCAGCGCGTCCATCAACGCGGCGCTTATGCCGCCAAAGGCGGCTATGCCGCGCACCGTAAGGCGCATCTCGTCGGTGACCAGCGACGGATCGGCGCGTTCGATCCGGACGCGGCTGAACACCCCGTCGATGCGGCCGACCGCATGATCGTTGAACTGGCCCGGCACCAGAATGGCGACAGCTTGCTGTTTGGTTTTTGTCATGCACGTTCCACCGGTTTGCCGGTCGACTGGCGCACATGCAGTTCCGGCTTGATCAGTTCCTGCGACGGCCGCACCGTCTGTCCGTTGAGTTTGTCGAGCAGCGCGCTGGCGGCGCGGCGGCCAACCTCGCGCTGGCCGTTCCAGACGGTGGTTAGCGCAGGCGTCGCGATCGCCGCCTCCTCGAGGTCGTCATAGCCGGTAACAGAGATGTCGATGCCCGGCACCAGCCCGGCGCGCGCAATGCCGTTCATCAGGCCGATGGCGACGAGGTCGTTCCAGCAGCAGGCCGCGGTCGGCCTGTCCTTCAGCGCCAGGAACTGCCCGGCGGCCTCGAAGCCGGCCTGCTTGGTGCGTGGGCCGGCGATGCGCCAGGACGGCCTGACCTCAAGCCCTGCCGCCTCCATGGCGTTGACATATCCCTGATAGCGGTCGCGGCCGGTCGAGGTCTGGTCGGTACCGCCGATCATTGCGATGCGCTTGTGGCCAAGCGAGATCAGATGATTGGTAGCAAGCCCGGTGCCATAGGCATCGTCGCCGCGAAACACCGGCACGTCGGCACCTTCGACGGTGCGTGCAATCAGCACTGCCGGGAGACCGTTCTCCTCGGCCATGATTATGTCTTCGGGCGGTGTGCCGATGGCCGGCGACATGATGACGCCGTCAGCGCCGAGCTGCAGAAGCGTGTCGATGAAGGTGCGTTGTTTCTCGAGTTGGTCGTAGTGGTTCGACAGGATGAAGGTTTGCCGGCTGCGGTCGAGTTCGCTCTCGATCGAACGCAATATCTCGGCAAAGAACGGGTTCATGATGTCGTGGACGACGACGCCGACTATGCCTGAGCGCGAGGTGCGCAGGCTGGCGGCGCGGCGGTTGTAGATATAGCCGATGGCGCGGGCATGTTCCTTGATGCGGTCGCGGGTGCCGCCGGCGACCAGCGGGCTGTCGCGCAAGGCCAGCGAGACCGTGGCCGTGGACACGCCGAGCGCATCCGCGATGGTGGAAAGCTTGATCTTCTGTGCCAGCGCCCTGCGCTCCCGAAGCAATTTAAACTGTTTAAAGGCCGGCTCTTATGCCATCGATCCCGCGCAAATCAAAGTTTTTTTGCCAGCGCTTCCGCCTCCGCGTCCAGCGTCGCGCGGTTGCGCACACGAAGCCGGTGCTCGCGGTGGACGATGTAGAGGCCGCTGGCGACGATGACTGTCGCACCGGCCAGCGTCCAGCGGTCGGGAAACTGGTTGAAGACGATCAGGCCGGAGATGATCATCCAGATCATCTGCGAATAGGGATAGGGGGCCAGGGCCGTGGTGGTGGCAAGGCGATAGGCCTGCACAAGAAGCCAATGGCCGATGGCGCCGAAGACGCCCAGCATCAGCAATATGAACCAGTGCCAGCCATCCTGCGGCAACGAAAGCGAAAACGGCAGTGTCGGCAGCAGCAGCACGGCCGGCGCCAGCGCCGAAAACAGGATGAGGCTTTCCGAGGTTTCCGTCGCCGACATGCGGCGCGTCATGATGACGTAGAAACTGTTCGATAGCATCGAGCCGAGCGCAAAGAGATGGCCGACGCCAAAAACCCCGATGCCCGGCCGGGTGATGATGAGGACGCCGACAAAGCCGCTCATGATCGCCAGCCAACGCCGCCAGCCGGCCCATTCCCCTAGCAACGGACCGGCAAGCGCGGTGATCACCATCGGGCCGAAGAAGTAGATCGAGGTGGTTTCCGCCAGCTGCAGCGTCCGCAGCGCGAGAATGTTGCATATCGTCGATCCGAACAGGAGCAGACCGCGCGTGAGATGCGCCGGCAGGTTGGCGGGACGAAAGCGCAGCGGCTCACGCCATCCGTGCAGAAAGACGCCGACGATCAGCACATGGACCGCGAAGCGGGTCCAGGCGACGATCAGCGCCGAGACGCCGGCCAGCACAAGGTACTTGCTGCTGGTGTCGAGGAAGGTGAAAAACACATAGACGGAAAGCATGCACAGGATCGCCGCCGGCGATGTCGCGCTTTCGTCTTGTCTTGGGGGAGCATTCAATTTCAGGCCGGACGGGAAGCAAGGCGGTCCCTCACCAATGCGGCAATTGTCGCCTGCGGGCAAGCCAAAACAGTCTGGCACAACGACAGCCGCCGACAGGCTCAGTTTGTTTCCCAGTGGCCGACCTAGTGGCCGACGACTCAGGCGTGCATGCGGGCGCCCTTGGTGATCTTGTCGACGAGCTTCTTTTCGGCGCGAAGCGCGATGCCGACCACCTTGGCATCCTCCGGCGCAAATTCGGCAAAGACGGCGCGGTTGGCCAGATCATACCCGGTCGAAAACATATCCTCGACATAGAGCGAAACCGTCACACCACGCTCCAGCGCCCGCCGCTGGATCGCGCCGAGCGTCTGGCCGTCCGCCGAAAGCACGATGACCGGCTGGATCGACAGCGGGTTGTAGATATTGCCGGCGCGATCACGGTAGGGGTGGCCGATAATGTCGGGAAATTGCGCGACGATGCCGCTGGTCAGAAAGGCGGTGACATTGAGCTTTTGCCAGACGGGAAGATCATCCTTGAGCACGATTGCAAATTTCGTATCGAACATGCGACAGTTTCCAATCCGAAAAGGGGGCCAATCCGAGGCTGCGAGTGAAGCGATGGCGCACGATCTAGACCGGGAAGCCTTTCAGGGTCTTGGACGTTTGTGCGTGGATGCAGCCGAGAACTGCATCGTACCGGCACCCGGTGCTGCCGGGATGGAACGCATCGAGGCCCGGTTCCACGGCAATGCCTTCGATCTCCATCGCCACGACACCTATGCGATCGGGGTGACGCTTTATGGCGTGCAGCGCTTCCGCTATCGCGGCCAAACGCATCAGAGCCTGCCTGGCCAGATCATTATCCTTCATCCCGACGAACTGCACGATGGCGGTGCCGGCACCGAAGACGGCTTGCGATACAGAATGCTCTATTTGGAGCCGTCCCTGATGCTCGATTGTCTCGGCGGCGGATCACTACCATTCGTCGGGAATGCCGTGGTGACAGACCGCGATCTCCGGGCGACGCTGCTTTCGGCGCTCGGGCCGTTGAATCAGGAACTGGACGAGCTGTTTGTCGTCGATTTCATGACGCAGCTTATGCAAAGCTTGGCCCGGCACGCCGGTCAGCCGACGAAACCGGTAGCGAAAACTGCGTGGCGCGCCGCCAGCCTGGCGCGCGACTATCTGGAGGAAAATGTCGCGCGGATCGTACGTTCGGATGAATTGGAGGCGATAACCGGATTGGACCGTTATGCCCTGTCGCGGCATTTCCGCGCCACCTTCTCCACCAGCCCGCACCGGTTCCTGTTGATGCGCCGGCTTCAACGAGCCCGTCGGATGATCGAAGCCGACGAGCCACTGGCGCAAATCGCCATCGCAGCCGGCTTCAGTGACCAAAGCCATTTCAATCGGCATTTCAAAAAGGCGTTCGGCGTCACACCGGGACGCTGGTCGGCACTGACGCGACGGCCGTCAGCGGCGAATGCGTGACCTTATTCAAGCATCTTGTCCTCGATATCCAGTTCGTCATCTGGGAGCACCATTTCGCCGTTCGACAGGTTCGCCTCGACGCGGGCAAGCAGCTTGAACAGCGCTTTCTGATCCTTCTTGTCGAGACCCTTCAATGCCTGCTTTTCGGTCTTCTTCACCGACTTCTCGATGGCGTGGATGATTTCGCGGCCGGTGTCGGTGAGGAAAATATGCGCCTGGCGGGCATCGGCGGACGAGGCCCGCTTCTCCAGAAAGCCCTGCGCCTGCAGCCGGTTGATGGTCTTGGTGATGGTCGGCGGACGCACGCCGAGGCGGCCGGCAAGGTTGCCGGGCGTCTGCCCGTCCTCGCGGTCGAGCGCCAGCATGATCTGGTCCTGGCCGGCATAGAAACCATGCGCCAGAAGCCGGGCGGCGAGCGCCGTGCGCGCCAGCCGCGCCGCCGAATGCAGCCGGCTCATTGTTGCAGTCTTGTCCGCCTTGGCCATGCTCATCCCTCCTCGGCCGAACCGGAGCGGACAGCATAGAAGCAGGCCGCCGATTGGCAATGACGATCGAAAACATTCCGGCTCGGAAAATAGCTTTGCCGGCAAGCTTCGCGGTGTTCGCCGTGGCTAATGCCAGATGTTTATTTCAGTTAGATGACAAACGACTTTCCGCAATGGCTGGATGGGGACGTGACGAGGTGTTCTCAACCGGCTTTCACCGCGACCACCATCAACGCCTGATAGGCGTCCGCCATTTCCCGCAGCGCTGCCTGCGACAGCGGCCCGGCCTGCCGCGCAATGCCGTCCCGCGCGTTCGATGTATCGCGTTTGCCGGGGCGATCTTTATAAGGCGCGACGGTGGCGAATATCTGCTCGCTGAGGCTGTCGGGGAAGAACATCTGGCCGGTCATCACCGAGCGGTCGTCGGGGAAGATCTTGAAATGGATGTGGGTGGTGCGGCCGCGATACCAGCCGGGATAGATGGTGGCGAAAGAAGCGATGCCGCTTTCATCGGTTCTCTGCCAGCCGCGGAGAAAGCTCTGGCCGGACGTGTCGATATCCTGCCCGTCGCCCTGTCCGGGATAGCCGGAATAGCTGCCTTGGGCGTCGCAATGCCAGATATCGACGCGTGCGCCGGGAAGCGGCGGCAGGCGGCGTCGACGATTTGCAGCCGCACATTGAGGCCGATGCCCTTCTTGCCCTCGGTGATATCGGCGCGTTCGAGCTTCGGGTCGAAATAGAACGGCCCTTCGGTGACCTCGGGCGTGATGGCGCAGACGCCGGCACCGGCTTCGAACAAAGCAAGCCCGGCATAGGGCGAAACCTGCCCGGCCCTTGCACCGGCGGGCAGGAATATGCCGCCAGCGGTAACCGCAACGAGACCGAGCGCCTGCCGACGGCTTAGTGGCAACGACTTGTCGGACATCTGGCGCCTCTTCAACGCGAACAGCTCCGCAAATGACCCCGCCTATCTAGGGCCCGCTGTCAGGCGGCGCCAATGAAAGTTCGGTAATGTGAGGAAAGTTCGGCAATACCAGCCCCTCTTTGGCCCACCGGTTTGCCTCGTGCAAAAACCGAGCACACATCCTATATGGAGCCGACAATCCCTATTCGAGGCACAATATGAGCGACGCACAGACGCAGATCCCCGTAACCGTCCTCACCGGCTATCTCGGCGCCGGCAAGACGACACTGCTCAACCGCATCCTTTCGGAAAACCATGGCAAGCGCTACGCCGTCATCGTCAATGAATTCGGCGAGATCGGCATCGACAACGAGCTGATCGTGGAATCCGACGAGGAAATCTACGAGATGAACAATGGCTGCGTCTGCTGCACCGTGCGCGGCGACCTGATCCGCGTCGTCGAAGGCCTGATGCGCAGGCCTGGCCGCTTCGACGCCATCCTCGTCGAGACCACTGGCCTCGCCGATCCCGTGCCGGTGGCGCAGACCTTCTTCATGGACGACGACGTGCGTTCCAAGACCAAGCTCGATGCGGTGGTGGCGCTGGTCGACGCCAAGCACCTGCCGCTGCGTCTGAAGGATTCCCGAGAGGCCGAGGACCAGATCGCCTTTGCCGATGTCGTCGTACTCAACAAGACCGATCTGGTCACCCCCGAAGAGCTGAGCAAGGTGGAGGCGACGATCCGCGCCATCAACCCGGCGGCACGAATCCATCGCACCACACGCGCCAGCGTGGCGCTGTCCGAGGTGCTCGATCGCGGTGCGTTCGACCTGTCCCGGGCGCTGGAGAACGATCCGCACTTCCTCGAGGCGCATGACGATCACGACCATCACGATCATGATCATGACCACCATCACCATGATCACGACGGCCATGATCACCACGATCATGACGGGCATCATCATGCGCACCCTTCCGACATCCATGACGTGACTGTGCAGTCGGTGTCGCTGCGCGGCGGCGAGATGGACCCGAAAAAGTTCTTCCCGTGGATCGAGAAGATCACCCAGATGGAAGGCCCGAACATCCTGCGGCTGAAAGGGATCATTGCGCTGAAAGGCGATGACGAGCGCTATGTCATCCAGGGTGTGCACATGATCATCGAGGGCGACCACCAGCGCGCCTGGAAGGACGACGAGAAGCACGAGAGCCGGCTGGTGTTCATCGGCCGCGAACTCGACGCCGAGCGACTGAAGACAAGCTTCGAGGCCTGCCAGGCCGCTTGATTTCCGGACTTTATAGCGCTAGCGCTGCCCCTTCTCTCCTTCTCCCCTTGTGGGAGAAGGTGGCCGAGCGAAAGCTCGGTCGGATGAGGGGTGTTCCAGCTTGGCAAGGACGGCACTCCGTCCAGCACCCCTCTTCCGTCTTGGCGCTGCGCGCCAATCCACCTTCTCCCACAAGGGGAGAAGGCGGAGCCTCGCCGACAGCTCGGCAGGGTTAGATGACAAGCAGAAATCTCGAACGGAATGATCTCTCATGCCGACAGTCGCCCCGCTCGATCTCGAAGGCCACTGCCTCGCCGCCGTGTTTCTCGGCGACGTGCCGCATTTTGCGCTGGCCGACGGCACAATCCATCGGCTCGACCACGGCCACAAGGCGGTGCAGGCCAATGACGGAATGCTCGCCGCCTTCCATGATGCGGCAAACGACCGACTGATCACCGGTGGTGAGGACGGCAGGATCTTTGCCGTGACCCCAGGCGGCAATACAACGGAATTGGCGACCGCAGGCAAAAAATGGATAACCAGCGTCGCCGCCGGGCCGCAAGGCGCTGTTGCCTATGCTTCGGGCAAGATTGCCTATGTGCGCTTTGCCGACGGCAAGACCAGGGAATTCTCGCATCCGCGCTCGGTCGAGGGGCTTGCCTTCTCGCCCAAGGGCATGCGCTTCGGCGTTGCCCGCTACAATGGCGCGACGCTGCACTTCCCGGCTGCCGACGGCAAGCCGGTCGAGCTCGAATGGGCCGGCGCCCACACCGGCATCGCTTTCTCGCCGGACGGAGGCTTCGTCGTCACCACAATGCAGGAAAACGCGCTGCATGGCTGGAAGCTCGCCGACGGCAAGCACATGCGCATGTCCGGCTACCCCGGCAAGGTGAAAAGCCTGTCGTGGAGCGCCAAGGGCAAATGGCTGGCGAGTTCCGGCGCGCCGGCGGCGATCGTCTGGCCGTTTTCCGGCAAAGACGGGCCGATGGGCAAGGCGCCGCTGGAACTCGGCGCGCGCGGCAGCTCCATGGTGACCACGGTCGCCTGCCACCCGAGCCAGGACGTCGTTGCTATCGGCTATGATGACGGGATGGTGATGGCGGTGCGCTTCGCCGACGCCAAGGAAGTGCTGTTGCGCCGGCCGGGCAAGGGCGCCGTCACTTCGATGATGTGGGACAAGGAAGAGCGCCGCGTCGCCTTTGGCAGCGCTGCGGGCGACTGCGGCGTCATCGATATTTCGGCGTAGCCTGTTACTTACTCGGCTCCGCAAGATACTTTGCCGGTCAATTCAGCCTGCTTGCCGTCCTTTTCGGCATCGGCCGTTACATCATAGATTGAGAGCAAATAGCGACCGTCATAGACGCCTTCCTCGCTGGCCTTGGTCAGGATCGCCAGTTCGACATAGCCGTAGGCGTTTTCGACCTGCCGTTCGTGGTAGACGAGCAGCCGCAATTCCTTGTTGTCGAGCCAATATTGCGTGAGGTTCTGATCCTCGAACAATGTCTCGCGCAGACTGTCGCCAGCCGGCCTGCCCAGAATCTCGAGCTCGCCGCTAAAATTGAAGGTCGGCCCGCCCATGCCTCTGGTGATCCCGGCACCGACCTGAAATTTGACGGCTGCATCCTCGGCGGAACACCAGATGCCGCCGGACGCCAGAGCCGCACCAACCGACGACAGCAGCGTTGCTGCGCAGACGATCGCCCGCACCATCTTATGCCCTCCAGCCGAAGTACCATTGGCGCCCGAAGGCGGCTCGCGGTCAAGCGCCTGTTTTCATTCAAATGACCGCTGACCCAACACAGGGCAGCCGCCCGGCCAATTGCGGTGGCGGATGCCGATTGTCTAAAGTGCGACTGAGAGGGCCGCCATGAACGTCATGAACCATTCAAAGACTTGCATCGGCGGCATCGGCCCGGCCCGGATCGTCGAGTTGCGCGCGACCGAGGCAGAAGTCTTCCGCCGGGCGCGGCCAAAATCGATGGCGAAAATCGGCAATGGCCTGCCCGGCTTCTTCGGCGGCGTGCCGATGCATTGGATGAACGACTGGCCGACGCCATTCCCGATCCTCGTCGATAGTGCCAGGGGCGCCATCATCAGAGATATCGACGGCAACCGGCTCGACGATTTCTGCCTTGGCGACACCGGTTCGATGTTCGGTCATTCGCCGCCGCCCGTCGCCCGCGCCATCCGCCGGCAGGCCGGACGCGGCCTGACCTACATGCTGCCTGCCGAGAACGCGCTCGCCATCGGGCCGTTGCTGCAGCAGCGCTTCGGTTTGCTGTCGTGGCAGATCGCGACGACCGCGACCGATGCCAACCGCTTCGCGCTGCGGGTTGCCCGCGCCGTTACCGGCCGGGAGAAGATCCTGGTCTTCAACGGCTGCTATCATGGCTCGGTCGACGAGACGATGGTGCGGCTGGTCGCCGGGAAAGCGGTGAATCGACCGGGACTGGCCGGCGAGTTCCGCGACCTGACGCGAGCGACTGATGTCGTCGAGTTCAACGATCTGCCGGCGCTCGACGCGGCACTCCGGGGCAACGATGTCGCCTGCGTCATCGCCGAGCCGGTGCTGACCAATTCCTGCATGGTGCTGCCCGAAGCCGGCTTTCATGATGGCTTGCGGCGTCTCACCCGTGCGACCGGCACGCTGCTTCTAATCGACGAGACGCATACAATCTCGACCGGTCCCGGCGGCTATACAAGCAAATACGGGCTGGAGCCGGACCTGTTCGTGCTGGGCAAGCCGATTGCCGGCGGCGTACCGGCGAGCGTCTGGGGCATGAGCGAAGACGTTGCGGCCCGCTATGCCGCTTATATCAGCCGGAAAGAGCCCGGCTACTCCGGCATGGGGACAACGCTGTCGGCCAATCCGCTGCAATTCGCAGCGATGCGCGCCACGCTCGAATACGTCATGACCGACGAGAACTACAGCCATATGGACCATCTGGCGCGGCGGCTCGACGCCGGGCTGACCGCCGTCATCGATCGCTATCGTCTGCCCTGGCATGTTGCTCGCGTCGGTGCCCGTGTCGAGTTCATCTGCGCGCCGGGCCCGCTGAGGAACGGCGGCGAAGCGGAAGCTGCGCACGTGCCGGAGCTCGAGGCGGCAATCCATGTCGCGCTGGTCAATCGCGGCGTGCTGATCGCACCCTTCCACAACATGATGCTGATCTCTCCTGCGACCAGCGCCGCCCAGGTGAACCGGCTGATCACTGCTTTCGGCGCGGTTGCGGCAAAGCTTACGGCGTGAGACAAGCTTGCGGCATGAAACAAGCGCCCAAGCAAAGTTTGAACCTGGTCACGGCATCCCCTTCGGGCTCGACGCCCGCCGAGGCGCAGGCCTTTCTCGACGCTCATCCCGAGATCGAAGCGTTCGACATCGTGCTGACCGACGCCAATGGCGTCGGGCGCGGCAAGATCGTGCGCCGGCATGAGTTGATGAGCATCTTCGAGGGGGGCCGGCACATGCCGATCTCGATCCTCGGCCTCGACATCACCGGCGAGGATGTTCACGAGACCGGGCTGATCTGGACGACGGGCGACGGCGACCTGCGGGCGTGGCCGATCTCCGGCACACTGGTGCCGCTGTTCGGCACCCAGCCGCCGCGCGGCCAGGTGCTGATGGCGATGTACCATCTCGATGGCCAGCCGATGTCGTCCGACCCGCGGCTGGCACTCGCCCGCCAGGTAGACATCCTCGCGGCCAAGGGCCTGCATCCGGCCGGCGCCTTCGAGCTCGAATTCTTCCTGCTCGCCAACGAGCGCGATGCCGAAGGCAAGGTGCAGCCGGCGCACGCGGTGCTTGACGGACGCCGCTCGGCCAAGACGGAGGTCTATTCCGTCGACCATCTGCACGGCATGGAGCCGCTGTTTTCCGACATCTACGCCGCAGCCAAGGTGCAAGGCATCCCGGCCGAGACGGTCATCTCGGAATATGCGCCCGGCCAGTACGAGCTGACGCTCAACTACCGCAAGGATGTGATGCGGGCGGCCGACGATCTCGTGATGCTCAAGCGACTGGTGCGGGCGCAGGCGCGCCGTCATGGTGTCACCGCTTGCTTCATGGCCAAGCCGATCGAGAAATATGCCGGCGCGGGCATGCATTTTCATGTCTCGCTGCTGGACGATGCCGGCAAGAATATCTTTGCCGAAATCGGCGGCGAAAGCTGGTCGCTGCCGCTGCTGCGCGGCCTCGGCGGACTGATCCAGACGATGGCGGAATCGATGCTGGTCTTCGCGCCGCATGCCAATTCATGGCGGCGCTTCGTCTCGCAATCCTATGCGCCGGTGGCGCCGACCTGGGGCGTCAACAACCGTTCGGTGGCACTGCGTGTGCCGGCCGGCGATGCCAAGAACCGCCGCATCGAGCACCGGCCATCGGGCGTCGACGCGAATCCTTATCTGGTGGCAGCAACGGTGCTGGCCGGTGTCGTCAAAGGCCTCGACGAAGGCCTCGATCCCGGTCCCGAAACCACCGGCAATGGCTACGAATCGGCCGTCACGCGCACGACGATGCCGGTCGACTGGCGTGCCGCGATCGAGGCGGCAAGGGCGTCGACCTTCCTCAAGGGCGCATTGGGCGAAGACCTGCACCGGACGTTCGTGGCGATCAAGCAGTCGGAATATCTGCGCGTGGCGCGCACGGTCAGCGAACTGGATTATCACCTCTATCTGCACGAGGTGTAGGGCATCACATCGTCGGCCATCCGCCGGTGAAGGCCCATGCGGAATAATTTCAACGGAACCTTCGGCGGGCTTTGCTCATTGCGTGTCTGATTGCAGGAGCGAGCAAGGCCGCCTTAGTCATGATCGCCAGGATGCAGACAACCCCGACGCCGCACCATGCCAAAGTGCAGGCAAGACGCTTGCCTGCAAGCAAGTCTCCGGAAACGACAGAAATCGACGCCAGGACGATTCCTGAACTGCGCGAAACGGCCAAGATCTGCCGCCGCTGTCCGCTATGGCACGACGCCACGCAGACCGTGTTCGGTGAGGGCCCTGATAAAGCTAAGGTGATCTTCGTCGGCGAACAGCCGGGCGACCAGGAGGACCTGGCGGGCAAGCCCTTCGTCGGTCCGGCGGGCAAGGTGTTCGACGCGATCCTGGACGATGCCGGCGTCGATCGGCTGAAAGTCTACGTCACCAACGCGGTCAAGCATTTCAAGTTCGAGCCGCGCGGCAAGCGGCGCATCCACTCCAAGCCGAACGCCGGCGAGGTGCAGGCTTGCCGCTGGTGGCTCGACAAGGAAATCGATCTGATCAAGCCCAATCTGGCGGTGGCGCTCGGCGCAACGGCGGCGCAGGCGCTGCTTGGCAAGGTGGTGCCGATCATGAAGATGCGCGGGGCCGTCGTGGAGCGCGACGATGGCTTGCGTGTCTTCGTCACCATCCACCCGTCCTTCATCCTGCGCATTCGCGAGCCGGCGGACAAGCAGGCAGAACGCGACCGGTTCCTGCAGGATATAAGAGCGGTGAAAAAGCTGATGGCCGCCTGAGCTATTTGATCAATATCGCCCGGAGATCGTTGACGTTTGTGCCGGTCGGACCGGGTACGAAAAGGTCATCTACGGCATTGAATGCCGTCCAGGCGTTGTTGCCGGCAAGCATGGCCTTGGCATCGACGCCCGCCTTGTGCATCCGCGACACTGTCGAGCCGTCGGCGAAGGCGCCGGCATTGTCTTCCGAACCGTCAATGCCGTCGGTGTCGGCGGCCAGTGCGTGGACGCCCGCCATGCCGCTGACCCCAATGGCGAAGGCGAGCAGGAATTCCGAGTTGCGGCCGCCTTTGCCTTTCGCGCGCAAGGTCACGGTCGTCTCGCCGCCCGACAGGATCAGCACCGGTTTTGCGAATGGCCGGTTGCGCGTCGCCACTTCGCGCGCGATTGCAGCGTGGACGCCGCCGACCTCACGCGCCTCGCCCTCGATGGAATCGGAGAGAATGACCGCTTCGATACCTTGGTACCTGGCTTCGGCCGCAGCCGCTTCCAGCGATACGCCGGCCGAGGCGATCAGATGTACCTCGTTGCGCGAAAAACGCGGATCATCGACGCGCGGTGCATCGGCGGCCGGCGAATTGATGTGCGCCATCACTGAAGCCGGTAGTTTCATGTCATAGGCGGCGATAGACGCTAATGCATCTTCGCGGCTGCCGGAATCGGGAACGGTCGGGCCGGAAGCGACCAGCGCCGGATTATCGCCCGGAATGTCGGAGACCACCAGCGACACCACCGTGGCTGGATAGGCGGCGGCCGCCAGCCTGCCGCCCTTGATCGTGGAAACATGTTTGCGGATGGTGTTCATCGCGGCGATCGGCGCGCCGGAGGCGAGCAGCGCCTCGTTGACAGCGACCTCATCGGCCAGCGTCAGACCTTCGGCAGGTGACGGCAGCAGCGCCGAGCCGCCGCCCGAAATGAGCGCCACGACGAGGTCGTCCGCAGTCAGTCCCTGGACCTTTTCGAGCAGCCGTCGCGAGGCCTCCAGCCCCGCGGCATCCGGCACCGGATGCGCCGCCTCGATGATCTCGATGCGCCGGCAGGCCGCGCCATAGCCGTAGCGGGTGACGACCAAACCTTCGATCGGCCGGTCCCACACTTTCTCGAAAGCCGCCGCCATCTGCGCCGAGCCTTTTCCTGCACCGATCACGATCGTCCGTCCCTTCGGCCTTGCGGGCAAATGATCCTTGATCGTCCTCTGGGGATCGGCGGCGGCAACGGCGGCGTTGAAGATCGAAATGAGAAAGGACTTGGGATCGAGCGCGGTCATACTGAGCTACCACGGACGCTGTGCGAGCTTCTGCGGCGTTTGCACTGCCCCTCACCCTTACCCTCTCCCCGTATAGAGACGGGGAGAGGGGATCGCCAGCGTTGGAGCGTTTCCCTTCTCCCCGTCACTACGCGGGGAGAAGGTGCCGGCAGGCGGATGAGGGGCAGCGCCAACGTCACGATGTTGCTTCCGGCGGCAGGACCAACTCCTGGCTATCGACGCCCAAGTAGCTACACAGCGTATCGACGACCACTCCGTGGTCCTGGCGCTCCGGTAGACCGGAGATGGCGATCACGCCGATGACGCCAGCGCCCTTGACAGTGATGGGAAAGCCGCCACCGGCCAGCACATAGTCGGCAACGTCCAGCCCCTCGCCGGGCTTGAAGCTGCGGTCGGGGCGCTGCTGCTCCAGCACAATGCGGTAGGTGCTTTTCAGGAACCGCCGCACGACGTTGATCTTGCGCCGCGCCCAGTCCGGATTGGAGGCGTTCGAGCCGGGCATTGCCGCATAGAACAGCGGCCGGTCGAAAGTTCTGATATCGACGATGATCGGCAGGTTTTCCTTGAGAGCCCGGTCGCGGATCGCCGAGCCGATCTCGAAGGCGACGGCTTCATCGAAGGCCGAAAAGACAAGCGTGGCTTCCTGTTTCTTGATCAGAGCGATGTCGTCCGCAACGGCCATGTCGTTCCCCTGTCGATCTCGCCTGTTGCTTTGGCGGATGGCTGCCGCCCGGTCAAGCCGGCCGCATACGACGGCTAAACCGCTATATCCGCCTTGGCCGCCCGGCCGGCGACATAGACCTCGCGCACGGCGCGGTCGTCGCCGAGCGTCTGCAGCAGAAACAATTCCTCGGCGAGCGTGTCCGCCGTCTCCACCCGCAGCCGCATCGCCGGCGTGGCGCGGGCGTCGAGCACGATGATATCGGCGTCGCTGCCTTCCTCCAGGGTGCCGATCTTTTCCGCAAGCGACAGCGCCTCGGCATTGCCGCGGGTCAGCTGCCAGAAGGACTGGAACGGATTGAGCTTCTCGCCGTTCAGCGCGATCACCTTGTAGCCCTCGTCCATGGTGCGCAGCATCGAATAGTTGGTGCCACCGCCGACATCGGTGGCGGCGGCGATGCGAAGCGGCTTCTCGCGGCGCCTATAACGCTGATAATCGAACAGGCCCGAGCCGAGAAACAGGTTGGAGGTCGGGCAGAACACCGCCACCGAGCCGCTATCCGAAAGCGCATCCGCCTCGCGTTCCGACAGGTGGATGCAATGGCCGAACAGGCTTCTGCGCCCGAGCAGCCCACAGTGTTCGTAGATGTCGGTGTAGTCCCGCGTCTGCGGGTACAATTGCTGCGTGAAGGCGATCTCGGCGTGGTTTTCCGACAGATGCGTCTGCATGTGCAGATCAGGATATTCGCGGCAGAGCGCGCCCGCCATCTCCAATTGCTCGGGCGACGAGGTGATGGCGAAGCGCGGCGTGATGGCATAGTGCTGGCGCCCCTTGCCGTGCCACTCATCGATCAACGCCTTGCTGTCGTCATAGCCCGATTGCGGCGTGTCGAGCACGCCGTCCGGCGCGTTGCGGTCCATCATCACCTTGCCGGCGATGTTGAGCATGTTGCGGTCGTGCGACTCGGCAAAGAACGCCTCGGCAGATTCCTTGTGTACCGAGCAATAGGCCGCGACTGTCGTGGTGCCATGCCGCAATACTTCATCCAGGAACAGCCTGGCAATACGGCGGCCATGCTGGGCGTTCTGGAATTTTGTCTCTTCCGGAAAAGTGTAGGTGTTCAGCCAGTCGAGCAGCTCGGCGCCGAAGGAAGCGATGACCTGCATCTGCGGAAAATGCGCGTGCGCATCGATGAACCCGGGCAGCAGCAGATGCGGCCTGTGGTCGATTTTTTTTGTTCCCTCGCCCGCCTTTTTCTCGACCTCGGCATAGGCGCCCGCGGCAACGATCCTGCCGTCGCGCATCAGCAGGCCGCCATCTTGCTCGTAACGCCAGGCGGAATGGTCGTCGATGGTTTCGGGCCAGCGCAAAAACGACAGCGTACGGCCGCGCAGGAGCGTGCTGGTCATTTCCTTGCGCCTTCGAACCATGCCACCAGCAGCGCCCGTTCCTTGTCGGTGATCTGGGTGACGTTGGCGGGCGGCATGGCGTGGCTGCGGCCAGCCTGCAGGTAGATCTCGCCGGCGTGCTCGGCGATGCCGGCATCGGTGTCGAGCATCACGCCCTTCGGTGCGTGGTAAATGCCCGCGTAGGACGGCTCCGCCGCGTGGCACATCGAACAGCGGCCAAGCACCGTATCGCGCACGGCAGGGAAATGCGCCGAGGCAACGTAGACCTGTGCCGCCGAGGACGTTTTGACCTCGCCGGTCAGCAGCTTCGGTGCCGTCGACAGCCAGATGATGACGACGAACAGGACGGCGGCCGCCAGCCAGGTCCAGGTAGGATTGCCTTTGCGCGCATGCCTGGTGTTGAAATAGTGCCGGATCAGCACGCCGATGATGAACACCAGCGAGGCGATGACCCAGTTGAACTCTGTCCCGAACGCCAGCGGATAATGGTTCGACAGCATCAGGAACAAAACCGGCAGCGTCAGGTAATTGTTGTGCAGCGAGCGCTGCTTGGCGATCTTGCCGTATTTCGGATCGGGCTTACGGCCGGCGATCAGGTCGGCGACGACGATCTTCTGGTTGGGGATGATGACCATGAAAACGTTGGCCGACATGATCGTCGCGGTAATGGCGCCGAGATGCAGGAAGGCGGCGCGGCCGGTGAACAGGTGGGTCAGTCCCCAGGCCATGAATACCAGCACCCCATACAGCACCAGCATCAGGCCGGTGTCGCTGTTGCCGAGCGGCGAACGGCACAAGAGATCGTAGACCACCCAGCCGACGCCGATCGTCGCCAGCGACAGCAAGATGCCTGTAGGCACCGACATGGCAAGGACATTCGGATCGATCAGGAACAGGTCCGCCCCGGCATAGTAGACGACGCACAGCATGGCGAAGCCCGACAGCCAGGTGGCGTAGGATTCCCACTTGAACCAGGTCAGATGCTCGGGCATCTCAGCCGGCGCCACCAGATATTTCTGCACATGGTAGAAGCCGCCGCCATGCACCTGCCATTCCTCGCCGAAGGCTCCGGCAGGCATGCCCGGACGCTGGCGCAGCCCGAGATCGAGCGCGACGAAATAAAAGGACGATCCAATCCAGGCGATACCGGTGACGACGTGCAGCCAGCGCACGGCGAAACTCAGCCAATCCCAGAATATCGCGAAATCCATCATGAAAAAATCGTCCCTGCCGATCCACTGACTTTACGGACTGGAGCGCAAACGGAAAGAGCCGAGCTGCACGATGACTTTCAAAAAAATTTGGAAAATACTAGGCTCGTTACACGCTGCCACATGAGAGCCACGAAAGCCGCATGGCCTATCTCGACAACATCGCCGTTTTCGTCCGCGTCGTCGAGCTCGGGAATTTATCGGCGGCTGGGCGCGACATGCGCATTTCGCCGGCAGTCGCTTCCAATCGCATCAAGGAGCTCGAGAAGCATCTCGGTGTCAGGCTGTTCAACCGCACGACGCGGCAGTTGATGCCGACCGAGCACGGCACGGTGTTCTACTCCGGCGCCAAGCAGGTGCTGGAGGCGGTCACCGAGGCGGAAGCGGCGGTCAGCGCGTTATCCGGGCAGCCGCGCGGCACCATAAAGGTGACAGCGCCGCTTGGCCTCGGGCGGCGGCTGGTGGCATCCGGCATCCCGGATTTCCACGACAGATACCCCGATATCGAGGTGCGGCTCCGGTTATCCGACCACAATGTGGATATCATGAAGGAAGGCATCGACGTTGCCTTCCGGCTGGGCATCATCGAGGATTCCAGCCTCAGGATGCGCGGCATCATGGAATGCGAACGCGTTCTGGTGGCGGCTCCGCAATATCTGGAAGCGCGCGGCGAGCCTACCGAGCCGCAGGAGTTGATCGGCAAGAAGCACGATTGCCTGATGCTGCGCTATTCCGGCGCGCGCGAATATGTCTGGACGCTGCAGACGCCGAACGGACCGCAAAAGTTCGAGGTGCACGGCCCCTACGATACCGATGATGGCGACGTGCTGACCGGCTGGGCGCTGTCCGGCCGCGGCATCATCAACAAGCCGCGCTTCGAGGTCGAGCCGTTTATCCGCGACCAGCGGCTGAAGGTGATCCTGAGCAACACGCCGCCGACGCCGGTGCAGTTCGCCGCCGTCTACCCGCACAAGAAGCTGCAGGATCCGAAGGTGCGGCTGCTGCTCGATTTCATGGCCGAGCGCTGCCAGCGGCTGATCAGGGATATTCTGGCCGGCAAATGATCGTCGGCTGGCCGGTTGCTTTCCGTCCAGCCGGCGAGATAATTCTCAAGGAATCTCGCTCAACAGGGAAAAGCGATGGCCAACGGCGCCACAATTTGTCTCGCCGTTTCACTGTCTCCGGAAGCCGCCCCTTCCCATCCGCCCGACGCCGGCTCGGACTTCAGTCTGCTGACGCGGTTCGTGCAAGAAGCCGAAGCGGCCGGTCTGGACATGGTGTTGCTGGGCGATTCCGCACCGGTTGCAGGCGGGCCGAACCGGCAAATGCGCTTCGAAGCAACGACCTTGGTGGCGGCGCTGGCGACGGTGACAAGCAGGATCGGCCTCGTCGCGGCAGCGTCGACGATCGCCCACCAGCCCTATAATCTCGCGCGCCGTTTCGCTTCGCTCGATATTATCAGCCATGGCCGCGCCGGCTGGAACGCGAGCATGTTTCCCGATCCGCGCGAGGCGGCCAATTTCAGCCGACCGGAAGGGTTTTCCGGCGACGATTTCCGCCTGCGCGTCGAGGAATTCATCGGCATCGTGCAAGGCTTGTGGAAAGGCTGGGACGCAGACGCGCTGCTGTTCGACAAAAGTGGCGGCCGCTTCTTCGATCCTGAAAAGATGCATTTGCTCGACCACAAGGGCGAATATTTTTCCGTGCGCGGGCCGCTCAACGTGGCGCGGTCGCCGCAGGACACGCCGGTGCTGGTCATGTCCGGCCTGTCCGAGCCCGACACGGATATCGCCGCCCGCACCGCCGATGTCGTCCTGCTGGATGAGGCATCGATCGAGCCGGCGAAGGCTGGCGATCTGAAGCGCCGTGCGCTTGCCTTCGGGCGCAGTCCGGAGGCGCTGAAAGTGCTGATGAACGTTACCGTCAGCGCCGAAATAACCGCCGCGCCGAACCTGTTTGCGGACAGGCTCGAAGAGTGCTTTCGCTCGAAAGCCTGCGACGGTTTCATCATCGCCATGCCGTTCACATCGGCGCTCGACGATTTCGTCGGTCTCGTGCTGCCGGAGCTTCGCCGCCGCGGCCTTGTCCGGTCCGGCTACAGCGCGGCGACACTGCGCGCCCATCTCGGGCTTGCAGGGGAGGATCGGCAATGAGCGCCGGTCGAGGCCAGATGAAGCTCGGCGCCTTCCTGTGGGCGACAGGCCACCACATCGCCGCCTGGCGCCATCCGCAGGCGCATGTCACGGCCGGCATCGACATCGATCATTACATCCAGCTGGCGCGGACGGCGGAAGCGGCAAAGTTCGACATGATCTTCTGCGAGGACGCCGCCGGCGTGCGCGAGGCCAATGTCAACATCGCCAGCCAAACGTCGCGCTCGATCGGCTTCGAGCCGATAAGCCTGCTTGCCGCGCTCGCCGTCCAGACGGAGCGCATCGGCCTCGTCTCCACGGCGTCGACGAGCTATAACGAGCCTTACGGACTGGCGCGGACCTTCCTGTCGCTCGACCATCTGAGCGGCGGCCGAGCCGGCTGGAACCTCGTCACTTCGGCGAGCCAGATCGAGGCCGCCAATTTCGGCTCGACCGGACTGCGCCCACATGCGGACCGCTACGAACGCGCGCGCGAATTCGCTGCCGTGGTTGCTGGCCTTTGGCAAGGCCAGGGTGGACACGAAGGCAGAAGTTTTTCGGTGCGTGACCCGCTCGATCTGCCGCGCTCGCCACAAGGTGCACCGGTTATGGTTCAGGCGGGAGCGTCGGATGAGGGCCGCGATCTCGCCGCCCGGACCGCCGATGTGGTGTTCACTGCGGCGCAGACATTCGAGGAGGCGAAGGCCTTCTACGACGACCTCAAGGGACGGCTGGCGGCCCATGGGCGCGAGCCGGAGGACGTCAAGATCATGCCCGGCGTCGCGCCGGTCGTCGCCGCAAGCGAAGCGGAAGCCCGGGCAAGACATGATGAACTGCAGGAGCTAATACCGGACGATGTCGGTGTCGCGCTGCTTTCCAGCTATCTCAGCATATCCGATCTCGCGCGCTATCCCATCGACGGACCGCTGCCCGAGCTGCCGGCCAGCGAAGGCATGCAGAGCCGGCAGGCGCTCGTCATCGAGCAATCCCGCCGCGACAAGCTGTCCATTCGCCAGCTTGCCTGTCATTTCGCCGGCGCGCGCGGTCATTGGCGCGTCGTCGGAACTCCGGCCCAGATCGCCGACCAGCTCGAGGCACGCTTCGAGGGCGGCGCGGCAGACGGTTTCAACGTCATGCCATCCTATTTTCCCGGCGAACTCGAAGCCTTTGCCACGCTAGTCGTGCCGGAGCTGCAGCGGCGCGGGCTGTTCCGTACGGATTATGAAGGCAGCACGCTGCGCGACCATCTGGGCTTGAAAACGCCGGCGTAAAACGACGAGCGGAACGAAAGTCGGAGATCGCCGTTTTGGGATGCTGTGCCGCGGCGATGAGGGCGTCTGCGCGCATATTCGATTGACCATCCCAAACTTCGCCCTCTTTTCAAACCACGCGGACGCAACCGCCACAGGAGCCGATCATGGATGCCATCGCCACCCGCAATGACCTGCAATCCAATGCCAAGAAAGAGTGTATCGATCTTCTCAATGCCCGCCTCGCCGACGCCATCGATCTGGCCTTGATCACCAAGCAGGCGCACTGGAACGTCAAGGGACCGCAATTCATCGCCATCCATGAGATGCTCGACACGTTCCGCGAGGAGATCGACGGCCAGGTCGACACCATTGCCGAGCGCGCCGTACAGCTCGGCGGCACGGCGCTCGGCACCTCGCAGGAGGTCTCGAAGGCGAGTATGCTGGAGGCCTATCCGACCGACATCCACAAGACCCGAGATCATCTGGCGGCGCTGATCGACCGCTATGCCGCAACCGCCAAGCGGGCACGCGCGGCGATCGACGAGGCGGCTGGCGCGGGTGACGCCGATACCGCCGACATCTTCACCGCCTATTCACGCTCGCTCGACAAATTGCTGTGGTTCCTTGAGGCGCACACGCAGGAGAAGGAATGAACCGGGCGTGGCCCGCGCGCGCTTCTTAGCGATACGGCTTTTCGTCCGACTTGTCTCGAAGTTCCTGCCACAGCAGATAGTACAGTAGACCCCTGCGTGTCATTGCGCCTGCTCAACGGTCGACACTGATGAAATGAGGCGCTCCGTCGAGAGTTGCGCACCTGATTTCACCAACGCCGTCATGATTTCGGCTGCGGCGAGTGCGGCGATCACCTGCGGGCGCTTGTCTTTCACCGCATCGCCGCCGATCGGCGAGACGAGGCGGGCAAATTCCGCCTCGCTTCCGTCCGCCGATTTCAGGAACCAGTTCCGGAACGTCGCCTTCTTGGTTCTGGAGCCGATCATGCCGACATAGGCGGCATCCCGGCGTTTCAGCGCCTCGGCGACGATCAGGAAGTCCAGCGCATGGTCATGGGTGAGGACGACGAAGGCGGATCCAGCCGGGGCTTCGCGCACCATTGCCTCAGGCATCGGCGTCAGGCTTGTTTTTACCGCTTCCGGCATGCCCTCCAGCGCCTCGGCTCGCGTCTCGACAACGACGACATGCACCGGCAGCAAGGCCATCGCGGAGGCCAGCGCTTGGCCGACATGGCCGCCGCCGAAGATGTAGACATGCGGTAGCTGCGCTTCCTCCGCTTCCGCCGCCGCAACCAGCTTGGCTTCAAGCGCGGGGTCGACCAGCCGGATCAGCAGCTCGACCCTGCCGCCGCAGCACTGCCCGATCTCCGGGCCGAGCGCGATGTCGAGCGTGGCGACAGCGTTGCGGCCAGCCCCCTTCTCCCCGTCACTATACGGGGAGAAGGTGCCGGCAGGCGGATGAGGGGCGGCGCCAACCTCGCCAGGGCCTGCGGCAGATCGACCAAGCATCTGCCGCGCTTTGTCGATCGCCATGTATTCGAGCTGGCCGCCGCCGATCGTGCCGAAAGTGGCCGATCCCGAGACGAGCATGAAGGCACCCGTCTCGCGCGGCGTCGAACCTTTTGTCCCGGCCACCTCGACGAAGGCGACCCGGCCGGCGCTGGCAAGAAAGGCTTTCAGGCTCTGCACTTTCGCGTTCATCATTTGCGTTCCCTATCGGGAAATATAGAGTTTTTCGGCCTGAATTGCACGTTTTCCGGGATTCAAGTGCCGGTCTTGGCTTCCCGCTTCAGCCGTTCGATCGCCAGCAGCACACGCTCCGGCGTGGCCGGCGGGTCGAGGCGTGGGCAGATCTTGTGGCTGGCAACGCTCGCCACTGCGTCCGACAGCGCATGCAGCACCGACATTGCGAGCGGAAAGGGCGGCTCGCCGACCGCCTTGGAGCGGTACACCGTCGGCTCGCCTGCTTGCGCCCAGTCGGCCAAAGTCACATTAAAAATCTTCGGCCGGTCCGACGCGAGCGGGATCTTGTAGGTCGATGGCGCATGGGTGCGCAGCCGCCCCTTGTCGTCCCACCACAGTTCCTCCGTTGTCAGCCAGCCCATGCCCTGGATGAAGCCGCCCTCGATCTGGCCGAGGTCGATGGCGCGGTTCAGCGAGCGGCCGGTTTCGTGCAGGATGTCGGTGCGATCGACGATATATTCGCCGGTCAGCGTGTCGACAGAGACTTCCGAGCACGCGGCGCCATAGGCGAAATAGTAGAAGGGATGGCCCTCGCCCTTGTCGCGGTCCCAATGGATTTTCGGCGTCTTGTAGAAACCCGCCGCCGAAAGCTGGATGCGCGCCATATAGGCCTGCCTGACGAGATCGGCGAAGGCGATCTCCTGGTTGCCGATGCGCACGCGGTTGGGCAGGAACAGCACCTGGTCGCGCGGCACCTGGTATCTCTCGACGGCAAAATTGGTCAACCGGTCCTTGATCTGGCGGGCGGCATTCTGCGCCGCCATGCCGTTGAGATCGGAGCCGGAAGACGCGGCGGTGGCCGAGGTATTCGGCACCTTGCCGGTCGTCGTCGCGGTGATCTTGACCTGATCGAGGTCGATCTGGAACTCTTCCGCCACGACCTGCGCCACCTTGACATAGAGGCCCTGCCCCATCTCGGTGCCGCCGTGGTTCAGATGCACCGAACCATCGGTGTAGACATGCACCAGCGCGCCGGCCTGGTTGTAGTGGGTGGCGGTGAACGAGATGCCGAACTTGACCGGCGTCAGCGCCAGTCCGCGCTTGATGAAGCGGCTGTTGGCATTGAAAGCATCGATGGTGCGGCGGCGCCTCGCATAGTCGGAACTCGCCTCCAACTCGGCGACGATGCGGTGGATGATGTTGTCCTCGACCGTCTGGTGATAGGGCGTGATGTTGCGGTCGCTGGTGCCGTAGAAATTCTTCTTGCGGATTTCGAGCGGGTCCTTGCCGACGGCAAACGCGACTTCGTCGATGACGCGCTCGGCGCCGACCATGCCTTGCGGGCCGCCGAAGCCGCGAAAGGCGGTGTTCGATACCGTGTTGGTGTAGAGCGGCGCCGATTGCGCGTGCACCGCCGGCCAGAAATAGGTGTTGTCGCAATGGAACAGCGCGCGGTCAGTGACCGGGCCGGAGAGGTCGGCCGAGAAGCCGCAGCGCGCCGCGAACATGAAATCTATGCCCAGAATATTGCCCTCGTCGTCGAAGCCGACCTCGTAGTTGACGAGGAAATCGTGGCGTTTGCCGGTGGCGATCATGTCGTCGTCGCGGTCGGGCCGGATTTTCACGGCCCGATGATGTTTCTTCGCGGCGATAGCGGCCAATGCCGCAAACTGATTGCCTTGCGTTTCCTTACCGCCGAAAGCGCCGCCCATCCGGCGGATTTCCACCGTCACCGCGTGGCTCGGCACACCGAGCGCATGGCTGACCATGTGCTGGATTTCGCTCGGGTGCTGGGTCGAGGAATAGATGGTGACGTCGTGGTCCTCGCCGGGGATGGCCAAGGCGATATGGCCTTCGAGATAGAAATGCTCCTGGCCGCCTATGCGCATCTTTCCCTTCAGCCGGCGCGGCGCCGCCTTGATCGCAGCCGCTGCATCACCGCGCTTCAGCGTCAGCGGCGGCGTGACCAGCTTATCCATCCGTGGATCGAGCTCACCGACATCGGCGACGAACGGCAATTCCTTGTATTCGACCTTGGCCAGCCTCGTTGCACGGCGCGCCTGCTCGCGGGTTTCGGCAATGACGCAGAAGATCGGCTGGCCAAAGAATTGCACCTTGCCGTCGGCCAGCACCGGCTCGTCGTGACGGCCGGTCGGCGAAATGTCGTTCTCGCCTGGCACGTCGCTCGCCATCAGCACGTCGATGACGCCGGGTGCGGCGCGCACCGCCGACAGGTCCATGCTGGTGATGGTGGCATGCGTCGCCGTCGAAAGCCCAAGGCAGCCATGCAGCGTGCCGGCCGGTTCCGGCATGTCGTCGATATAGACGGCCGTGCCACTGACATGCTTGTGCGCGGAATCATGGCGCTGGTCGGTGGCGACGCCGCCGGCGATTTTTTTTGCCTTCAGGGTTGGGGTGGCGTGCTTGTTCATCATGCCGCCTCGTGCCGTGATACCTGGATCGGCGCCCGGGTGCCGGTGGTTTCGGCAAAGAAGCGCAGCAGCAGGTTGCGCGCCGCCAGCGCCCGGTATTCGGCGCTTGCCCGCATGTCGGTCAGCGGCGTGAAATCGTCGGCATACGCGGCCATCGCCGCCTCGACCGTCGCTTCCGTCCAGGGCCTGCCAAGCAATGCCTTTTCGACGCCAAAGGCTCGCTTCGGCGTTGCCGCCATGCCGCCATAGGCGATGCGCACATCCGCCACCGTGCCATGCTCGGCGAGCTTCAGGAAAAACGCGCCTAGCGCTGCTGTGATGTCTTCGTCGCGGCGCTTGGTGATCTTGTAGACGGCAAATTTCGTCTCGCTACCCGGCACCGGAACATGCACGGCCTCGACGAATTCGCCGGGCTGCCTGTCCTGTCGGCCATAAGCGATGAAAAAATCCTCGAGTGGGATCGTCCGCAGCTTGTCGCCGCGGCGCAGCGTCAGGCGGGCACCGAGTGCGATCAGCGGCGGCGGCGTGTCGCCGATCGGCGAACCGTTGGCGATATTGCCGCCGATGGTGCCCATGTTGCGCACCTGATCGCCGCCGATTCGATCGAATAGCGGGCCGAGCGCCGGGATGCGTTTCGCCAGCGTCGAGAAGGCTTCGCTATAGGTGACACCGGCGCCGATCGAGACGACGCCCTTGTCCTCGGAAATCCCGCACAGACCATCGAGATTGCCGATGAAAACCGCCGGCGCAATATCGCGCATGTGCTTGGTCACCCAAAGGCCGACATCGGTCGAACCCGCGACGACAGTGGCGCCCGGCTCCTTGACGAGTACGCTGGCCAGATCGTCGGCATTGGCCGGCACGATCAGCCGCTTGTTGCCGGAGCCGATCTCGATGCGCGAACCGTCCTTCATCGCTTCGAGCTTGGCCGTGACTGCCTTGCGCTCCGCCGCCAACGGATCCTTTGCCGCCGTGCCGTAGCTGGAGATGGCACGTGCGGCGCGCATGATCGCCTCATAGCCGGTGCAGCGGCAGAGATTGCCTTGCAGCGCCTTTTCGATGGCGGCGTCCGACGGCTCCGGCGCCCGCATCCACAGAGCATAAAGCGACATGACGAAACCCGGTGTGCAGAAGCCGCATTGCGAGCCGTGGAAATCGACCATCGCCTGCTGTACGGGGTGCAGTTTTCCTGCGTCGCCGCGCAGATGCTCGACGGTCACGACATGCGTGCCGTCTAGCGAGCCAAGGAAGCGGATGCAGGCATTGACGCTTTCATAGACCAGTGTTCCACCGGAGAGCCTGCCGACCAGCACCGTGCAGGCGCCACAGTCGCCCTCGGCGCAACCTTCCTTGGTGCCGCGAAGCGAGCGGTCGAGCCGCAGCCAATCGAGCAGGGTCTGGTCGGGTGCAACCGTGCCGAGCGCGACGTCCTCGCCATTGAGGATGAAGCGGATTTCGTTGCGTGTCTTGATCCCTGCCATCTCAGCTTCCCCGGTAGGTCGAATAGCCGTACGGCGACAGAAGCAGCGGCACATGATAGTGCATCGGCTCGGCCATACCGAAGCGGATCGGCACATGGTCGAGGAAGGCCGGTTCCGCCAGTTTTGTCCCTTGCGCGCGCAGATAATCGCCGGCCGCAAAGACCAGCTCGTATTCGCCGGTGCGGAATTCCGCGCCGGCAAGCAGCGGAGCATCGCAACGGCCGTCATCATTGGTGACGACCGTTTTCAGATGCGTCCGGGCCTGACCGTCAAGATGATAGAGCTCGATCGACAGACCGGCCGCCGGTTTGCCGGCCGCAGTGTCGAGGACGTGGGTGGTCAGGCGCCCGCCTTCGGCTTTCGACGTTTCCGCCACTAGCTGCTCCATTCCCTGAACGGTCGAACACTATTCATGAATTGTGCGCCAATTAAAGGCGATGCATAAGTCCCGGTCGAGCGGAGCGCGACAAAAACACTTTCAAAAATTTCGGGGGAATGCGCAGGCACTCCTTTCGACTATCCTGATCACAATTTCCGGCAGGAGCGAGAATGCGTTACGAACGAGACATGCGCGGCTACGGAGCCAATCCGCCGGACCCGAAATGGCCCGGCGGGGCGCATGTCGCGGTGCAGTTCGTCGTCAATTACGAAGAGGGCGGCGAGAATTGCGTCCTGCACGGCGACAAGGCTTCGGAGGCTTTCCTGTCGGAGATCGTCGGCGCCGCGCCCTGGCCCGGCCAGCGCCACTGGAACATGGAATCGATCTACGAATACGGCGCCCGAGCCGGCTTCTGGCGATTGCTGCGCCTGTTCAGCGAGGCACAGGTGCCGATCACCTGCTATGGCGTCGCCACGGCCCTGGCGCGTTCGCCCGACCAGGTTGCGGCGATGCAGGAGGCCGGCTGGGAGATCGCTTCGCACGGGCTGAAATGGATCGACTACCGCGACCATGCGCCAGAAGACGAGCGCCGCGACATGGAAGCGGCGATCCGGCTGCATTATGAGGTCACAGGCGCGCGGCCGACCGGCTGGTACACCGGGCGCACCTCGATCAACACGGTGCGGCTGGCGGCGGAAGAGGGCGGCTTCGACTATGTGTCGGACACCTATGACGACGAACTGCCCTACTGGTTCGAGCATGTGGCACCGGACGGGTCGGCGAAGCCGCAGCTGGTCATCCCCTATACGCTCGACGCCAACGACATGCGCTTTGCCACGCCGCAAGGCTTCAACTCGGGCGACCAGTTCTTTGCCTATCTCAGGGATAGTTTCGATACGCTCTATGCCGAGGGCAAGGCAGGACGGCCGCGCATGATGAACATCGGCCTGCACTGCCGCCTCGTCGGCCGGCCGGGCCGGGTCGCGGCACTGAAGCGCTTCATCGACTACGTCAAATCGCACGACAAGGTCTGGCTGGCACGACGCATCGACATTGCAAAACACTGGCAGGAGAGGCATCCGTTCCGGTTGCCGGCGCTGCGCCCGTCGAAAATGGAATTCGAGGCCTTCGTCCACACATTCGGCGGCGTGTTCGAGCATTCGCCGTGGGTTGCCGAGCGCGCTTATGAGCTGGAGCTCGGCCCGGCGCATGACAGTGCTGGCGGCCTGCACAATGCGCTCTGCCGCGTCTTTCGCGCGGCAAGCGAGGCCGAGCGGCTTTCCGTGCTCAACGCCCACCCCGACCTTGCCGGAAAACTGGCGCAGGCCAAGCGGCTGACGGCGGAATCGTCGAGGGAACAGGCTTCGGCCGGCCTCGACGCGCTGACCGACAAGGAGCGCGAGCTGTTCGCAAAACTCAATGCCGCCTACGTCACCAGTTTCGGTTTCCCCTTCATTATTGCGGTGAAAGGCAAGACCAAGGGGGAGATCCTGGCCGAGTTCGAGGCGCGTATTGGCAACAGCCACGATGTCGAATTCGAAACCGCCTGCAGACAGGTCGAGCGCATCGCGCTGCTTCGTCTCAAGGACATGCTTCCGCAATAGGCTTTGGCTGCCGCGATAGGCCCTGGCTTCCGCAACAGGCTTGAATTTATGGATATGATGAAAATGGCCGAGCGAACCTATTATGCGCCGCAGGGCGGACATCCCGGCCAGAGCGAATTGCTGACCGGCCGCGCTGTGTTCACACAGGCCTATGCCGTCATCCCCAAGGGCGTGATGCAGGACATCGTCACCAGCGCCTTGCCGTTCTGGGATGGGACACGCGTCTGGGTGCTGTCGCGGCCGCTGTCGGGTTTTGCCGAGACGTTTTCGCAATATATCGTCGAGCTCGCGCCTGGCGGCGGCAGCGACCACCCTGAGCTTGACGCCGCCGCCGAAGGTGCGCTGTTCGTGGTCGAAGGCGAGCTAAGCGTTTCGCTTGCCGGCAAGAAACATAGCTTAAGGCCGGGCGGCTTTGCCTTCCTGCCGCCGGCGAGTGGGTGGAGGGTGCGCAATGAAAGCGGCGCCGCCGTCCGCTTCCACTGGATCCGCAAGACTTATGATGCAGTCGACGGCGTCGAGCCGCCGCAAGCGTTCTTCGTCAACGAACAGGACATCGCGCCGACGCCGATGCCGGGTACCGAAGGCCGATGGGCGACCACGCGCTTCGTCGATCCGGCCGACATGCGCCACGACATGCATGTCACCATCGTCACGCTCGAGCCGGGCGCGGTCATTCCTTTCGCCGAGACGCATGTCATGGAGCACGGGCTCTATGTGCTGGAGGGCAAGGCGGTCTATCGTCTCAACCAGGATTGGGTCGAAGTCGAGGCTGGCGATTATATGTGGCTGCGCGCCTTCTGCCCGCAGGCTTGTTATGCCGGCGGGCCAGGCAAATTCCGCTATCTCCTCTACAAGGACGTCAACCGCCACGCCAAGCTTGGCAGCGCCGGCGTCGCGAGACCTACACCATGACCCGCATCGTCGCGCGGCCGCTGACCCGCGAGAATTTCGCCGAATTCGGCGACGTCATCGATATGGGCGGCGACAACCACTATCCGATCAATGGCGGCAAGGCCGAGCGCTACCATGACCTCGCCACCGCGGAAGCACGAGGGCCGAATGCGCGCGTGCTGATCTCGATGGTGCGTGGCACGCCCTATGAGCTGCCGTTGAAGCTTACCATGGTGGAGCGCCATCCGTTTGGCAGCCAGGCCTTCATCCCGCTGTCACCACGGCCGTTCCTGGTCGTCGTCTGCCATGACGGCGAGGAGGGCCCGGGCGAGCCGCATGCCTTCATCACCGCGCCCGGGCAAGGCATCAACTATCCGCGCAATTTGTGGCACGGCGTGCTGACGCCGATCGGCGAGCCGCAGGACTTCCTGGTCGTCGACCGTGGCGGCGACGACTCCAATCTCGAAGAGTGCCATTTCTCGCACGCCTACGAGATACATCTTCCCGATGGGAGCCGGTGATGACCGACATTTCGCTGATCGACCGCCTGCTCGATGTCATAGAGCACGACATCGTGCCGAAGACGGCCGAGGGCGTCGCGCATGGCAATAAGTTGTTCGGCGCGGCGATCCTGCGCAAGGACGACCGTTCGCTGGTGCTTGCCGAAACCAACAACGAGACGGAAAACCCGCTCTGGCATGGCGAGGTGCACTGCCTGAAGCGCTTCTACGAAATGCCGAAAGCCGAGCGCGTCGACACCAGGGAGGCTATCTTCCTCGCCACCCACGAGCCCTGCTCGCTCTGTCTGTCGGCGATCACCTGGACCGGCTTCGACAATTTCTTCTATCTGTTCAGCCACGAGGACTCGCGCGACAGCTTCGACATCCCGCACGATTTGAAGATCCTGAAAGAGGTCTTCACCCTCGATCCCGGCGGCTACAATGCCGAGAATGCCTATTGGAAGAGCTTTTCGATCCGCAAATTGGTGCGCTCGCTGCCCGACCCCGAGCGCGGTCGGCTGGAAGCGCGCATCCACAGAATATCAGCGCGCTATGACGAATTGTCCGCCGCCTATCAGGCCGGCAAGGACGAAAACGACATTCCGCTGAATTGAATGCCGCAAAGTTCAATGGCTTGAATTGCCACCTTTATGGTGGCATATTGCGTTATGGAGAAACGCAGACCCACTTACGATCTTGATGCAATCAAGGCCGAGTTGGGTTCTGTCGACACGCTGGCAATCACGACGTCCGCCCTGCGGGATGCCATTGGGCTGGGCTTTGATCGCGCCGGTATAGTCGAGGTGATCGGCAGCATCACGCGGAAGATGTTTGTAAAGTCGATGACGACGTTCGCCGACCATCGTGTCTGGCAAGATGTCTATTACGTGCCAGCACGCGACCTGGTTCTCTACGTGAAATTTCAGGCGGACGTCGTGACCGAATTCACAGTCATGTCGTTCAAGGAAAAGTGACTATGGCGATGAAAGAAAATAATGGAACGAATAGCATGACCTCCCCCGAAACAGGAGAAACGCTGACGCGTGGGGTGCGTCCGTTCACTGTGACTTACAAGGGCGAGAGCATGATCGTCGACCTGCCGGGTTATTATCCCTCTTCGGGAAGTGAGGGCGTGCATGTCGGAGACGACATGACCGTCGTCGATGCAGCGCTCCGCATCCTCAAAGAAAAGATCGACGGCGTTCCGGCACCGGCCACCATCCGTCGCGTGCGCACAAAGCTCAAACTGTCGCAGCGCGAGGCAGGATCCCTGTTCAAGGTCGGCGAGAACGCTTTCGACAAATACGAACGGGGTCTGATCGAGCCGAGTGGCCCAACCATTCAGCTGATGACGCTGTTGGAAAAACACCCGGAGTTGGTGGACGAGTTGCGGTAGCCGCGCGGCCTCTCTGACAGGTCGCATAATTTGCTGCTCCAGTCGCGAATAGCGATTGAAAGTCGCCTCGCTGCGGGGCGTTATGCCCCGCATGAAAATCGTCACTGAATTCCCACGAAAGATCGTCGAATTTCCGGATATGGGGATCATCATGCCGGACGGCTGCCGGCTGTCGGCGCGGGTGTGGATGCCGGCCGATGCTGCCGACGATCCAGTGCCGGCAATCCTCGAACACCTGCCCTATCGCAAGCGCGACGGCACGATCTATCGTGATCAGCTGACGCATCCCTATTTTGCCGGCCACGGCTACGCCTCGATCCGCGTCGACATGCGCGGCAATGGCGATTCCGAAGGGCTGATGGACGACGAATATTCCGAGCAGGAATTGCAGGACGCTTGCGACGTCATCGCCTGGGCGGCGGACCAGCCCTGGTGCAACGGCAATGTCGGCATGATGGGCATTTCGTGGGGCGGCTTCAACTGCCTGCAGGTGGCGTCTAAGCAGCCGCCAGCGCTGAAGGCGGTCATCAGTCTCTGTTCGACGGTCGACCGCTATGCCGACGACATCCACTACAAGGGCGGCTGCCTGCTGATCGAGAATTTCGGCTGGGCCTCGACCATGCTGTCCTATTCGTCAAGGCCGCCGGATCCGTTGCTGGCCGGCGACAACAGATGGCGCGACCTGTGGCTGACCAGGCTGGAGAACCAGCCCTTCCTGGCACCGCTGTGGCTGAAGCACCAGCATCGCGATGCCTATTGGAAGCGCGGCTCGATCTGCGAGGACTATTCCGCCATCCATGCCGCGGTGCTGTCGATCGGCGGCTGGCATGATGGCTATCGCAATACGATTTCCCATCTCGCCGTCAATATCGAGGCGCCGGTCAAGGGCATCGTCGGCCCGTGGATCCACAAATACCCGCATTACGCCGCGCCCGAACCGCGCATCGGCTTCCTGCAGGAGGCGTTGCGCTGGTGGGACCGCTGGCTGAAGGACATCGACACCGGCGCCGAGGCCGACCCCGCCTATCGCGCCTATGTCATGGACAGCGTGCGTCCGGCGCGCTGGCATCCCGAGCGCCCGGGCCGCTGGGTCGCTGAATCGGAATGGCCGTCACCCAACATCAAGACGCAAGAGGTTGAGCTTATCGCTGAAGGCAACCACACTCTTGTCGCTTCGCCGCAAAGCTGCGGCCTCGCCGGCGGCGAATATTTCCCCTTCACCTTCGGCCCGGAACTGCCGGGTGACCAGCGCCCCGACGATGCGCTGTCGGTGTGCTTCGACCAGCCGGTGCTGACCGAAACGGTCGACATTGTCGGTGCTCCCGAAGTTGTGGTCAGGGTCTCGTCGGACCGGCGCCAGGCGAACATCGCGGTTCGGCTGTGCGACGTCCACCCGGACGGAGCATCGGAGCTGATTTCCTACGGCGTGCTCAACCTGACGCATCGCAACTCGCACGAATTTCCCGAAGCGCTGGTGCCCGGCGAAACCGTCAGCGCCCGGGTGGTGCTCGACCAATGCGCCTATCGCGCGCCGGCCGGCCACCGCTTGCGCGTTGCCATCTCCAACAGCTATTGGCCGATGATCTGGCCGTCGCCGGAGCCGGTCCGGCTGGAATTGTCGGCCGCGACATTGATGCTGCCGCTGCGCCCGCCGGCGACAAGCGATGAGGTCACCTTCCGCGCCCCCGAAAGCGCCACGCCCTGGGCAACCGAAACGGTCCGCGCCGCCAATTCCGAGCGTCATGTCGATCGCGACGAAAAGACCGGAATGATCACGCTTTCCATCGTCGACGATTTCGGTGAGGTGCGCGACCTGGAGCATGGCCTCGCCAATGGCAGCGTCGCCAGAGAGACATGGGCGATCCATCCCGACAATCCGCTGTCAGCGTCGGGCAAGACGCATTGGACCCAGACGCTGTCGCGAAATGAATGGTCGGTGCGCACCGAAACCTTCGCCGAAATGCGCTCCGACGCGCAAAGCTTCATGGTTAGCGCCAGAATTGAAGCCTATGAAGGCGAGAAACTCGTCTTCGAGCGCAACTTCGAGGAGAAAATCCCGCGCGCACTGCTTTGAGCGCTTATAGCGATTGGTCCAATTGCGACGCACGATTTACGCCACGGCATGTCGCATTCGGTCTTGCTTACCGCTTTCCCTTACGGTCATTATTCTCCCGATAGAAATGAGAAAAACGACCATAAGGTCGGACCAACAGAGTGAGGAACTCAACATGTCAAACGAACTGGAATTTCTCAGCCGGCGCGTTGCGTCCGGCAAGCTGAGCCGTCGCGATTTTCTCGGCCGGGCGGCAGCGCTCGGTGTCACCGCAACCTTCGCCAACTCGCTGCTTTCAAACGCGGCGCGTGCCGCAGGCCCGGTCAAGGGCGGCACGCTGAAGGCCGGCCTGGTCGGTGGCGAGTCCACCAACAGCCTCGATCCGGCGCTGTTTATGACGCAGGTGCCGTTCGCCTTCGGCAAGATGTGGGGCGAACTGATCGTCGAACTGTCTCCCGAAGGCAAGCTCGAGAACCGCATCGCCGAGGAGATCGGCTCGTCGGACGACGCCAAGACCTGGACGCTGAAGATCCGCGATGGCGTCGAGTTCCACAACGGCAAGAAGGTGACCGCAGAGGACGTGGCCGCCACCCTCGAACGCCATTCGGACGAGAAGTCAAAGTCCGGTGCGCTCGGTTACATGAAAGGCATCGAGAGCATCAAGGCCAGCGGCAAGGAAGTGGTGCTGACGCTGAAGGAGCCGAATGCCGACCTGCCCTACCTGCTTAGCGACTATCACCTGATCATTCAGCCGAATGGCGGCAAGGACAAGGCCGATGCCGGCATCTCGGCGGGTCCTTACAAGGTCACCACCAACGAGCCCGGCGTGCGCCATGGCGGCGAGCGCTTCGCCAATTATTGGCAGGGCGACAAGATGGGCCATGCCGACCAGATAGAGATCATCGTCATCAACGACGCCACGGCGCGTACGGCCGCCCTGCAGGGCGGCCAGGTCCACATGATCAACCGCGTCGAGCCGAAGATCGTCGATCTGATCAAACGCGTGCCCGGCGTCACCATCCGCAACCATTCGGGACCCGGCCACTACGTCTTCATCATGCACTGCAACACCGCGCCGTTCGACAACAACGATTTGCGGATGGCGTTGAAGCTGGCGATCGACCGCGAGGAGATGCTGAACAAGGTGCTGCGTGGCTATGGCTCGCTCGGCAACGACTTCCCGATCAATGCATCGTACCCGCTATTCACCGAGATCGAGCAGCGCAAATACGATCCCGACAAGGCCAAGTTCCACTACAAGAAGTCGGGCCATGACGGTGCCGTCCTGCTCCGGACGTCGGACGTCGCCTTCCCCGGTGCCGTCGATGCTGCACAGCTGTTCCAGCAGAGTGCTGCCAAGGCCGGCATCACGCTGGAGATCAAGCGCGAACCGGGCGACGGCTATTGGTCGGAAGTCTGGAACAAGCAGCCCTTCTGCGCCTCCTACTGGGGCGGACGCTCGACGCAGGACCAGATGTACTCGACTGCCTATCTGTCGACGGCCGACTGGAACGACACACGGTTCAAGCGTCCGGATTTCGACAAGATGGTGCTGGCGGCTCGCGCCGAGCTCGACGAGGCCAAGCGCAAGGCAATGTACCACGACATGGCTGTGATGGTGCGCGACGAGGGCGGCCTGATCCTGCCGATGTTCAATCAGTTTATCGACGCGACGGGCGCCAAGGTTGCCGGGTGGGTGGATGATCCGCATCAGGAGTTGATGAACGGATATGCTCTGGCGAAGTGCTGGCTCGAAGCCTGAGCCCGGCCTTGCGGATATGTCCTCACCCATCGTGAAACTGGTGGCCCAGCGCATTGCGCTGGGCATTCTGCTGCTGTTGGCCGTTTCGGTCCTGATCTTCGCCGGCACCCAGATCCTGCCCGGCGACGTCGCGCAAGCCATCCTCGGACAATCGGCGACACCGGAGTCGCTCGCCAATCTGCGCGAGCAGCTCGGCCTCAATGATCCCGCTTACATCCGTTATTTTCGCTGGCTCGGCGGCATTCTGACCGGTGATCTCGGCACGGCTATGTCGAGCGGTCAGGATATCGCAACCTCTATCAAGGGAAGGCTGTGGAACACGCTGTTCCTCGCCTTCTGGGCGGCGGTCGTCGCGGTGCCGCTGGCGATCATCCTCGGGCTGATCGCGGTGCGCTACCGCAATGGCTGGGTCGACAAGCTGATCTCGGGACTGGCGCTGGCCTCGACGTCCTTCCCGGAATTCTTCGTCGGCTATGTACTCGTCTTTTTCTTCGCGGTGCAACATCAATGGTTTCCCGCCATTTCCACTGTCTATGACGGGATGCCTTTCGGCGAACGCATTCAGGCCATCGCACTGCCGGCGGCGGCGCTGACTCTGGTGGTGCTAGCCCATATGATGCGCATGACGCGCGCCGCGATCCTCAATGTCATGCAGTCGGCCTATGTCGAAACCGCCGAACTCAAGGGGCTTTCGGCCTTCGCGGTCATCCGCAGGCATGCCTTCCCCAATGCCATTGCGCCGATCATCAACGTCGTGATGCTCAATCTCGCTTACCTGATCGTCGGCGTCGTCGTGGTCGAAGTTATCTTTGTCTATCCAGGCATGGGCCAATACCTCGTCGACCACGTCACCAAGCGTGACGTGCCGGTGGTGCAGGCGGTCGGGCTGATCTTCGCCGCCGTCTACATCAGCCTGAACATCATCGCGGACATAGCAGCGATCGTCGCCAATCCGCGCCTCAGACATCCGAAATGAGGGGGGCGGGTATGCTCGTCATCAAACGCATCCCCATCCCGGCATTGGTCGGCATCGTGCTGACGGCGCTGTTCGTGCTGGCAGCAATTTTTGCGCCGTGGATCGCGCCGCATGGCAATGCCGAGATCGTCAGTGACGTCCCTTGGGAACCGATGTCGGCGGCGCATTGGCTGGGCACCGACAATCTCGGCCGCGATCTGTTGTCGCGCATGATCTACGGCGCCCGCATCACCCTGTTCATCGCGGTGCTGGCGACCGCGCTGTCCTTCTCGCTCGGCGCCATCCTCGGCTTTTCGGCAGCGGTTTTCGGCGGCTGGTTCGACACGCTTCTGTCGCGTCTCGTCGATCTCCTGATGTCAATTCCGACACTGATCATGGCCCTTGTCGTGCTGTCGGTGCTGCCATCCAATCTCGTGACACTGATCCTGGTCATGGGCATTCTCGACTCGACCCGCGTCTACCGCCTGTCGAGGGCGGTCGCCGTCGACATCAACGTCATGGACTACGTCGAGGCGGCCAAATTGCGCGGCGAAGGCAGCGGCTGGATCATCTTCCGGGAAATCCTGCCCAATGCGCTGTCGCCGCTGGTTTCGGAACTCGGCCTGCGCTTCATCTATGCCGTACTGTTCCTGTCGACGCTGTCCTTCCTCGGGCTTGGCGTACAGCCGCCGGACGCCGATTGGGGCGGCATGGTCAAGGAAAACAAGGATGGTATCGTCTTCGGCATAGGCGCCGCCCTCATTCCGGCGGCGGCGATCGCAGCGCTGGCGATTTCCGTCAATCTCGTCGCCGACTGGGTGCTCAACCGCACGACAAGCCTGAAGGGAGGACGCGGGTAATGGCTGACAAGCAACCGAAGCCCGGGCAACCGAAGCCCGGGCAACCGAAGTCCGGCGTGCTGCTCGACATCCGCAATCTGCGCATCGAGGCCACGGTATATCCGCCGGGTGAGGCGCCGAAGAACATCGTGCTGGTGCACGATGTCTCGCTGACGCTCGAAAAGGGCAAGGTGCTCGGATTGATCGGCGAGTCCGGCGCCGGCAAATCGACCATCGGCCTGTCGTCGATGGGCTACGGCCGCGGCGGCGTGCGCATCACCGGCGGCGAGGTCATCCTCAATGGCCGCGACATCCTGAAGGGCGGCAACGAAGGGTTCCGCAAATTGCGCGGCCGCGAGGTCTGCTATGTCGCACAATCGGCGGCAGCCGCCTTCAATCCGGCGCACAGGCTGATGGACCAGGTGGTCGAGGCAGCACTCCTGCACGGCACGGCGACGCGGGCCGAAGCCGAAAAGCGCGCCGTGGCGCTGTTCAAGAAGCTCAGCCTGCCGAACCCCGAAAGCATCGGCGAGCGCTTCCCCCACCAGGTCTCGGGCGGTCAGCTGCAGCGCGTGATGACGGCAATGGCGCTGTGCTCGGAACCCGACCTGATCGTCTTCGACGAGCCGACCACGGCGCTCGACGTGACGACGCAGATCGACGTCTTGGCGGCGATCAAGGATGCCATCCGCGACACGCATGTCGCGGCGCTCTACATCACTCACGACCTTGCCGTCGTCGCCCAGGTCTCGGACGAGATCATGGTGCTGCGCCACGGCCGGCTGGTCGAATGGGGCGGCACCCGCCAGATCATCAAGGAGCCGCGCCAGGAATACACCAACGCGCTGGTTTCGGTGCATGAGATCGAACACCAGGAGCAGAAGCCTGGCACGAGCCCGTTCCTGTCGGTCAAGAACATCACCGCCGCCTATGGCCGCAGTCACATCAAGGTGCTGAAGAACGTCTCGGTCGATATTTTCCCCGGCCAGACGCTGGCGGTGGTCGGCGAGTCCGGCTCCGGCAAATCGACACTGGCGCGCGCCATCACCGGCCTCTTGCCGCCCGAACAAGGCACCGTCACCTTCGACGGACGGCCGCTCGCCAACCGGCTTGCCGACCGGCCGAAAGAGGATCTTCGCCAACTGCAGATGATCTACCAGATGGCCGACGTGGCGATGAACCCGCGCCAGACGGTCGGCACCATCATCGGCCGGCCGCTGGAATTCTATTTCGGTCTGCGCGGAAGGCAACGTGATGCCCGTGTCGCGGAACTGCTCGACAAGATCGAAATGGGCAAAGGCTATGTCGACCGCTATCCGGCCGAGCTTTCGGGCGGCCAGAAGCAGCGCGTCTGCATCGCCCGCTCGCTCGCCGCAAAGCCGAAGCTGATCATCTGCGACGAGGTGACCTCGGCGCTCGATCCGCTGGTCGCCCACGGCATACTGGAGCTGCTCCTCGGGCTGCAGAAAGAGGAAAACGTCGCCTATCTGTTCATCACCCACGACCTGGCCACGGTCAAGTCGATCGCCGATTCAATCGCCGTGATGTATCGCGGCGAAGTGGTGCGCTACGGCGCCAAGAGCACCGTGCTGACGCCACCCTTCGATGCCTACACCGATCTTTTGCTATCGTCGGTGCCAGAAATGGAGATCGGCTGGCTAGAGAAAGCGATCAAGGGACGGCGCATGGCCAGCGCGGGGAACTAGCGGGCCGCCCTTTGCGCCCGACGATCCTGTCCGGGCGTGGATTGAACGGCAGGCCCGCCCTGACTTTCCGATCAAGCCGCATGGAGGCGCCCTTGGCGCTCAACACAAAACTATTGCTCATCATCCTCGACGGCGTGCCTTACCGGAACTGGCGACGGCTGATGGGCAATCTCGAAGGCTGGGTGCAATCAGGCGAAGCCCGCGTATGGAAAATGCGCTCCGTGCTGCCGTCGACCTCGGCATCCTGCTATGCCTCGATCCACACCGGCGTGCCGCCCCAAGTGCACGGTATCCTGTCGAACGAGAACCGGTTTCGGGTCGAACAGCCGGACATCTTTTCCCAAGTCAGCAGGGCCGGCGGCAAGACCGGTGCGGTCACCCACTCCTACTGGTCCGAATTCTTCCGGGCCTATCCGTTCGACCTGGTCGAGGACATGGAGTTCGACCAGCCGGGCAGGCCGATCAGCCATGGCCGGTTCCACACCATGACCGGCTACAATGCCAGGAACCAGATGACGCCGAGCGACGTCGACCTGTTCGCGACGTTGACCATGCTGACCAGGCGCTACGGCATCGACTACGGCATCCTGCACAGCTGTACTCTGGACTCGATGGGCCACCGCTTCGGCCATGACTGCCACGAGATGGATCATGCCGTCTATGCAATGGACGCCATGCTCGCCGGCTTTCTGCCAGGCTGGCGGGAAGCCGGCTACGAGGTGATCGTCACCGCCGATCATGGCCAGACCGATCGCGGCCATCATGGCGGCCACGACGAGGAGATGCAGGATTTCGCACTTTACTACTTCGGATCCGGCGAGGGTCCGGAAGCCAATACGCTGCTCGATCAGCTGCAGCTCGCGCCGACGGTGCTTGCGCGCCTCGGCGTGCCGGTGCCGGCGACAATGAAGGCAAAGCCGTTCCTGAGCTGAGCGCGCGCCCTCTTCTCCCTCTGGCAACGCTCCCGCTCTTCAGTTAGCCTCCGCAAATATACGGGCGGATGCGGTGAACCTTTTTGGGCCGATCAGCGACAGAGCAGGCAGGAGCCAGGCGGCTCGACCGGCGATGACGGCCGCGGAGACCGATCGCGCGCTTGTCGAGCGGGTCGCGAAAGGCGACCGTGCCGCCGTGCGGCTCCTGTTCATGCGCCACCACGCGCGGGTCTACCGCTTCGTGGCACGCCAGACGGGATCGGAACTGATGGCCGACGATATCGCGAACGAGGTGTTCCTCGAACTCTGGCGGCAGGCACCGGCCTTCGAGGGGCGCTCGGAGGTCTCGACATGGCTGCTCGGCATTGCCCGCTTCAAGGCGCTGTCCCTGCTGCGCAAGAAGAAGGAAGACTGGATCGACGACGATGACGCGGCCCAGGTCGCCGACGGCGCCGACACGCCGGAAGTCGTGACGATGAAGGAAGACAAGGCCGCCGCCTTGCGACGCTTTATCGATGCCATGCCGGAAGAGCACCGCACGGTGATCGACCTTGCCTATTATCACGGGCAATCGGTGAGCGAGATCGGCGAGGTACTCGGCATCCCGGTCGCAACCGTCAAGACCAGGATGTTCTACGCCCGCAAGAAACTCGGCGAAGCCCTCAAGGCCGCCGGTTACGACAGGGGGTGGCCATGAGCGCCGCTGAAAAAATGTCACGCCGCGACGAAATGGAAATGCTGCTGCCGTTTTATCTGAACGGCTCGCTGGAGGGCACCGAGCTCGAAGCCATCGAGGAATGGCTGGCGAGCGATCCGGCGGCGATGGCCGCACTAGGCGAGGCCGAGGCCGAATTCTCCGGCACCGCTGCCGCAAACGAGGCAATCCGCCCGCCGGCCGATGCGCTCAGCCGCTTTGCCAAGGCGCTCGACGCCGAGGCCGGCCCGTCCCGCGCGCCTGCGGCATCGTCCTGGCTGGCGCAAGCCTGGAGCCGCTTCATGGCGGTGCCCGCCGGCGTCGCCTGGGCCGCGGCCGCGGTGCTGCTGGCCCTGGTCGTAGCGCAATCCTTTGTGCAGACCGGCAACAGAGGTGGCGATTTCGAGATTGCCGGATCGGAGGACGATCTGGCCAAAATGCCGTTTGCCCTTGTGAAGTTCAAACCGGATGCGAAGCTGTCCGACATCATCGCTTTTCTCGACCAGAACCAGTTGAAGATCGCCGGCGGGCCGACCGCCGACGGTGTCTTCCGCCTCGGCGTTCCGGCCAAGACCGCCGCCGACTATCAGAAGCTGCTTGGCCTTATTGCCGCCCAGCCTTTCACCGAAGCTGCGCTGGAGGGAAGGAAACCGGCTGATGGCGGCTAAGGCGGTCATTCGATTGACGGCAGCGATGACAATCTTCGCCGCGTCCGCAATGGCGCAGACCAATGACCCGAACCTCACCCAGGCTGAGATCGACTGCCTGAACCGGGGAAATGCTGCCAACGCCGACTGCGCCAAGGATGGCGGCGCCGTGAAGGATGGCGGCAAAGCGCTGGCTCCTGGAATAACGGGCGCGGTGTTTCTTCCGGACTTGATTTTCGACCTGTTCCCCAATCCTGCCGTAGTCACCGAGGCGCCTATACCTCCTGGCAATACTGCAACCCCACCCGCCGTCGCGCCGGCAATACAGGCTGCCGCGCCGGGCGGTCCGGTCGTAGCACCCACCGATCTTGTCGCAACCGAGCCGCCGCGCGCCGTGATCGGCGATTTCGTGCCCGACGAGGTGCTGGTCACGGTCAATGGCGATGCCGGCGCGGTCCAGCAGATCGCGGCCTCGTTCGGCCTCGAGATACGCTCGCAGCGGCAGTCGCGGCTGCTCGGCAACACGCTGGTGCGCTTCGGCATTCCCGATGGCCGCCCGGTCGGCGTCGTGCTGGCGCAACTTGCCGCCGACGGCCGTACTTTGCGGCGTGAGGCCAACCACGTCTACTCGCTGCAGCAGGCGGCCAGCATCGTCAATTATGCGTTCGAGCGCATTGCGCTCGATGCCGACAAAGCCAGCGGCGAGAATGTGCGCGTCGGCGTCATCGACACCGGCATCGATGACGGCAATCCGGCGCTCTCCGGCGTCATCGCCGGGCAGTTCGATGCCATGCCCGACGTGCCGATCAAGGCGCGCGACCACGGCACTTCGGTCGATGGACTGATTGCCGGCACCGGCGCGTTCAAAGGCATGGCGCGGGTGCCAGGATCTATCACGCCCGCGCCTTCGAGGGCGGCAAGTCGACCATGGACGTCATCCTTTCGGCGCTCGACTGGGCGGCGAAGCAGGATGTCCGCATCATCAATATGAGCTTCGTCGGTCCGAAGAACGACCTGCTCGGCATCGCCTGCCGCAATGCGCGCGCGTTTGGCATCGTGCTGGTTGCGGCCGCCGGCAATAACGGACCGAAGGCGCCCTATGGTTATCCGGCCGCCTTCGACGGCGTGATGGCGGTGACGGCCACCGATGCCAAGGACGGGCTGATGCCGCAGGCCAATCGCGGCGCCTATGTCTTCATCTCCGCTCCCGGCGTCGAGATGGTGGCGCCGAGCGGCGCCGGCTCGGACGTGGTGACCGGGACGTCCTTCGCCGCAGCGATCGTGACCGGCGCCGTCGCCAACCTGTTCCATGCCGCACCCGACCGTTCGGCCGACTGGGTCGAGAAAGCACTTGCCGTCACCGCAAGGGATCTCGGCGCGAAGGGGCGGGACAATGATTTCGGCTTTGGCCTGCTGAATACCAAGGCGGCCGAGGCGGCGAAGGAATAGCCCGCTCAAGTCGCGTTTTGCTGAGGACGTAGCAGAAAATAGAATGCGGCGATGTGCGTTATCATCAGCAGCGGTACGTAGATGATCGGGATCGCGTAGGTGGCGCCCAGTTCGCCTGCGCGTGCAGGAAGGCCGATCTGAATGGCGTGGTAATAGTCGACGATGAGGTCGACCGTCCCTGCGACATTGAAGGCGACGACCAACGGCCAGAAGAGCGGGCGTATCCTCACCGTGAGCAGCGCCAGCATGGCCAGCACGCCAGTCGCGAAATCGCCGTAGGCGGCGAATACGGCGAAGTCGGTGGGCAGATTGGGGCTTACGACACCTGGAACCATGAAGACGAGCCCGAAGAAGCGGAAGCTGTGCAGCGTGGCGATGGCGCGTTGCGCCGCGACCCGGTCCATCGACCTGAGCCACGGCAAACCGTACGCGCCGAAGCAAAGCAGCCACGCGACATAGCCGAGAGCAAGATGGGTTTGGAACACCATTTCCGTGGACATTTGGCCTTCTCTCAACAGTTGATTCACGCGGCTTTAAGCCCGCTACCGCAATTCGACTATCCGGTGTAATCACAACAACCTATGAAGCAGAACTACACAGTCCGACATGGTGCGCTGGAGGGCATCGAGGCGTTCCTGGCCGTCGCCAGGCGCCGTAACTTCCGCCGTGCCGCCGCCGATCTCGGCGTGACGCCATCCGCCGTGAGCCAAGCGGTGCGCGCGCTGGAAGCCCGCCTGGGCACGCCGCTGTTCGTCCGCACGACGCGGAGCGTTGGTTTAACCGAGCCTGGCCAGCGATTCCTCGACCGGGCCGGCCCTGCATTCGAGGAGATCGTCGCGGCCGGCGAGGCTGCCCGCGATATCGGCCAGCGGCCGACCGGTCTGCTGCGCCTGTCTGTGCCCCGCGCCATCGTGCCGCTGATGCTGGAGCCGCTGCTCGCGTCGTTCTGCCAAGCCTATCCTGAGATCGAACTGGAGATCGCCGTGAGCGACCAGATGGTCGATCTGGCGACCGGCGGGTTCGATGCCGGTATCCGCCTCGGCCAGCTCATCGCCGCCGACATGGTCGCGGTGCGGCTGACCCCGCCGTTCTCGTTCGTGGTCGTCGGCAGCCCTGACTATCTCGAGCGCTACGGCCGTCCCGAGCGTGTCGACGACTTGCGCCACCATGCCTGCTTACGCTTGCGCCGCTCGAATGGCGCTATCGCGCCCTGGTCCTTCATCGACGGCAACGGCGCAATCGAAGCGGTCGTCTCAGGCCCGCTGATTGCGCACGACTATTCGACATTGGTCGGGGCTGCGATGCGGGGCGTTGGGCTGGCGCAGACACCGCGACCACTCGCCGAAGGTCTGATAGCCGAAGGAAAACTCCAGTCGGTGCTGGACAGCGTCGCCACGACGACGCCGGGTGTCTTCCTTTATCATCCCGGCAAGCGCCAAGTCCTGCCGAAGCTGCGCGCCTTCATCGATCACCTCAAATCCGCGGCCTGAGACCAGGACGCACTCGCTGGTGCTGGCCAACAGCCGCCAAGAGTCGACCTCGGCCGTTCAGAGTGATTGCCTCTAGGCCGGCGCGCCGGCGACCGATCCCCTGACCACCAGGTCGACCGGCCAGACTTCGCCGCGAGCGCCCTCCTCCAGGCCGGAAATCCGCGCCGCCAGCCGTTCGGCGATGCGCGCGCCGGCGAGGCGGATCGACGAACGCGTCGTCGACAATGGCACCGAAAAATTTTCCGGCTTCAGCCAGGGAAAGACGTCGTCATGGGCGATCAGCGACAGGTCGCCCGGAATGGTCAGGCCGAGATCGCGCACCGCGCGCACCACGCCGAGCGCCATGATCAGGCTGGAGCAGGCGATCGCCGTCGGCGCGTCGCTTTGTTCCAGCAAGCGCCGGGCGGCGCGGTAGCCGTTCTCCTCGGTCATGGTGAGCGAACAGACATGCTGATCACGAAGCACCAGGCCGCTCGCCGCAAGCGCGCGGCGCACGCCGCGCTCGCGATGGATGGCGAAGGTCTCGCGATCGTCGCCATTGATCAGCGCCAGACGCCTATGACCGAGCTGAACGAGTAGCCGCGCCGCCTCGTGGAAGGCGCCCTCATTGTCGATGTCGGTGAACGGATAGTCGAAATCGAAGCCTTCGCTGCGGCCATGGACGATGAAAGGAATGCCGAGCGTATTGACCAGCGCCACCCGCCGGTCGGCCGGCCTCGGCGACGAGATATAGACCGCGTCGACCTGCCGGTTGGCGACAATGCGGCGGTACGTCGTCTCCTGGTCGTCGGCATCGGCCGGTGACAGCACCAGGTCGAGCTCGTGCGAACGCGCATAGTCGCCGAGGCCGGACAGGAACTCGACGAAATGCGGGTCGATGTCGACGGTCGTCCCCGTCGGCAGCACATAGCCGATCATGCCGGTCTTGCCGGTCGCCAGCCGGCGGGCGCTCGGATTGGGGCGATAGCCGTGACGCTTGGCGGCATCGACCACCCGCCGGCGCGTTTCCTCGTTGACTTCCGGGTAGCCGTTCAATGCGCGGCTGACCGTGGTCTGCGAAAGCGCCAGCACATGGGAGAGCTGCTTGAGGTTCACCGGAGGCCTCCAAACCTCAAAGCGCTTTTAATCTGAATCGAGCTGGCTGCTACGAACCGCGTTGCCGAGCGCACTGACCATACGCACGGTTCGGACCGGTTTGAAGCCGAATTTGCTGCTGCACCGCCAGAAAACTGTGCTGCAGCGCACTTTCGCTGGCACTCGACCGCAGAAATTAAATCGATTAGCTTGACTTCCTCTTGACTCGCGATCAATTCAGTGGCGAGATCAAAATCACCAAAGCGCTTTGGAAGACTCTACGAAAGGTTGCAGTTCCTTTCCGACTGAGTCACAGTCCTGCAGCGCCGGCGGACGGAATGGAGGTTTCGTTCGGTGTTTGTCACCACTGGGAGGGAATACCGATGAAGAAAATGCTTCTGCTGGGCGCTGCGTTTGCCACGCTTGCGCTCGCCATGCCGGCGCAAGCCGAATTGAAGTTCAAGCCGGGCGAAGATCCCCGTTTCAACTGGGCGAACTACGAAGAGCTCAAGAAAGTCGACCTCAAGGGCGAGACGCTGACGATCTTCGGACCGTGGCGCGGCGAGGACGAAGGGCTTATCCGCACCGTCCTCGATTACTTCTCCGAAGCCACCGGCGCCGAGATCAAGTACTCCTCGTCGGAGAATTACGAGCAGCAGATCGTCATCGACACGCAGGCCGGCAGCCCGCCCAACATTGCCGTGCTGCCGCAGCCGGGCCTGATCCAGGATCTGGCATCGAAGGGCCTTTTGACGCCGCTCGGCGACGACACGGCCAACTGGGTCAAGGACAATTACGGCGCCGGCCAATCCTGGGTCGACCTCGGCACGTTCAAGGACAAGGACGGCAAGCCCGGCTTCTTCGCCTTTCCGTATAAGGCCGACGTGAAGTCGCTGGTCTGGTACTCGCCGGACAATTTCGAGGAAGCGGGCTACAAGGTGCCGAAGACGCAGGAAGAGCTTGCCGAGCTCGAAAAGAAGATCATCGCCGACGGCGGCACGCCATGGTGCATCGGGCTTGGTTCGGGCGGCGCCACCGGCTGGCCGGCGACCGACTGGGTCGAAGACATCATGCTGCGCACCCAGACGCCCGAGACCTACGACAAATGGGTTAAGAACGAAATTCCGTTCAACGATCCGGCAGTGGTCAACGCCATCGACATTTTCGGCAAGATCGCGACCGACGACAAGATGGTCGAGGGCGGCGCCAAGGCGGTTGCGGCGACCGATTTCCGTGACAGCCCGAAGGGCCTCTTCTCGGTGCCGCCGAAATGCTATCTGCACCACCAGGCATCGTTCATCCCGACCTTCTTCCCGCAAGGCACCAAGATCGGCGAGGATGCCGACTTCTTCTATTACCCGCCCTACGCCTCCAAGCCCGAGCTCGGCACTCCGGTGCTCGGCGCCGGCACGCTGGCCATGATCACTAAAGATAGCAAGAGTGCCCGCGCGTTCATCGAATTCCTGAAGCTGCCGCTCGCTCATGAGATCTGGATGGCACAGGGCGGCTTCGTGACGCCGTTCAAGTCGGTCAACAAGGACGCCTATGCTAGCGACGCGCTGAAGAAGCAGGGCGAGATCCTGGCCAACGCCTCGACCTTCCGCTTCGACGGGTCCGACCTGATGCCGGGCAAGATCGGCGCCGGTGCGTTCTGGACCGGCATGATCGACCTGGTCGGCGGCAAGTCCGCCCAGGACGTCGCCACTGACATCCAGAAAAGCTGGGACGCGATCAAGTAAGCGGCCGGCTTGAGTTCCCAATGTGATGTGGTCCGGGCCTCAAACGGCCCGGACCTTATCCGGTGTTGGCGTCGCGTCGATTGTCGTGAGCACAACGCATTCCGGCATGACGCGCGCCCAGTGACCTGCTTTCCGGCTGGTCGCGCTCCAGACAACTGAATCGGCGCATGATCCCGTCGCCAAAAGCCATTCTCGACTGGCGGATCCGTGCGCAGGGGGAGGGACCCATGGCGGCTCAGATTTTTTCGGCGATATTCGTCATCATCATCGGCGTGGGCGGCTGCGTCGCCTATTTCTGGGGCGCCAACAAGGCACTCGACACGATCTTTCCGGCGCGCGGCGTTTCCGGCAAGGCGGCGATTAACAATCTGCGCCGGCAGGGGGTGATCCGACCCTGGCTGTTCGTCGGCCCGGCGATGATCATCCTCACCATCTACCTGATCTACCCGGTGGTGGAGACACTGAGGCTGTCGTTCCTCGATCGCGGCGGCGCCCATTTCGTCGGCTTGGCCAACTATCAATGGGCGTTCGGCGACCGCGAGTTCCGCAACTCGATCCTCAACAACATCATCTGGCTGGCGGTGGTGCCGGCCGCCTGCACCTTCCTCGGGCTGATCATCGCCGTGCTCACCGACAAGATCTGGTGGGGCACCATCGCCAAGAGCCTGATCTTCCTGCCGCTGGCGATCTCGTTCGTCGGCGCCAGCGTCATCTGGAAATTCATCTACGAATATCGCGGCGACGGGCAGACGCAGATCGGTCTGCTCAACGCCATCATCCAGTATTTCGGCGGCCAGCCGCAGGTCTGGATCTCGCTGCCGTTCTGGAACAACTTCTTCCTGATGGTCATCCTGATCTGGATCCAGACCGGCTTTGCCATGGTCATCCTGTCGTCGGCCTTGCGCGGCATTCCGGAAGAGACGCTGGAAGCCGCCGTCATCGACGGCGCCAACCCTTTCCAGATCTTCTGGAAGATCATGGTGCCGCAGATCTGGGGCACCATCGCCGTGGTCTGGACCACCATCACCATCCTGGTGCTGAAGGTTTTCGACATCGTGCTGACCATGACCAACGGCCAGTGGAACAGCCAGGTGTTGGCCAATCTGATGTTCGACTGGATGTTCCGCGGCGGCGGCGATTTCGGCCGCGGCGCCACCATCGCTATCATCATCATGATCGCGGTCATTCCGATCATGGTCTGGAACATCCGCCAGGCGAACAAAGAGACGGAAGGACATTGAGATGGCCGCGTCGACCGGAAAGTCCTTTGTCAGCCGTTTCGGCGTCCATATCGCCGTCTTCATCTTCGTTGCGATCTGGACGATCCCGACGCTCGGCATTCTGGTCTCGTCGCTGCGCGACAAGGATCAGATCATCGCTTCGGGCTGGTGGAACTCGTTCACCAGTTCCAGCCAGACGGAAGCCGGACGGCTGCCGCCCGCGTCGGCGCAGGTCGAGAAGGACGGCAAGTTCGTTCTGCAAGGCAATATTTTCGGCGACGGTCCGGCCCGCAACATCAGCGCCTTCGGCGTCAAATCGGCAGCGCCGACGCAATATCCCGCCGGCACGACAGCCGATCTCGGCGACGGCGTGACCCTGCAGCTCAATGCCGACGGCAGTTTCGTCATGACCTCGCCGAAGGCTTTCGAAGGCGAGCGCGGCCAGCGTGTCTATTACGCCTCGTCGGCGCCGCCGAAATTCACCACCGACAATTACGACACGGTGCTGTTTTCGGAAGGCATTGGCCGCTCCTTCATGAACTCGCTGACCGTCACCATTCCGGCGACCGTCATTCCAATCCTGATCGCCGCGTTCGCCGCCTACGCGCTGGCCTGGATGCGCTTTCCCGGCCGGGCCCTGCTCATCGCCGTCATCATCGGCCTCCTGGTCGTGCCGCTGCAGATGTCGCTGATCCCGCTGTTGAAGCTCTATAACGGCGTCGGCAGCTTCTTCGGCGTGCCGTCGAAGACCTATCTCGGCATCTGGCTGGCGCATACCGGCTTCGGCCTGCCTTTCGCCATCTATCTTCTGAGGAGCTATATCGCCGGCCTGCCACGCGAGATCATGGAGTCGGCGCGTATCGACGGCGCCAGCGATTTCGAGATCTTCGTCAAGATCGTGCTGCCATTGTCGTTCCCGGTGCTGGCCTCGTTCGCCATCTTCCAGTTTCTCTGGGTGTGGAACGATCTGCTGGTGGCGATGGTTTTCCTTGGTACCGAGGGCGACCAGATCGTGCTTACCGCCAAGCTCAATGCGTTGCTCGGCTCGCGCGGCGGCGACTGGGAGATCCTGACGACATCGGCCTTCGTCACCATCATCGTGCCGCTGATCGTGTTCTTCTCGCTGCAGCGCTATTTCGTCCGCGGGCTGCTTGCCGGCTCGGTGAAAGGAGGTTGAGATCATGCAATCCGCTTTGAAGGCCACCCCGAAGCCAGATCTCGCTATAGATCGCGACTGGTGGCGAGGTGCCGTGATCTACCAGATCTACCCGCGCAGCTATCAGGATTCGAACGGCGACGGCATCGGCGACCTCAGGGGCATGATCGGCCGGCTGGCCTACATCGCCTCGCTCGGTGTCGACGCCATCTGGATCTCGCCATTCTTCAAATCGCCGATGAAGGATTTTGGCTACGACGTGTCGGATTATTGCGACGTCGATCCGATGTTCGGCACGCTGGCCGACTTCGACGCGCTGACCGCAGAGGCGCACCGGCTTGGCCTCAAGGTGATGATCGACGAGGTGCTGTCGCACACCGCCGACATCCATCCCTGGTTCAAGGAAAGCCGGTCGAGCCGGAGCAATCCAAAAGCCGACTGGTATGTCTGGGCGGATGCCAAGCCGGACGGCACGCCGCCCAATAACTGGCTGTCGATCTTCGGCGGCTCGGCCTGGCAGTGGGACACCAGCCGCCAGCAATATTACCTGCATAATTTCCTGGCCGAGCAGCCCGACCTCAATTTCCACAGCCGCGCGGTCCAGGACGCGCTGCTCGACGTCACCCGCTTCTGGCTGGAGCGCGGCGTCGACGGCTTCCGCCTCGATACCATCAATTTCTATTTCCACAGCCAAGGCTTGGAAGACAATCCGCCGCTGCCGCCCGAGCAGCGCAACGACCAGACGGCGCCGGCCGTCAACCCCTACAACTACCAGGACCATCTCTACGACAAGAGCCGGCCTGAAAACCTCGGCTTCCTCGAACGCTTCCGCGCCTTGCTCGACGAATACCCGGCGACGGCCGCGGTTGGCGAGGTCGGCGATTCGCAGCGTGGGCTGGAAGTGGTGGCGGCCTATACGGCCGGCGGCAAGCGCGTGCATATGTGTTACTCCTTCGACTTCCTGGCGCCGGAGAAGATCAGCGCGGCAAAGGTACGCTCGGTGCTGGAAACCTTCGGCAAGGTGGCCAGCGACGGCTGGTCGTGCTGGGCCTTCTCCAACCATGACGTGATGCGTCCCGCCTCGCGCTGGGCAGCCGGCGAGCCCGACCCGACCGCCTACCTCAAGGTCATCTCGGCGCTGCTGATGTCGTTGCGCGGCTCGGTCTGTATCTATCAGGGCGAGGAGCTCGGGCTCAGCGAGGCCGAGCTCAGCTTCGAGGATCTGCAGGACCCATACGGCATCCGCTTCTGGCCCGAATTCAAGGGACGCGACGGCTGCCGTACGCCGATGGTTTGGGACGGCGCTGCCCGCAATGGCGGCTTCTCGACGGCAAAGCCCTGGCTGCCGGTGCCCAGCAAGCACCTTGCGCAAGCCGTCAATGTGCAGCAAGGCGACGACGGCTCGCTGCTCGAGCACTACCGGCGCTTCCTGGCTTTCCGCCGCGCTCATCCGGCACTGGCCAAGGGTGATATCGAGTTCATCGAAAGCGAGGGCGACACCGTCGCCTTCACCCGCCGTGAAGGCAACGAGCAGATCGTCTGCGCCTTCAATCTCGGAGCAAAGCCGGCCGAAGTCGATCTTGGCGGCCGCTCATTGCAGCCCTTGCCGGGACACGGGTTTTCGGGACAGACTGGCGCCGGCACTATCCGCCTCGGCGGCTACGGCGCCTGGTTCGGGCGTATCGACTGAATTCAAGGAAGAACTGGAGGGTACCATGGCCGATGTCACGCTAAGGCAAGTGAGGAAATCATATGGCAATCTCAACATTCTGCACGGCGTCGACCTCGACATAAAGTCGGGCGAATTCATCGTCTTCGTCGGTCCGTCTGGTTGCGGCAAGTCGACCTTGCTGCGCTGCATCGCCGGGCTGGAGGAGATCACATCGGGCGAGCTCAAGATCGACGGCGAGATCGTCAACGACGTGCCGCCGTCAAAGCGCGGCATCGCCATGGTGTTCCAGTCCTATGCGCTTTATCCGCACATGACCGTCTACGACAACATGGCCTTCTCGATGAAGATCGGCAAGGAAAGCAAGGCCGAGATCGACAAGCGGGTGCGCCAGGCGGCCGAGATCCTGCAGCTGACCAAATATCTCGACCGCCTGCCCAAGGCGATGTCGGGCGGCCAGCGCCAGCGCGTCGCCATCGGTCGCGCCATCGTGCGCAATCCCAAGGTCTTCCTGTTCGACGAGCCGCTATCCAACCTCGACGCGGCGCTGCGCGTCGCCACCCGCATCGAGATCGCCAAGCTCAAGGAGTCGATGCCGGCCACAACGATGATCTACGTCACCCACGACCAGGTCGAGGCGATGACGCTGGCCGACCGCATCGTGGTGCTGAAGGAAGGCCATATCGAACAGGTCGGCACGCCGATGGAGCTCTACAAGCGGCCCGGCAATCTGTTCGTCGCCCAGTTCATCGGCTCGCCGGCGATGAACATCCTGCCGGCGACGATCGACAAGACCGGCAACCCGACGGTCGTCAGCCATGTTGGCGGCCGCAAGGCGACGGTGCCGATCGCAACGCCTGCCTCGGCGAAAGGCGCTGCGGTGAGCTTCGGGGTGCGGCCGGAGGATCTGATGATTGCCACCGGCGCCGACTATTTGTTCGAAGGGACGGTCGATTACGTCGAGCAGCTCGGCGAGGTCCAGCTCGTCTATGTCGACATCGGCCGCGCCGACCTGCCGCTGGTGACCAAGCTGCCGGGCAATGTCGAGGTCAAGCGCGGGGCGACGCTGCGGCTGACGGCGGACGCCGGCGACCTGCATATTTTCGACGCGGACGGGCGCTCTTTCGCGCTCCATGAAGCAGAAGCAAAGGCGGCTTGAAGCAGGCGTTCTTCCGCCATGCAAAAAACAAGAGCGGCGGGGATGGCCCGCCGGTGGTGTGGGGGATTGCCGGTCGGGCGTTTTAGGCGGTGTAGGTTTGAAGGGCCGCCCCCCCCCTCTACCGGCTTGGTTTGTAGCCAATAAGGACCGGAAACCCGT